>DATKDT010000138.1:0-16660 GCA_035512575.1 Vicinamibacterales bacterium | reverse complement strand
TCGGTCGATGTCTCCGTGAAATCCGGCAACCGCGTCGTCGCCGGCCTCACCGCAGCCGACTTCCGGCTCTACGACAACGGCGTGCTGCAGCAGGTGGAAGCCGTGTCGATCGAGGACGTGCCGATCGACGTCACGATCTTTCACGACACGAGCGTGAGTCAGGGCGGGCGCATCGACTCACTCAAGCGCGACATCGTCACCGTCGCGGGACTGCTGCGGTCCGGCGATCGCATCCGGCTGCTGACGTTCGACGACCAGGTGCAGGATGCCTTCGGCTGGCAGCCGGCCGGATCGGCGCCCGACGTGTCGCGCGTGAAGATGGGGCGGATCTCGCCGGTCTACGACGCGCTGTTCGCCGCATTCCTTCATCGTCCGGAAACCGGGCGCCGCCACATGGTGCTCGCGCTCACCGACGCGGCCGACGCCGGCGGCGTCACCTCCATCGAAACACTCACGGCCGTCGCCGACCGCTCCGAATCGGTGCTGCATCTCGTGCTGCTCGACGACTCGCGGCCGACCGGGCCGCAGCGCGGCGTCATCCGCCAGTGGAACCCGACGCGCGCCGCGGCGACCGAAGTCGCGATGGTGGAGAAGTTGGCCGAGGGTACCGGCGGCGTTGTCCACGCGGAGCCGATCTTCCGCAACCACGTCGTGTCGTCGTTCAGGAATGCGTTCGACGATTTCCGACAGAGCTACGTGCTGCGCTATTCGCCGAAAGGCGTCGCGCCGGGCGGCTGGCACGAGCTGAAGGTCGAAGTCGTGAAGCCGGGCCGCCACACCGTGCGCGCCCGCCGCGGCTACCGATGAATAATTAGACCCGTCCCATTTATGCAGTCCCCATTGATGACTCACGCGCTCGACGCCGCCGCGCGGCACGCCGCCGCCTACCTCGATACCGTCGCCGAGCGGCCGGTCGTCGCGACAGCAACCGCCGCGGAACTGCGGAAGGCGCTTGGCGGACCGCTGCCGGCGGCCGGGCAGGATCCCGTCGAGATCATCGACCGGCTCGCCCGCGCCGGCGCCACCGGCACCGTCGCGACCCAGGGGCCGCGCTACTTCGGGTTCGTCGTCGGCGGCAGCACGCCGGCGGCGCTCGGCGCCGACTGGCTCGTCTCCACCTGGGATCAGAACGCCGGCATCTACGTGCTCTCGCCGCTCGTGTCGGTGGTCGAAGAGGTCGTCGCCGGCTGGCTGCGCGATCTCGTGAACCAGCCTGACGCGAGCGCTGGCTTCGTCACCGGCTGTCAGATGGCGAACTTCACCGCGCTGGCGGTGGCGCGCCACCACCTGCTGCAGCAGGCCGGATGGGACGTCGAGGCCGACGGCCTCTTCGGCGCGCCGCCCATCGACGTCGTCGTGAGCGATGAGTCGCACTACACGATCTTCAACGCGCTCAGGTATCTCGGTCTGGGATCCGCGCGCGTCACGCGCGTGCCGACCGACAACCAGGGACGCATGAGGGTCGAGGAACTCGAGCGCGCCCTGAGCGAACTTCCGAACCCCCGAACTTCCGAACCCCCGAACCTCACGATCGTGTGTGCGCAAGCCGGCAACGTGAACACCGGCGCGTTCGATCCGATCGAGGCCATCGCCGACGCGTGCGAGAAGCGGGGCGCGTGGCTGCACGTCGACGGCGCGTTCGGCCTCTGGGCGCTGGCCAGCAAGTCGCGCGCGCATCTCGTACAGGGCATCGCGCGCGCCGACTCCATCGCCACCGACGCGCACAAGTGGCTCAACGTCCCCTACGACTGCGGCATCGTCATGACCCGGCACCGCGACGCGCATCGCGCGGCGATGACGCTGCACGCCGCCTACATCGAGACGTCCGACGCCGAGCGCGATCCGCACGAGTACGTGCCGGAGGAATCGCGCCGCGGCCGCGCCGTGACCGTGTACGCCTCGCTG
This sequence comes from Vicinamibacterales bacterium, assembly GCA_035512575.1. Taxonomy (GTDB): domain Bacteria; phylum Acidobacteriota; class Vicinamibacteria; order Vicinamibacterales; family SCN-69-37; genus JALYRV01. The sequence goes on along the minus strand of DATKDT010000138.1, from coordinate 14,755 downwards.
GCTTCGCTGGGCCGCGACGGTCTCGGCGAGCTCGTCGATCGCTGCTCCGAGCACGCGCGGCGGATGGCGGCGCGGCTTTCGGCGCATCCGCATGTGCGCATCCTGAACGACGTTGTCCTGAATCAGGTGCTGGTGCGGATCGAGCCGAAGGGAGGATTGCCGGATTCACTTGCGCGCGGTGACGAAGCGACCCGCGCGGTCATTGCCGCGGTGCAGCAGGAAGGCACCTGCTGGCTTGGCGGCACCACCTGGCAGGGCATGGCCGCCATCCGCGTGTCCGTGGCCAATTGGTCGACGACCGACGAAGACATCGACCGGTCGGCACAGGCTATTCTGGGAGCGATCGACAGCGTGACGGGATCTTCCGTCTTGAGTTTTTAGTCTTGCGTCTTCTTTATCTGACAGCCGGCGCCGCCGACATGTATTGCGGCAGCTGTCTGCGCGACAACGCGCTGGCCTCGGCGCTGCTCGCGCGCGGGCACGACGTGGTGCTGGCGCCCGTCTACACGCCCACGCTCACCGACGAGCGCAACGTGAGCCGCCGCAAGGTGTCCTTCGGTGGCATCAGCGTGTATCTCGAGCAGTACGTGCCGCTGTTCCGGCGCACGCCGTGGCTGTTCGACAAGCTCTGGGACTGGGCCCCCATGCTCAGGTTCGCCTCGAAGCGGCAGATCAAAGTCGACCCCGCGCTGCTGGGTGGCATGACCGTGTCGATGCTGCGCGGCGCTGGCGGGTATCAGGCCAAGGAAGTCGACAAGCTGGTGCACTGGCTTCGCGCCGAACCGGCCTTCGACGTCATCAATCTGCCGTTCACGCTGCTCATCGGTCTCGCGAAGCCGCTGCGCGACGCGCTCGGCGTGCCGATTGTCTGCACCATGCAGGGCGAGGATCTGTTCCTCGAGAATCTGCCCGAGCCGTGGAAGAGCGAGTCGCTCGAGCTGATTCGACGGCAGATCGATCACGTGGATCTCTTCCTGCCGGTGAGCCAGTACTACACCGGCTTCATGGGCCGCTATCTGGGCATTCCGGCGTCGAAGATGAAAGTCGTGCCGCTCGGCATCTCGCTGGGCGGCTACGAACCGTCGCCGCGACCGGTAGGCCGGGACTTTAGTCCCGGCGATTCAAAGACCGTGGGCTTCTTCGGCCGCATCGCGCCCGAGAAAGGCCTGCACGTGCTCGTCGAGGCCTTTCATCTGCTCAAGCAGAAGACGGTCATGCCGCTGCGCCTCGTCGCCGGCGGCTACCTAGGCCCCGAGCACAAGGACTACTTCGCCGGCGTGCGCAGGCGCATCGCGGAGCTCGGTCTCGGCGGCGACTTCACGTACGCCGGCTCGCCCGATCGCGCCGGCAAGCAGAAGCTGCTGCGGTCGTTCGACGTCATGTCGATGCCCGCCACGTACGACGAACCGAAGGGCCTGACGCTGCTCGAAGCCATGGCCGGCGGCGTGCCGGTGGTGCAGCCCGCCCGCGGCAGCTTCACCGAGATCCTCAACAACACCGGCGGCGGCCTCCTGGTTCCGCCGGACGATGTGGAGGCGCTCGCGCAAGGGTTGCTGCGCGTGCTCACTGATCCCGCGCTGGCGGAGGAGCTCTCGCGGCGCGGCGCCATCGGCGTGCGCGCGCATTACAGTGTCGACGTCATGACCGACGCGGCCGAGGCCGCGTACGGTACGCTCAGGACGGCCGCGCGCCACTGATGCTCGCGCTGCTCTGTCGAGCGACTGCGGCAGGCCGCGCGAATGGGCGCTCGGGCAGGTCCGTCGCCGCTGATGCTCCGGTGCGATGTCCGGCATTCCGCCGCGCCGGCGGGGCGAGTCGAGCCAAAGAGCGGTCTCTCCGACGTCTTTTTTTACGCCGTCGCGTCGGAACGCTGGACACCGCACCTGCGCGCGTGCGCGCGCATTTTCCGGCCTGCCGAGTGGAGGGCGACGCCGTTGCTGCCGCTGCCGCTCGGCGCAACGTAGCCGCTGTGATGCCCGGTGCCTGGAACTGACATGCTGAACGTCCAGAACGTCTCGAAAGCCTTTGACACGCCGCGCGGGCCGCTGCCGATTCTCGACGATGTGTCGATGTCGCTCGAGCGCGGGCAGTCGGCCGCCATCATGGGCCCGTCGGGCAGCGGCAAGAGCACGCTGCTCTACATCATCGGCGCGCTCGAGCCGCCCTCGTCCGGGACGGTCACGCTGGACGGCGTGAATCCGTGGGCGCTGCCCGAAGCAAAGCAGGCGGCGTTCCGCAACGAGCGTGTCGGCTTCGTCTTTCAGGATCACCTGCTGCTGCCGCAGCTCACGGCACTCGAGAACGTGCTGACGCCCGCCATCGTCCGGCCGGACGGCGTGACGAACGAGATCCGCGAGCGCGCCCGCGAGCTGCTGGCGCAGGTGGGCCTGGCCGAGCGCGCGGAGCACCGGCCCGCCGAGCTCTCGGGCGGCGAGCGCCAGCGCGTCGCGCTCGCGCGCGCGCTCATTGGCGCGCCCGGCCTGCTCCTGTGCGACGAGCCGACGGGCAATCTCGATCGCACGTCCGCCGCAAGCGTTGCCGACTTGCTCGTCGACCTCCACCAGAAACTGAACACCATCCTGCTCGTGGTCACGCACAGCCTCGCGCTCGCCGAGCGCGTCGGGCACCGGTACGAGCTCGACTCGCGCCGCCTGGTGTCATGACGATTGGCGCCCTCGTCCGGCGCAGCCTCCGCCATCACGCCCGTACCAACGCCGCGGTCGTCGCCGGCGTGGCCTGCGCCGTCGCCGTGCTCGCCGGCGCGCTGCTGGTCGGCGGCTCGGTCCGCGGCAGCCTGCGCGCCCTCGTCGATCAGCGCCTCGGCCGCGCCGACGTCGTCATCACCGCGCAGACGTTCTTCCGTGACGCGCTGGCCGACGACATCCGGAAGACCGCGCCGGATCTCGTCGATGCGGCCGCCCCCGCCATCGCCGCCAACGCCGTCGTCACGCACGAATCGAGCCGCCGCCGCGCGTCGAAGGTCGTCGTCTATGGCATCGACGACCGGTTCTTCGCGCTGCATGACGTGAACAGGAGCGCGCCGGAGGGGCGCGACATTCTTCTGAGCCCCGGCCTCGCCGCCGAGCTTGGCGTGGCGGATGACGATGCGCTGATCGTGCGGGTGGAGCGGCCGTCGGATATTCCGCTCGAATCGCTGCACGGGCGGCGCGACGAGGGTGGACGATCCCTGCGTACGCGCGCGGCCGGCGTGCTGCCGGCCGAAGATCTCGGCGAGTTCGCGCCGTCGCCGTCGCAGGGCCCGGTGCGTGCCGTCTTCATGAACCTGGCGCGCCTGCAGTCGGACCTCGGCATCGACGGGCGCGTGAATCTCGTGCTGTTCCGGCGCACACCCGGCGCGGCCGGCCCGCTGCTGACTGCGCTCGAGGCCTCGGCGCGGCCGGAGGACCTCGGACTGAAGACGAGCGTGCTCGGCGGCGTCGCGCTGATCGAAAGCGAGGCCGGCCTGCTGACAGAGGAAGTCGCGACGCACGTCAACGACATCGCCGCCGAGGCAGGCGCCACCGCGATGCCCGTGATGGCGTATCTGGCGAACGAGATGCGGGTGGGCGACCGTGCGACGCCGTACTCGCTGATCGCGTCGCTCGATCCGGCAACACTGCCCGAGGGATCGCTTCGCGAGGGTTTGCGGGCGCCCGCGCATCCGTACCCGCCAATCGTCCTCAACGAATGGGCCGCGCGCGATCTCGGCGCGAAGCCGGGTGACCGTCTCCGGATGGAGTTCTACCGCTGGCTCGACGAGGGACGCCTCGGCATCGAGAGCGCCGAGTTCGTGGTGTCGGCCGTCGTGCCGATCGCCGGCCTTGCGGCGGATCGCGATCTGGCGCCCGACTATCCCGGCATCAGCGATTCCACCGATCTGTCCGACTGGGATCCGCCGTTTCCGATCGACCTTGGCCGCGTGCGCCAGGTCGACGAGGACTACTGGGACGCCTATCGCACCACGCCGAAGGCGTTCATCCCGCTCGAGCACGGACAGCGCTTCTGGGGTTCGCGGTACGGATCGCTGACGTCGATTCGTGTCGCGCCGGCGGCCGGCGAAGACCCCGGCGACGTTCTTGCTTCGCTGCAAGCGGGCCTGATGCTGCGTCTCGATCTCCAGGCCGCGGGGCTGCAGCTGATCGACGTGCGGCAGCAGGGCGAAGACGCCGCGCAGGGCGCGGCTGACTTCGGGCAGTACTTCCTCGGCTTCAGTTTCTTTCTGCTCATCTCGGCGCTGCTGCTGGCGGCGCTCTTCTTCCGCCTCGGCATCGAGCAGCGCATGCGCGAGATCGGCCTCCTGCAGGCGCTGGGGTTTCCGGCCCGCACAATCCGCCGGCTGTTCCTGGCCGAAGGCCTGACGCTCGCCGTCGCGGGCAGTCTCGCGGGCGCCGCGCTTGCCGTCGGCTACGCTGCGTTCGTCCTCTACGGCCTGCGCACCTGGTGGAGCGGCGCGGTCAACACCACCGCGCTCTCGCTGCACGTCTCGCCCACGCCGCTCGTGACAGGCGTCCTTGCCGGCATCATCACCGCCGCCATCGTCATCATCCTCTCGCTGCGCGGCCTTCGAGGGCTGTCGACTCGAACCGTGCTTGGCGGCGTGGGGTCGGCTGCGCCGGCGGCCGCGCGCACCGCGTCGCGCCGCACCGTGACGCTGGCCATCGTGTCGGCGACCGGCGCGACCGCTCTGGTTGCGGCAGGCTTCGCGCGCGTGCTGCCGGACGCTGCTGCGTTCTTTCCCGCGGGCATGCTGCTGCTGATTGCCGCGCTCGCGGCGTTCCGCTTGTCGCTGAACGCCGGCCGCGGGCCTGCGCTGTCGGGCGGTGGAAGCGGCGCGCTGTCGCGCCTCGGCGTGCGCAACGCCGCGTGGCGTCCCGGCAGAAGCGTGCTCTCCGCAGCGCTCGTCGCGTCCGCGGTCTTCATGATCGTGTCGGTCGACGCCTTCAGGAAGGGCGGCGACGATGCGCTGGAGCCGGATGGTGGAGCGGGCGGCTTTGCCATCATTGGCGAGTCGGCGCTGCCGATGGTGCACGACCTGAACTCAGTTGACGGCCGCGAGGCCGCCGGCCTGTTCGGCGCCGACGACGCGCTCGAAGGGGCCAGGTTCTATCCGCTGCGGCTGCGTCCTGGCGACGATGCGAGTTGCCTGAATTTGTACAAGCCGCGCCGGCCGCGCGTCGTCGGCGTGACGGAGGCGTTCGTCGAGGCCAACCGGTTCAACTTCGCCTCGTCTTCGGCAAAGTCGGATGCAGAGCGCGCGAATCCGTGGCGGATGCTGATGCGGCCGCAGGCCGACGGCGCGATTCCGGCGATTGCCGATGCGACGTCGCTGCAGTACGTGCTGCATGCAGGCGTGGGGGACGAGCTGATCATCGACGAGGACTCCGCGCGTCCGATCCGCCTTCGCATCGTCGGGGCCATCGCGCACACCGTGCTGCAGGGCGAGATTCTGATTGGCGAACCGGCGTTTCTGCAGCTGTTCCCCGATCAGCAGGGGTTCCGGATGCTGCTGGCTGACCTGCCGCGCGCGCCGGATGCGGAGGCGATGATGGAGCGCATCCGGATCGCGACGGCGGCGCTCGAGGAAGGCCTGGTGGACGCGGGGCTCGACGTCGAGTCGACCAACGATCGCCTTGCCGTCTACAACCGCGTCGAGAACACCTATCTGTCGACGTTCCAGACGCTTGGCGCGCTCGGCCTCTTGCTCGGCACCGTGGGCCTGGCGACCGTGCTCGCGCGCAACGTGCTCGAGCGGCGGCGCGAGCTGGCGCTGCTGCGCGCGGTCGGCTACGCGCAGTCGCAGGTGTCGCGGCTCGTGTTGTCGGAGCACCTGATGCTGCTGGTGGCGGGCATCGTGGCGGGCGTGCTGGCGGCCGCCGTGGCGATTCTGCCGGCGCTGATCGATCGCGGGATGCCCGGCGGCTGGACGCTGCCGGCGTGGCTGGCCGTGATCTTCGCGGCGGGCGCGATCGCGACGATCCTTGCCGGCCGCTTCGCGCTGGGACGTCCGTTGGTCGGCGAGCTGCGGTCCGAGTGAAGAGGTAGGCCGGGGCTTTAGCCCCGGCGACGATCAGCAGCCGCCGATGAACGCGCTGAACACGCGATGCGCGCCCTTGCTGTCGATGCGGAGCAGCATTACCGCCTCGCTTTCGTAGCCGTGCACCTGGACAACCCACAGCGCTGACCCGCCGGCTCGCACGATGCCGAGCGGTTTCATTGTCACCGGTCCTTTGAAGTCGGGGTCGGTAATGAGGGCCACCGTGTTGAGCGTGCTCGGGGCGGATCCTGTTGCCTGGTATATCCAGCCCGAGACGAACAGCACGGACGGCTCGGCGCCGGGCGAGTCCGAGATGGGTTTTGCGTACTGCCGCTCCACTTCGTAATAAACGATGCGGCTGTCGGTGTCCCGGTGGGCGTAGAGCGTTCGGATCCGGAGCGGCTGCCGCCGCGGCGCGGGCTCCAGCTGCGACGTGCGTCCCGAATCGCGTTCCCAGTCCGCGATGGCGGTGTTCTCGTGATGCGCGCTTTCGGCTTCCAGCAGCTGGGCGAGATCCTGCCAGCCGGCCCTGTCCGCGCTTGCAGACAAATCGAGAGGCAGGATCATCGGCACGGCGCGATCCGCCGCGAGCCGCTTGTCGTGCGCATCGGCGCGCCTGGGATGAAGGTCGGTGAGCAGGCCGACCTGATGCCCGCAGTGCTCGTCGAAGACGACGTGCGAGAGCACGTTGACCTCGACCATCGCCCCTCGCTCCGCGGCGACGTGCCATGCCTGCGGCACCTGCTGCTGGCGCTTCCGCCAGAACGACGGCACTGCCGCGAGCATGTGGTCGGGCGCGACGGGCTCGCCCGGTTCGGGCCAGGCTTCGAGCCACGACGTGCCGTCGAACACGGCAAAAGGAACGAGAATGCCGTCCGCGCGAATCAGGCCCAATGCCAGCTCGGATGACTGCGCAGTCGGCCCGGCGCTTGACGCGGCCAGCAGCAGCGCGACGATTAAGGTTGATCGCGTCACGGCCTTCAACAGCCGCCGATGCGGGTGCGCAGCACTTCGCGCTCGCCGTCCGCACCTAACTGCATTACGGACATGCGCTCGCCCTCATAGCCGATATTCAGCACGATCCGGAACGCCGAGCCGGCGACTTTCAGAACGCCCAGAGGCCTGAGCGTGGCGCGCCCCTCAGGACCGATGCCTGTGCTGGCGTCCACCGGAGGGCCGGGCGCTTCGACGGCGATCGGCCTGTCGGTCGCGAGCATCCGCGCGAAGGACATGGAATCAACCTCGCGGCGGGGATGCATGTCTGTCAGCAATCCGACCTGGTTCTCGCACTGCTCTTCGAAGATGACGTACTTCAGCACTTTGACCTGCAACGCAGCCTGGCTCGGCCGCACGACATGCCACGTGAGCGGCACCTGTCGCTGGTGCTCTCGCCAGTAAGAGTCGACGCGCTCGAGCATTCCGTCGATGGTTCTCGTGTCCTGAGGCTCGGGCCAGGCGGCCGTCCAGGTCTTGCCGTCGAACACGGCAAACGGCGTCAGGATGCCGTCGGGCCGGACGAGCCCCAGCGCCAGCTCCGGCGCCTGGGCGGCCGGGCCCGGGGCCATCACCGTACACACAACAGCGGCAAGCGCGGCGGTTCTCGTGATTTTCCCCATGGGCGTTACAATGCTCCGGCCTTGGAATTTCAGATCAAAGAGTATCCCCTGCAGCAGGGCGCGCTCGAGATTCAGTACATTGAGGAATACTTTACGGAATTCCCGCGCAAGAAGAGCGCGACGGAAATCCTCGAGCGTCTGCAGGAGCGCACCAGCCTCATCCTGATGGCCGAGGCGCCCCTGCCCGAGGACCCCGGCATGGCCGTGCCGGTGTCGTTCAAGGTGCTGCACGAGCTGCGCGAGCACGAATCCGATCCGAAGATGTTCGACCTGGTCGATCGCATCCGCGACGTCGTCGACTTCTCGAGCAAGAAAATCCTCTACAACTGGCTGGGCGCGACGCGCCGCGACTGGCGCGGCATGGGCTTCTTCCGCGCGCTGAGCGAGCAGCAGGAGGAATGGGCGCTCGACGAAGGGTTCGACGAGATCGTCGTGAAGACCAAGAACCGCTACTACGACATGCGCGGCACGCTCGATCACCTACGCTACGACGTCATCAAGTTCGAGCCGTATCCCGAAGACAACCAGGAGTCGAAGGTCTACATGCGCAAGCGCCTCGGCGAGCGCGTGCGCGACAACCACCGCTCCATCCGAAGACTCTCACGGTCATAGCCGGCCGTGACTACGCGCGACCAGCGCGGCCGTTGATCGCGCGCAGGTGCGGTGTCCGGCGTTCCGACGCGACGGCGTTAAAAAGACGTCGGAGAGACCGCTCTTTGGCTCGACTCGCCCCGCCGGCGCGGCGGAATGCCGGACATCGCACCGAAGCACGGCGCGCGCGGCGGCTGCGTCAGCCCTTGCCGGTGCTGAGCGAGCGGACGAACGCGATCAGCGCGTCGAGGTCGTCGCCGCGCAGCTGCGGGTGGCTGGGCATCAGCGGACGGCCCTTGATGGCGCCGCCCATGACGATGACCTTCTTGAGATCGTCATCGGTCATCGTGTCCATGTACGCGCGGTCGGTGTGATCGCGCGGCGGCGGCTTGAGCACGCCGGCGGCGGGGCCGTCGCCTTTGCCGCTTTCACCGTGGCATGCGATGCAGTTCGCCTTGTAGATCTGGGCGCCCCGGTCGAGCACCGCCTGCGTGACGGCAGGCCTGGCGGCGTCGGCCTTGACGATCGCCTCGTCAGACTCCGGGTTTCCGCTGGAGTTGCAGGCGATCGCCAGCGCAAGGGCTGACGCGGCCGCGAACAGCATCGGCAGTCGGTTCTTTCGTGTCATCGGTACGCGGCCTCCCCGGCCGAATGTCGAACGCGAGAAATGCTACAACGAGCGGCACGACGGTCCATACCGCAAGGGCCCCGGCCAGCAGCAGCGCCGCGCCGCCGCGCGAAAACGTCGCGGTCAGGTAGGCGCCGGCGGGCCCGAGCAGATACAGGTCCGGCTCGAGCGTGAGCACCCCCAGCACGCGCGCCGCGTCGATCGGATTCGCCACCAGCGCGGCGGCGACCGCCTCAGCCGGCAGTCCGCCGAGCGAGAGCGTACCCATCAGGATCAAGTCATACAACAACACGAGCGCGAACCACACGAAGATCGCCACACCCTGCGCCTGCACCGCGGAGCGGCTCGTCACCGAAATCGCGAGACCGATGCCGGCCATCGCCATGGCCGCCATCAGCGCGATCACGGGAAACAGCATGTAATGCGCGAGCGGAGCCGGGCCGGCGTGCCACGCAATCAGCAGGCCGGCCGGCAGGAATCCCAGCAGGGTGGCCACGGCCAGCGACACGACCAGCGCGCCGTGTTTCGCGGCCAGCAGACGCCGCCGCGTGAACGGCTGCGCGAGCAGGTTCTCGAGCGTGCCGCGCTCGTGCTCGCCGGCGATCGATGCGGCGCCCATCACGACGGCGATGAGCGGCGCGAGCAGCAGGCACAGGTTCATCAGCGTCGCGGTGGTGCGCCCGAACGCCTGCAGCGCCAGGCCCGAGCTGCTTTCAATCCCGGTGGCCGCGGCGGCAAGACCAAGCAGGCCCAGCACGAGCGCATAGCCGCCGAGCCAGCGGTTGCCCACCGCATCCCGGATTTCCTTGGCCATCAAAGGGCGGGCGCGGCCTGCCCTGCCGGCGCGAAAGGGACGCGCATGCGCGGCCTCCGGCACGCTTCCGGCGCAGGGATCGGCATGCTTGACGCGTCCCTCCTCGAGCACGATACGGCGATGTCTGGCCGCCAGCAGCTCCTGTCCCGAATGCGTCGAGACGATGACCACGCGACCTTCGGCGGCCGCGGCGCGCAGCTTGCCGGCCAGCCAGTCGCGGCTGGCGGCGTCGAGGCTCGCGCTCGGCTCGTCGAGCAGCAGCACGGGAGGATCGGTGAGCAGTGCCAGCGCGAAACCCAGGCGCTGCTGCATCCCGCCCGACAGATCGCCGACGCGCACGTGGGCGTCGGCGCCGAGTCCGGCTTCCTCGAGCAGCGCCGTCCCGCGCTCGGGCGGCACGTCCCGAATCGCGGCGTACAGATCGAGCGTCTGCGCCGCGGTGAGGTCGGGATGGAGGCCGCCGGTCTGCGGCATGTAGCCGATGAGCGACCGCACCGCGCAGCCGTCGGTGAGCGGATCGAGGCCGGCCACGCGCACGCTGCCGTCGAACTCCATGATGCCGAGCAGGCACCGCAGCAGCGTCGACTTGCCCGCGCCGTTCGATCCGAGCAGCAGCGTCACCTCACCGGGCACGAACGCCAGCGAGACATCGTCGAGCGCCGTGCGCGCGCCGAACCGTTTCGAGACGTGATCGATACGAATCATCGCAACCTCGGCGCCGGCCGCATCTGCGGATGTTCGTCGACGAGCAGGGGCGGGCGGCGGAACAGCGGAAACATGCGGGCTCCGGCCTCGAGCGCGAGGTGAGCGGGAGTGTAGAGAAACGCGCGAATCAGATCGTCGCCGCCGGCCAGTGCGCCGGCTGACGCGTCCACGCGGTGCGCGAGATCGCCGATGCCGTCGCCGTCGCGGTCGTACCCGCGGTACTGGCTCCAGGAATTGCCGACGCCGCCGCGCGACCACTTCGCGGTCGGCGACAGCCGGCTGCCGAGCGCGCGCACGTCGGTCAGGTTCTCGGCAATGCGGTTTTCGGTAAACGTCAGCGCGGCGTTGGCCTGCAGGGCGATCCCGACATCGTTGCCGGCGAAGACATTGCGCCGCACGATCGCCTCGCGCGACGGCCGGTCGGGCACGCCTTCGGCGTAGAGCCCCACGCGGTTGGCCACGATGACGTTGTCCTCGGCGATCAGATCGCCGATGTCCTTGAGAAGGATGCCGTAAGCCGCCGAGCCCTCGCGGTGCTGCTCGATGCGGTTGCCGCGCAGCTCGAGCCGCGTCGAGTTCATCAGCGCCGAGCCGAGCAGATTGCCGCGCAGCCGGTTGTCGATGAGCCGCGCCTCCTCCGAGTACATCGAGTGCAGGCCGTAGCGGCAGCCGGTCACCGAGTTGGAGGCGACCGTCACGTCCTTCGTGAACGACAGGTACACGCCGTCGCGCGCCTCGGTGATCGTGTTGTACGCCACCCGCGTCCCCGACGTGTTCCAGACACTGATGCCGTGCCCGGGCCGCGCGCCGTGTTCGACGCCGGGCGCGACGACGTTGTGCTCGATGACGTGGCCGCGGCCGCCCGACACATGGATGCCGAAGTACACGTCGCGCACGTCGTTCCACTCGATGCGGTGTCCCTCGCCGCTGGCCTTGATGCCGGCCGCTTCCTCGGTGACGTTGCGCCCGCTGTTGCGGATCGCGAAGCCGCGCAGCACCACCCCGTCACCCTCGATGGTGACGACGCTGCCCGCGCCGCCGCCGTCGACGATGGGCATCCCCTCGCCGACGAGCGTGAGCGGGCCACGAACCGTGATCGGGCCGTTGTAGGTTCCGGCTGGGACAGTCACGACGGAGCCGCGCGGCTCCGCGTCAATCAGCGACTGCAGCACCTGCATCGAACCAGGCTCTGTCCCCGTCACAGCCAGTAAGCGGCTTGTTGGTGACACCGACAGCCCCGCAAGCGCGATGACCGTTGCGATCGCGGCGATGTGCGTCGCGCGAACCGACGTCGCCGGCCCGAGCCGCCGCGCCAGGCGGTTGCCCGCGATCAGCACCGCGGCCGCGCCAATCAGACATAGCAGGCCGGTCGAAATCATCGACGTGCTCTCGAAGTTGCCCATGGTCGACTGGCCGAGCACGAGCGGCGTAAAGGGCGGCAGCCGGATCGGCGCTTTCGGATCGAGGCTGTGCCCGTAGGTGTAGAGCCAGTACTGCAGATCTGCCAGGATGCCGAGCGGCATCGCGACGGCCATGGTCACGGCCAGCCGCCGGATCCACCGGTGCAGCGGCGACGCCAGGCACAGCACGATGAGGGTCGTGATGGCGATGGGGAACAGCTTCGTCTCGAGCTCCGGCTTCGGGTCGAGCGGCCTCATCCCGATGTAGTGGTTCAGGATGTTCAGCTCCTTCAAGTCCCCCTCCACGCCCGTGCCGTAGGCCTGCAATTGAAGGCCCTTCGGGTACTGCGGCGCGCGCATCGTCATCGTCCACAGCGGCAGATCCGCCGCGAGCCACACGAACGCGGCCGCGCCGAAGGCCGCGAGGATCCGGATGAGACGTGCGCGATTCACGATCCCCCCGCTTTCTGTTCTCCGAGCAGCTGATCGAGCGAGCCGATCACCCTGCCGCCGTCGGCGGCCGCCTCGAGGGCGGCCGCCGCGCCGGCGTAGGCGAGCATGCCCCCCGCCATCGGCGTCTTCAGGCCCGGCGCGTGCACGAACACGGCGCGCGGCCCCTCGATCCAGGTGCGCGACGGCGCGTCATGGAACCAGAACCGCAGCGCGTCCGCGCCGGCCTCGCTCCGCGCCGCGGCGAGCAGGCACCCGATGTCGTCGAACACCTTCGCCTCGCCGGCCGCGGTGCGGTACGCCGCCGCGAACATCCGCTCGCTGACGAGCATCCCGCAGTGCGCGCAGGCGGTGCGGTCCTCCTCGAGATGAGGAGGACCGTCGGCCCGTGCGCTGCAGGCCGTTCCTGCAGCAAGCGCCACAAGCGCTACGCACGCGAGAGCCCGTCGCGTCACTTCGGCTCCACGATCAGCCAGCCCTGCATCTCGAGATGCAGCGCCGAGCAGAATTCCGTGCAGTAGAAGCTGTACGACCCGGCCTTGGTCGCCATGAACTCGACCGTGGTCGTCTCGCCCGGGTCGAGGCTGACCATGACGTTGCGGCCCGGAATCGCGAAGCCGTGCGTCGCGTCGGCGGTCGATTCCGCGTTTGTGAGGTGCACGATCACCTTGTCGCCCACCTTCGCCCTGATGATGTCGGGGTTGAAGCGGCTGCGGATGACGTTCATCCACACTTCCACCACGCCCGGCCGCCTGACGATGCGCGCGTCCGCTTCGGTCGCGAGGGCATTGGGGCTCTTCTGGTTGGTCGCCGGAGAGACGCCCGCTTCGTACGTGTCGTGCGCCTTGATGACGTCGGCCTTGACCATCTGCGCGTAGTGCGGCTCGCCGAAGCCGATCGGCATGTCCGACAGCAGCTCCATCTTCTCGCCCGAGATATCGATCAGCTGGAAGTTCTGCGGATGCAGCGGCCCGACGTTCGTATGGCGATCGATCGACCACTTGTTCATGGCAATGAGGTATTTGCCCTGGGGATCCATCGTGTCGCCCTGCGTCGTGGCGAGGTGGCCGATGTTGTAGTGAATCGACACCTTGTCCACCAGCTTGAACGCCTTGTCGGCGGGGTGATACGGCTCGCCGAGCGTCCACTTCGCGACGGCGCTCTCGAGGTAGAGGCTCGTGTAGGCGTAGCCCTTGTCATCGTACTGCGTGTGCAGCGGGCCCGCGCCGAGCTCCACCTTGCCCGCGACGACCGCGTCGAACCTGAGGATCGGGATGCCGTAGCGATCCTTGCCCTCGTAGTTCTTTTCGGCGATCGCCTTCTTGATCAGGTCGAAGCCGTACACCGTCGCGTGCGGATCGAGCTTGCCCGACACGGTGATGTAGTCGCCCTTCGGCGCGATGTCGACGCCGTGGGGGCTGCGCGGCTCGGGCGCGAGGTGCAGCAGGTCTTCGGCAATCGCCGTCTCGAGCGAGATCACGCGGATGCCGTTGAGCTCCGTGAACTTGCCGGCCGCGACGACCTGTTCGGCCTTGTGCCAGTTGATGATGTGCAGGTAGTCGAAGTCGAGCTTCGACGCGCCGACCTCGATCGGATCCTTGCCCTCGGCGATGCCGCCGGTGGCCATCTCGACGTTGTAGGAGTTGATGAACGCGTAGCCGTCGCTGACGCCCTTGCCGGCGTCGGCCAGATCCTGCGTGTACGGCGGCAGCTCGATCTGAAAGCTCTCGTTGAGCAGCATCCGGCCCGTCTGCGCGTCGACGCGGATGAACGTCGAATAGCCGCGGTACTTGTCGGCGTAGTTGTTGAGGTGCTCTTCGACCGTGATGCTGCCGCCCGTCTTCGCGTTCCAGCCCTTCAGCGCGGGCACCTTCGACGAGATGTGCACGTATTTCGTGTTGGGCGTGGCGAAGATGCCGCCGTGCGAGGTCTGGAGGTTCGGCACCTGCATGACCTGCTTCGTGCGGAAGTCGCCGAGGTCGATCATGCCGATGCGGCCGTGCGCGCGATCGTTGATGTAGAGCCAGCGGCCGTCGTACTTGCCGTCGGTTTCGCTGAGCGCCGGATGGTGCGAATCGCCCCAGCGGAGCGGCGGCTCGCCGCTGGCGGCCCGGCCCGACGGCCCGCCGTCATCGAGGGCCTGCTCCGACCAGTCGGCGCCGTAGCCATAGCCCTGCCAGGGCTCGGGCGTGAACACGGCAATGGTTTTGAGGAGGCGCATCGACGGCACGCCCATCACGTGGACCTGGCCCGAATGGCCGCCCGACGCGAACAGCAGGTATTCGTCGCGCCCGCCCGGGGGCACGAACGTCTTGACGGCGCGCGCGGCGTCTTCGGGGCTGAGCCCGCGGGCCTCCGCAATGCCGAGCAGGCCTCCGTCTCCCACGTTGTCGGAGCGGAAACCGAGGACGACTATCGCGCCGATGACCAGCACGAGCGCGGCGCCCGCAAACAGCAGCTTCTTCACATGATCCTCCAGTCCTGACCTGAGCCGATTTCTGACAATGAATTCCGGGT
>DATKDT010000137.1:0-51711 GCA_035512575.1 Vicinamibacterales bacterium | reverse complement strand
TCGGCACTTCCTTCGAGCAGAACGCGAAGATGTCGGTGATGAGCCGCATCGACGGGCGCGGCGGGAAGATGTACTCCTTCTGCGCGATGAATTCCTTGAGGATGTCGTTCTGGATCGTGCCCGACAGCGTCTTCCAGTCGGCGCCCTGCTTCTCGGCCACGACGAGGTACATCGCGAAGATCATCGGCGCCGGCGAGTTGATCGTCATCGACGTCGTGATGTCGGCGAGCGTGATGCCGTCGAACAGCCGCTCCATGTCGGCGAGCGACGTGACGTTGACGCCGCACTTGCCGGTCTCGCCGAGCGACAGCGGGTGGTCGGGGTCGCGCCCCATCAGCGTCGGCAGGTCGAACGCGACGCTCAGGCCCGTGCCGCCGGCGGCGAGCAGCTGCTTATAGCGCTCGTTGGTCTCTTCCGGCGTCCCGAACCCGGCGAACTGCCGCATCGTCCAGAGCTTGCCGCGGTAGCCGGTGGGATGGATGCCGCGCGTATAGGGGAACTCGCCCGGGTCGTTGAGGTCGCGCGCATAGTCCAGCCCGGCGATGTCCTCGGCGGTATACAGCCGGTCGATCGGCCGGCCGGAAATCGTCGTGAACGTGCCGGCGCGCTCCTTCGGCGCGTCGGCCAGCGCGGCCGCAGCCTCAGCAGTTTTGGGGGTCATCCGTCCTAATTATAGAGGGAGCGGCGGCGGCTGGCGCTGATCGGCTGCGGCAACAACTGCGTCGCCCTCCACTCGGCAGGCCGGAACGATCGCAAGCTCGGCGCGACATCCGCGCCGCAGCATGCGCACGGCTGGGTCCCCAACCCAGCCGTGTCCTGAGCGCTCCGCGCGATTTTCCCGGGTCAAGACGGCCTGCCTCAAGTCGGGCGCCACAGTTGCCGCCGCAGCCGCGCGCGCGAGGCAACCGCGCTGGGTGCGAGTGGTAGGTCCGGCGCGGCGCCGTGCTTGTACATGCGAGCAGAGATCGCCCGAGCTCCGCGGCGCGGCGACGGACCTACCCGAGCGCCCTTCCGCGCGGCGGTGTGCGCGCCGCTCAGCGCTCGTAGACGACCTTGCCGCCCGCAATCGTGATGTCGACTTTGGCCGTGAGCAGGTCGGCCGGGCGGGCTTTGCCGATCTCGATCAGGTTGCCATCGAACACGGCGATGTCGGCGAAGTAGCCGGGCTTGAGCATGCCTTTGCGATCCTCCTCGAACGACGCCCAGGCGGACGCTTTCGTATAGGCCTCGATCGCTTCCTCGATCGTGAGCCGCTGATCGGGAAACCAGCCGTCCTTCGGCTCGCCGGTCAGCGTCTGCCGCGTCACGGCCGCGTACAGGCCGTAGACCGGATTCAGGAAATAGCGCGCCGCGTTGGTGCCGGGGCTGTCGCTGCCGAAGATCAGCACGGCGCCGCTGTCCTTCAGCGCGCGGAAGGCATACGCGCCTTTCGACCGCTCCGCGCCGATGCGCTCCTCCATCCACCGCATGTCGTCGGACACGTGATACGGATTCACTTCGGCGACGAGCCGCAGCGTCCCGAAGCGCGCGACGTCGTCTGGATGCACGACCTGCGCATGGATCACGCGCCAGCGGTGATCGCGAATGATCATCTCGTCGTGCGGCGCGAGCACGCGCTGGAAGATGTCGAGGATGATGCGGTTGCCCTTGTCGCCGATCGCGTGAATGTGCGGCGTCAGCCCCGTGCCAACGGCGGCCATCAGCAGCTTCTCCAGATTGCCGGGCGGAATCGACGTGTAGTGATCGCCCTCCTGCATCGCGTCGGCGGCGCCGTCCTCGGCCTCCGGCCGCATGATTGGCCGCAGCTGGCCCTTGTTCGTCGGGTCGTGGTCGTAGGGCCGGAAGAACATGGCGCTGCTGCCGCCCATGATGCCGTCGACCCACGCCTTGTAGCCGATGAACGTCAGCCAGTCATCGCCGAAGCCCTTCGTGATCCCCAGCGCGGCGATGTGATTGACGTTGTCGAGCGTCGGCCGCAGCATGATGCGGCTCGTCAGCTCGCCGCGCGTGTGCAGCTCCTGATACACGCGCAGCTGCTCGGCGCTCGTCAAGTCCTGCATCGTCGTCACGCCGCCTTCGCGCGCTTCCTTCAGCACGGCGCGCACCTGCGTGAGCCGCTGCTCGAACGGGATGGGCGGAATGACGGCGCGCACGAGCTGCGCCGCGCTGCCCTTCAGGATGCCGGTCGCCCGTCCGCGCGCGTCGCGCACGATCTCGCCGCCGTCCGGATTCGGCGTGCGATCGTCGATGCCCGCCAGCGTCAACGCCCGCGAGTTCGCCAGGAACATGCTGCGGTCGAATCGATTGACCAGCACCGGATGCTCCGGCGTGACGGCATCGATGAGAGCGCGTGACGGCGTGAAGGGGCCCGCGAGGTTCGCGCCTGCCGCAGCCCCCGCCGATCCGGCCGACCATTGTTCATACGCGCCCCAGTCGCCGCGGAGAATCCAGCTTCCCTTCGGCAGCCGCGACGCCGCCTCCGCAACGCGCCGGGTGAACGGCTCCGCCGTGTGCACGTCGAGCAGGTTCGCGCCGATCAGCAGCGAGCCGGTCGAGTCGATGTGCACGTGCGCGTCGTTGAACCCGGGCAGCGCGAAGCGCCCCTGGAGATCGATCACACGCGTGGACGGCCCGCGGCGCGCGCTGATGTCCGCGGTCGTGCCCACCGCCGCAATCCGATCGCCTTCGATCGCCACGGCTTCCGCCCAGGGACGCGCCGGATCCAGCGTGTAGACACGGCCGTTCAGGAGCAGCAGGTCGGCGCTTTGCGCGCCGGCGGGTGCGGCGGCCAGAACAACGGCAGCGGCAAGAAAAAGGGTTCGCATGCGCGACACTATACTGCGCGCCAGAGTCAGCGGCAGCCCCCCGGCCGCGGTTGACCAAATCTCCCGGCAAACGATAGTCTGGGTCGTTTACATACCTGGCGGCGTATTCTTCCCTACGGAGTCCTATGTCTACCGGCAACATCTTCAACGCCATGCTGCAGGAGTTCGACGGCGCGGCGCGCCTGCTCGGCCTCGACCCGGGCATCTGGAAAGTCCTCACGCACCCGAAGCGGCAAATCGCCGTCTCGTGCCCCGTGCAGATGGACAACGGCGAGATCGAAGTCTTCACCGGCTACCGCGTGCAGTACAACATCACGCTCGGCCCCGCCAAGGGCGGCATCCGCTATCACCCCGGCGTCACGCTCGACGAAGTCACGGCGCTCGCCGCCTGGATGACGTGGAAGTGCGCCGTGGCCGGCGTGCCGTTCGGCGGCGGCAAGGGCGGCGTCGTCTGCGACCCCACGCGCATGTCGCGCGGCGAGCTCGAGCGCCTGACGCGCCGCTACTGCGCCGAGATCATCGATCTGATCGGGCCCGACAAGGACATCCCCGCGCCCGACGTGAACACCAACGAGCAGATCATGGCGTGGTTCATGGACACGTACAGCATGCACGTGGGGACGACCGTCACCGGCGTCGTCACGGGCAAGCCGGTGGAGCTCGGCGGATCGCTCGGCCGCCGCGAGGCGACGGGACGCGGCGTGATGATCACCACGCGCGAGGCCGCGAAGCACCTCGGCATGAACATCAAGGGCGCGACGGTCGCCGTGCAGGGCTTCGGCAACGTCGGCTCGGTGTCGGCCGACCTGCTCGCCGACATCGGCGCGAAGGTCGTCGCGGTCACCGACTGGAAGGGCGGCGTCTACAACGACAAGGGCCTCGACATCAAGAAGCTCATCGCCCACACGCAGCAGCACAAGACGGTCGCCGACTTCCCCGGCGCCGAGGAGCTCGACGGCTCGAAAATCTTCGGCCTCGACGTCGACATCCTGATTCCCGCCGCGCTCGAAAACCAGATCACGGTGGCCAACGCCGGCGACATCAAGGCGAAGATCATCGCCGAGGGCGCCAACGGGCCGACGACGCCCGACGCGCACACGGCGCTGCACAGCCGCGGCGTGTTCGTGATCCCCGACATCCTCGCCAACGCCGGCGGCGTCACCACGTCATACTTCGAGTGGGTGCAGGATCGCCACGGCTACTTCTGGGAAGAGGCGGAAGTGAACGAGCGCCTCGAGCACAAGATGGTCGCCGCCTTCAACGACGTGCTCGCCATGGCGACGAAGTACAAGACCGACATGCGCACCGCCGCCTACATCGTGGCCATCAGCAAGGTGGCGACGGTGACCAAGATGCGCGGGATGTACGCGTAGGGCAAGAAGGACGCAGAACGTAGGACGTAGAACACAGAGTGGGCGGCGCGACGGCGCCGCCCTTCGTGTTTAAGGCATTCTGCGTTCTGTGTTCTATGTTCTGTCAGCCGGCCGCAGCGAGCTTAGCGGAGCGCCTCATGGGCTGTGACGCTCCGTATGTGAGACTCCGCCAGATCCACTCCAGCGGGCCGAACTGGTAGTGGCGCAGCCAGATCGGCGACGCGATCAGCTGCACCGTCCAGACGGCGAGGACGATGGCGAGCTGGGCGGTGCGCTCGACGGAGCCGAACAGGCCCAGGCCGTGGCCGTAGAAAATCGTCGTCGCGGCGATCGTCTGGAAGATGTAGTTCGAAAAGGCCATGCGGCCGACGGCGGCGAGGCGCGCGGTGAGGCCCGCCAGGGCGCCCGTGCGGACGATCCACATGAACAGCCCGATGTAGCCGAGCGACACGAACGCGCTGCCCCAGTAGTTCCACTGCGCGCCGAAGAACATCGAGTACTCCACCGACCAGCCGTGCTTCCAGTTCTGGCGCATGCCGAACGCGACGAGCGGCAGGCCGATGGCAAAGCCGGCGCCGGCGAGCTTCGCGTAGGACGCGGGATCGCGACGCGCGGTGAACACGTCCAGTTTCAGCAGGGCCATCCCGATCAGCATCAGGCCGAGCACCTTCCAGCCCATGAAAATCAGATAGAACGTCTCGAAGGTGAACGCCGTCGGCGAGCGGTGGGCGGCCTGCGCGAGCGGGCCGCCGCGATAGGCGGCCAGCTCCGCGGCGATGACGGCGGCCGCGGGCTGCCAATCCTTGTCCCGAATCTCGGCGAGCGTCTCGGGCGGCATCGCGAGGCCCATGCCCACCGGCACGAGGGACCCGATCAGGATCAACACCGCTGCGGCGGCGAGGAGCGTGCGCGGCGCCCTGTTCCGGAACAGATACGCGACCAGTCCCACCATCCCGTACCAATAAAGAATGTCGCCGTACCAGAACAGGTGCGCGTGCAGCAGCCCGAAGAGAATCAGCCATCCCATGCGCCGTCGATGGATGCGTCCGGCGCCGTCGCCCGCCCGCGACGTCATCAGCAGGATGCCGGCGCCGAAGAGCATCGAAAAGACGGTGATGAACTTCTGATCGAAGAACAGATGGCTGCCGGCCCACACCCACAGGTTGGCGCCGGTCAGGTCGCCGTACGCGGTGGGATTCATGTACGCCGACATCGGCATCGAGAACGACTGGATGTTCATCACGAGGATGCCGAGCAGCACGAAGCCTCTGAGCACGTCCATCGCCACGAGACGATCGGATTCGCCGACAGGCGCAGCAGTCATGGCTGTGCGGCTTCCGGTTCTCGCGTCATGGCGGCGCGCAGCAGCGTCGCGGACGTATAGAGAACCACGACGACGACGAGCCAGCGGACGGTGACGACGTCCAGCGATTTCACGATCAGGGCGGCGACCAGCACGGCCGGGATACCGCCGACGAGCAGGCCGAGCGCCGGCCTGAACGAGTAGCTCTTCTCCTTCACGAACCGGAGGCTCGCCACCGGCATCAGGAAGGCGCACGAGCCCATCATGATCGGAAAGGCCGCCACCGGATTCATGCCGAGCAGGCTCACGAGAATCATGCAGGGCCCGTAGAGTCCAATGCCGAGCGTCATGAGCGCGCCCAGCAGGAAGTTACCCGCGATGCCCAGATACAGCTTCGTGCCCGTCAGCGCGAACGCCTCGCCGCCACCCGGCAGCAGCTGCAGATTCGTCAGGATGAAGAGCACGGCCGCCACGAGCAGCGCGACGCCCATGCCGCCCTGGACGCGCCGGCGCGGCCAGTGCGACACGACGCCGGCGCCGAGCCACGCGCCCACGACCGCCGCGCCGATCATCGACAGCAGCGTGACCATTTCCACCTGCACCAGGGCGATGAAGATGAAGGCCTGCGTGACGGCCGGCAGCGTGTGCCCGACGTTGAGCGTGCCCGGAATGATGCGGTCAGGCACGATCTTCTTCAGCCTGAAGATCGCCGTCGTCGGCGCAAACGAGCCGATGCCGAGCGTGTCGAAGAAGTTCGTGACGGCGCCGATGAGGACGTTGAGGAGCCCGGGATTGGCCGCCGGTTTGACCTCGGCCGGACTCGGCTCGGAGGCCGCCCGCCGGGCATAGATCGCCCAGCCAATGACATACACGGCGGCAAAAACGGCAAGCGCGCCCAGGAGCAGGTAACGAGGTTCCGTCATGGCATCGGGATGATAAAGACTAAAGACTGAAGACGGAAGACTAAAGATGAGCCGGCGAACCTCAATGGTATAATCCTGGCATGAAAACAACCATTGACAAGGCAGGTCGCGTGGTAATTCCGGCGGCCATCCGCGAGAGGGCCGGGTTGGTCGCCGGCGCCACATTGCTCGTGACCGCCGACGATTTCGGCGTGCGGCTCGAACGGGACGCTGCGCCGCCCCGGCTCGTGCGCGTCGGAAGGAGGCTCGTCGCCAAACCCGCGGCGTCCGACGAACCGGCGCCGACCGTCGACGTTGCGGCCCTGGTCGAAGGCGAGCGGAACCGCTGGCCGTGAAGGTGTTTCTCGACACGAGCGTGCTGCTTGCGGGCCTGATCGATTTCGGCCCGCAGAGCGACGATGCGCAGCGCGTGATGGCGGCCGTGGCGGATCGCCGTATCGGCGACGCGGGCACGGCCTGGCACTGCTGCCTGGAGTTCTACTCCGTGTCGACTCGACTGCCCGCGGAATTCCGGTTGAAACCGGCCGATGCCCAGCGCCTGATGAAAGAAGAGATCCTCGGACGGCTTGCGGTGGCCGACTTGCCGGCGGGCGATCGCGCGGGACTGATTGAAACCGCGGCGAAGGAGGGGATCGGCGGAGGCCGCGTCTACGACGCGCACATCGCCGAGATTGCGCGCGCGGCAGGCGCTCGCGTGATCGTGACGGACAACCGGCGGCACTTCCTGAGCGCGCTGCGTCACGGCCTGAAGGTGGAAACTCCCGCGGAATTTCTGGCCGACCAGCAGGCCTAGCTGATACGCAGCGCCGTCAGCACGCGCGCGGCGTCGGCCTCGTCGCCCGAGCGGAGCTCGATCAGATAGTCGTTCGGCGCATAGGGCGACAGCGGCACGTCGAGCTCGAACGTGCCCTCGGGGCCGGGCGCCGGCGCCGGCAGGTCGGCGACCGGTTCGCCGCGCATGTTCAGCAGGCGCGCCGTGACCAGCGGCGCGGCGCCGCCGGGTCCCCAGGCCGCGAACCGCACCAGCAGCCGCTCGCTGCGCGAGAACTCGCGCGCGGCCACGGGGCGGGCCGACGCGTCGGCGCGCAGCGCGGCCACATCGCGCGCCGTGCGCGCGCGAAACAGCCGCGGCGTGCCGATCGTCACGCCGGCGGCGCTGTAATCCGGCACCGTCACCGATTTCACTTCGGTGTCGAGCACTTCCCCCCCGGCGCCTTCGATCACGATGCGCAGGTCGAGCGCGCCGGGCGGCGCGGTGAACGTCACCGTGCCCCCGCGCGGCCGGCCGGCCGCGTCGGCATCGGGCTCGCCCTTGCCGCGGAAAAAGAGATCGCCGCCGGCATTGCTGGCCGTCACGTTGACGCGCGCGGCCTCGCCTATGCGCGACTGCGCGCCCTGCGCCGAGGCTTCCCACACCAGCGACACCTGCGTCCTGCCATGGTCGGCCCGGCTGGTGCCGATCCAGGTCAGCGCGGGGCGCCCGCGTGCCGGCGCCGCCAGCGCCGCCAGCGCCTCGTTGATCTCGGGCGGCGGTCCGGACCGAATCGTCTCAGGCGACGCCTCGGCCCGTTTCGCGTCTTCGACCGACAGCGCCCAGTAGCCCTTGCGTGCCTGCACGTCGACGCCGGGACGCTTCACCCGCACGCGGATTTCATGGAACTTGCCGTCGGTGCGCGCCAGCGTCGAGTTGTAGCCGAGCAGGTAGTAGCTGCTCGAGTCCTGCAGCATCTGGCGCAGGCCCGTCAGGAAATCGTTGCGGCCGACGATGCCGCGGCCGCCGGTTTCCTGGGCGAGGATGATCAGCGAATCCATGGTCTGGCGGAGGTGACTCCGGTCGCGCTCCAGGCTGACGCCCTGGTTGATGTCGTACGCGAACGGGGCCAGCCCGCGGGGGTCGAGCGAGTAGATGCTGGTATTGGCCCGGTTCGCGGCGTTGAAGACGTAGCGCAGGTCGTTGTTCATTTCGGTTTCGCTGAAGAACTCCGCCGAGCTTTGCGTGTAGCCGCCCCCGGCCGTCGGATCCCCTGGCCGGAAGATCGGCGCGTTGGGATCGTTGGGGTTCGTGATCGTCGGCGGGATGTTGTAGGTCAGGCCCTCGCTGACGAACAGGATGGCCTTCCGGCCCTCGCGCAGCGTGCCGAGGTGAATCGAGAGGGCGCGCAGCGCCGACAACGACACCTGCGCGCGGATGCGTTCGACCGTCGCGGCCGGGTAGCTGGCGTAGCGGTCTTCGTAGCGGTTGCGCGGCGTGTAGTCCCACTTGCGCCCCTGGAATTTCATCAGCTGGTTGGCGACGGCCTCGTGGTTGCGCGTGAAGACCAGATCGGTGACCGGCGTGAGCGGATAGAGGACGGCGACGAGATCCCGGGAATTGAGCTGCATGACGAAGGCCGCGAGCTTCTCGCGGATCGCCATGTCGTTGCCGCGCGCCACGTGGTAGTCGTCGAGCAGGATGGCGATGACGCGCACGTCGTCGCGCGCCATCTCGCGCTCCTGCTGATCGAGCGAGCGGATGGGCGCCGCGTCGGCCATTTCGCCGACCACCGGCACGTCCATGTCGATCAGCCGGAACGTCTCGACCGTCTGCGGCTTGCCGTCCTCGACGACTTCGAAATCCTCGAGCGTGAGATCGGTGACCGGCTTGCCCGTCTTGCGATCGGTGACGAGCACGTCGACGCGGACGAAATTGATGCCCGACCGGATGACCGGCTGCTGCTGTTGCGGCGGCGGCTGCGGATCCTGCGCCGCGAGCGCCACGGCCCCCAGGGCTGCCGCCATCGCCGCCATGCACATCGCCGCTGCCCGCCTCATCGTCCCCATAGTATCCCGGAGCTTAAGACGCCGGCGGAGGCGGTGCGGCTGCGATAAAATCCTGCGCATGAGTTTGAACGTGATGGCCAACCCCGCCCTGACCGACCTGAGTGAAGACGAGCGCATCCTGCGCGACAGCATCCGGGAATTCGCCGAGGCGCAGGTGCGCCCCCTCGTCCGCGAGATGGACGAGCACGCGAAGATTCCGAAAGACCTGGTCCGGAAGCTGTTCGACCTCGGCGTCATGGGCATCGAGGTGCCCGAAAGCCACGGCGGCGCGGGCGGCACGTTCTTCCATTCGGTGCTCGCCGTCGAGGAGCTGTCGCGCGTCGACCCATCGATCGGCGTCCTCGTCGACGTGCAGAACACGCTCGTCATCAACGCGTTCCTGCGCTGGGGCAATGACGACGTGAAGAAGCGGTACCTGCCGCGGCTGGCGTCCGACACGGTGGGCGCCTATGCGCTGTCGGAGGCCGGGTCGGGCAGCGACGCGTTCGCGCTGACGGCGCGCGGCACCGAGAAGGACGGCGAGTGGTCGCTCAACGGCCGCAAGCTCTGGATCACCAACGGCAACGAGGCCGACATCTTCCTGGTGTTCGCCAACGTCAATCCCGACGCCGGGTATCGCGGCATTACGGCGTTCATCGTGGAGCGCGGGTTCACGGGCTTCACGGTGGGCAAGAAGGAAGACAAGCTCGGCATCCGCGCGAGCAGCACGTGCGAGCTGATTCTCGACGACTGCCGCGTGCCGAAGGCGAACGTGCTCGGCGAGGTCGGCAAGGGCTACAAGACGGCGATCGAGACGCTCAACGAAGGACGGATCGGCATCGGCGCGCAGATGATCGGCCTCGCCAAGGGCGCGCTCGAGCACACGATCAAGTACACGAAGGAGCGCAAGCAGTTCGGCAAGGCGATTGCCGACTTCCAGGCGGTGCAGCATCAGATCGCGCGCGCCGCGGCCGACATCGAGTGCGCGACCCTCTCGGTCTACAACGCCGCGCGCCTGCGCGACGCGGGCAGGCCGTTCCTCACCGAAGCGGCCATCTGCAAGCTGGTGGCGTCGGAATGCGCCGAGCGCACCGCGTCGCTCGCGGTGAACCTGTTCGGCGGCAACGGCTTCGTCAAGGAATACCCGGTCGAGAAGCTGTATCGCGACGCGAAGATCGGCCAGATCTACGAAGGCACGTCGAACCTGCAGCTGCAGACGATTGCCAAAAACATCATCGGATAGGCTCCAGACCCCAACTCCAGACCCCGGCAGGCTTCAGGTACCCGGAGTTTCCTGGAGCCTGGGGACTGGAGTCTGGAGCCTGATCAGCGAAGAATCTCCTCCGCGATGATCATCCGCTGCACTTCCGACGTGCCCTGGTAGATCTCCGTCGCGCGGACGTCGCGGAACAGGCGTTCGACGACCGTGCCGCGGCGGTAGCCGGCCGACGCGAAGATCTGCAGCGCGCGATCGGCCGCGCGGTGCGCCGCCTCGGACGCGAGCAGCTTCGCCATCGCCGCCTCGACCGCCGCTGACGACTGGCGGTCGCAGGCGTCGGCGGCCTTGAGGGTCAGCATCCGCGCGGCGTCGAGCTCGGTGGCCATGTCGGCCAGCATGAACTGAATCGCCTGATAGTTCGCGATCGGCTGGCCGAACGTCTCGCGTCCCCGCGCGTAGGCCAGCGCCTCGTCGAGCGCCGCCCGGCCCACGCCCAGCGCCTGCGCGGCAATCGCCACGCGCCCACCCTCGAGCGCCGTCATCGCGATCCGGAAGCCATGCCCCGCTTCGCCGAGGACGCCGTCCGCTTCCACGCGCACGTCCTTCAGGACGATGTCGCGGCAGCCCAGGCCGCGCACACCCAGCGACTCGCCCACCTTCTCGATCGACAGGCCGGGTGAATCGGCCGGCACCAGGAACGCGGTGATGCCGCGGCCGCGCGCGCCCGGCTGCGTCGCCGCAAAGACGATGAAGAGATCGGCGGCTTCGGCGTTGGCGACCCAGACCTTGCGGCCGTTGAGCACGTGGCCGCGGTCGTCGAGGGCCGCAATGGTCTGCTGGTTGCCGGCGTCCGATCCGGCGTCTTCCTCGGACAGCGCGAAGGCGCCGATGCGCGCGCCGCCGGCCAGCGCCTTCAGCCAGCGCTCCTTCTGCGCCGCCGTGCCCCACCGGTGCAGCACTGACGCGACCAGCGAGTTGTTCACGCTGAGGATGACGGCCAGCGTGGCGCTCTCGCGCCCGATCCGCTCCAGCGCATGCGCGTACGTCACCATGTCGAGCCCGGCGCCGCCCCACTCGGCCGGCAGCGCCACGCCCGACAGGCCAATCGCCGCGGCGCGGCCCGCCAGCTCGCGCGGGAACACATCCGACTCGTCGATGGCCGCGGCCGCCGGCCGCACCTCGTCGCGCGCGAACGCATCGACACGATCGAGAAAGGCCTGCTGCGCGTCCGAAAGCGTGAGATCCATTGAGATAATTCTACCGTCAGGCCGTTAGAATTCTTTCGTGCACGATATCGACCTGATCCTGATGCTGGCCGCGGGATTCGGCGCCGCGCTGATCCTCGGCTACATCACGCATCGCCTGCACCTGTCGCCCATCGTGGGCTACCTGCTCGCCGGCGTGCTGATCGGGCCGCAGACGCCGGGATTCCATGCCGACGCCGTGATGGCCGAGCAACTCGCCGAAGTCGGCGTGATCCTGCTGATGTTCGGCGTCGGCCTGCATTTCGATCTCAAGGATCTGCTCGCGGTCCGGCGCGTGGCCGTGCCGGGCGCCGTGCTCCAGAGCGCGTTTGCGACGGTCCTCGGCGCGCTCGCCGCGACCGCGCTGGGCTGGTCGTGGACGGCCGGCCTCGTCTTCGGCCTCTGCCTCTCCGTGGCCAGCACCGTTGTCCTGATCCGCGTGCTGTCGGACGGCAACGAGCTGCATACGCAGACCGGACATATCGCGGTGGGCTGGCTCATCGTCGAGGACATCTTCACCGTCGTGGTGCTCGTGCTGCTGCCCGCGATGTTTGCCGGGGCGGTCGGCACCGACACGGGCGCCGAACGGCCCAGTGTCGCCTGGGCGCTGCTGGTGACGCTGGCCAAGGTGGCCGTCCTGGGAGTCGTGCTCTTCACCGCCGGCGCGCGTCTGATTCCGTGGCTGATGGCCCGCGTCGCCAGGACGAAGTCGCGCGAGTTGTTCACGCTGAGCGTGCTGGCCATCGCCCTCGGCATCGCCGTGGGCTCGACGCTCGCCTTCGGCGTGTCGATGGCGCTCGGGGCGTTTCTGGCCGGCATGATCGTCGGCCGATCCGACTACAGCTCGCGCGCCGCGGCCGAGGCGCTGCCGCTGCGCGACGCCTTTGCCGTCCTGTTCTTCGTGTCGATCGGCATGCTGTTCGATCCGCGCGCGCTGTGGGAAGCGCCGGCCCTGGCGGCCATGGCATTCGCGGTGGTGGTGATCGGCAAGCCGCTCATCGCGGCCGTGGTCACGCGCGCGATGGGCTATGGCCTCGCGGTGACGGTGCCGGTGGCCGCGGCGCTGTCGCAGATCGGCGAGTTCTCGTTCATCCTGGCCCGCGCCGGGCAGGACCTCGGGGTGCTGCCGCCCGAGGCGGGCAACGTCATCATTGCCGTCGCCATCGGGTCGATCGTCATCAACCCGCTCATCTACCGCGCAGGCAAGCCGTTCATCCGGTGGGCGGCCGCCAGACCGGCAGTCTGGCGCGTCCTGAATGGACCAGAGGTGCGCGAGCACGACGACCAGAAGGGGCAGCCCGACAGCGGCGCCGCCCACCGCGCGGTCGTCATCGGCTACGGGCCGAGCGGGCGGACGTTCGCGCGGCTGCTCAAGGAAAACGGCGTGACCCCGACCATCGTGGAGCTGAGCCTGGGCAACGCCCGGGCGGCCCGCGAGGACGGCTTCCGCGCCATCTACGGCGACGCCACCAATCAGACGATCCTGGAGGAAGCCGGCGTCGCGGCGGCCGACACCATCGTGCTGACGTCGGCGGGCATGGAGCACAGCGAGGACACCATCCGCGCCGCGCGCGAGCTCAACGACGACATCCACGTGATGGCGCGCGCGATGTACATCCGCCACGTGCCCAGCCTGCGCGACGCGGGCGCGGACGCGGTCTTCTCGGGAGAAGCCGAAGTCGCGCTGGCGATGACCGAGGCCATGATGACCCGGCTCGGCGCGACGCCCGAGCAGATCGATCGCGAGCGCGCCCGGGTGCGTGAGGAGATCAAGAATTGAGCATGCGTGCGATTTATCTCAGCGGCCAGTTCGAGGACGCACCAGTACTGCGGCAGGCACGCGAACAGCTCGTCGCCGCAGGCTATCGCGTCACCTCACGCTGGCTGGATGCGCCGTCGTCGACGCCGGCAACCGCGCTGGCCGATCAGGAGGGCGCCGGCGAGCGTCTCGCGGCGATTGCCCGGCAGGATTTCGAAGATATCGACGCCGCCGACGCCGTGGTGGTGTTCAACCCGGCCGAGTCCTGCAGCATCGGACGCGGAGGGCGGCACGTGGAAACCGGCTACGCGCTGGCGCTCGGCAAACCTGTCGCAATCGTGGGCGCGCGCGGGAATATCTTTCACTGGCTGCCGGAAATCGCCGTCGTCCCCGACTGGCCTTCCCTGGCGGACTGGCTCCAGGCCTAAAGGCCTGCGCCACCCAGCCGCCGAAAGATCGGCCGCAGCCGGTCGGCGGTCACCGGCAGCTCCTCGGGCAGCACGCGCGTCTCGCCCACCACCGACATGAAATTCGTGTCGCCGTTCCAGCGCGGCACCACGTGCATGTGCACGTGATCGAGCACGCCGGCGCCCGCCGGCTTGCCCAGGTTCAGGCCCATGTTCAGCCCGTGAGGCGCGTAGGCCTCGGTGAGCGCCATCTCCGCGGCGCGCGTCAGCGCCATCAGCTCCGACAGCTCCTCGGGGCGCGCGTCGGCCAGCCGTCCGATGTGCCGGCCGGGCACCACCATCAGGTGGCCGTTGTTGTAGGGAAACAGGTTGAGGATGACGAAGGTGTGCGTCCCGCGGTGAATCACGAGCGGGTCGTTGCGGTCGCGCGCCTCGCAGAAGATGCAGGCGCCGGCGTCTTCACCGGATGCGGCCGTCACGTACTTCAGCCGCCAGGGTGAAAAGAGCCGATCCAAATCAAGCCGTCTCCGGCTCGGACGCCCCCGCGCCCTGATCGGTGTCGCCGGACGTCTCGGCCATGTCGGCGCCCGAGTGGTTGATCAGCTCCTTGAGCTCCTTGCCGGGCTTGAAGTACGGCACGCGCTTCGGCGGCACGTCGACCTTGTCGCCGGTCTTGGGGTTGCGTCCCTTGCGCGGCTCGCGCTTGCGCAGGCGGAAGCTGCCAAAGCCGCGAAGCTCGATCTTCTCGCCGCGATGCAGCGCGTCGATGATCGCCTTGAACACCGTGTCGACGATGACCTCGGAGTGCTTCTTGGTGAGATCGGAGACCTTCGAGACTTCCTCGACGAGCTCCGCTTTGGTCATGGCGCCGGACATCTTCGCTCCTAGGTTGCCGGTTGTCGGTAACCAGTTGTCGGTGCGAGCCGGCGGCGACAACGCGCCGCCGGCTTGAAGCTTTGGCGCGCGGCCCTTGTGCCGCGCGCGACAGACCGGCAACCGGTTACCGGCAACCGGTTACCGACTATTCGCTCTGCCGCTTGAAGTGGTCGCCGAGCGTGGCTTCCGGACGGCCTGTCGACTCGCTGTAGGCCTCCCAGTCGGCACGGAACTCGTCGTTCTTCAGCGCGCGGATGCTCAGGCCGATCTTCCGCTCGGCCGGAATCAGCTTGATGATCTTCATCTGGTAGGTCTGGTCGACCTGCAGATCCAGCTTCTCGTCCTTGCCGGCCGCCGCCGAGTCGTCGAACTCGGAGACGTGAATCAGGCCCTCGATGCCCTCCGCCAGCTCGACGAACGCGCCGAAGTTGGTCATGCGCACGACCTTGCCTTCGACCTGATCGCCGACGTTGTGCTGCGAGAAGAACTCGTCCCAGATGTCGGTCTGCAGCTGCTTGAGCCCGAGCGACAGGCGCTGGTTCTCGGCGTCGATGTTGAGCACCATCGCGTCGACGACGTCGCCCTTCTTCAGCACTTCAGACGGGTGCTTGATCCGCTTGCTCCACGACATGTCGGAGATGTGGATCAGGCCGTCGATGCCGTCCTCGACCTCGACGAACGCACCGAACTCGGTGAGGTTGCGCACCTTGCCCTTGATCGTCGTGCCCACCGGGTACTTGTCGTTGAGCTCGTGCCACGGGTTCTGCTCGACCTGCTTGAGGCCCAGCGAGATGCGGCGCGCGCCCGGATCCACGCCCAGCACCATCGCCTCGACGGCGTCGCCGACGTTGAGGATCTTCGACGGGTGCTTGACGCGCTTGCTCCACGACATCTCGGAGACGTGAATCAGCCCCTCGACGCCCGGCTCGAGCTCGATGAAGGCGCCGTAGTCGGTCAGGCTCACGACCTTGCCGCTCATGCGCGCGCCCACCGGGTACCGGTCCATGACGTTCGACCACGGATCCGGCACCAGCTGCTTGTGGCCGAGCGAGACGCGCTCGTTCGCCGGGTCGTACTTGAGGACGATGACGTCGATCTCGTCGTTGACCTTGAAGAGCTCCGACGGGTGCGCCACGCGGCCCCACGACATGTCGGTGACATGCAGCAGGCCGTCGATGCCGCCCAGGTCGATGAACGCGCCGTAGTCGGTGATGTTCTTCACCGTGCCGTGCAGCGTCTTGCCCTCGGCCAGCGTGTCGAGCGTGTGCTTCTTCTTCTCGGCGTTCTCCTCCTCGAGGAGCACCTTGCGCGAGAGGACGATGTTGCCGCGCTTCTTGTTGACCTTGATGACGCGCATGCGCAGCTCCTGGCCGCGGAGCGCGTCGAGGTTGCGGACAGGGCGCACGTCGATCTGCGAGCCCGGCAGGAACGCGCGCACGCCGATGTCGACCGCGAGGCCGCCCTTGATGCGCTCGATCACGCGTCCGATCACGACCTTCCGGTCGGTGAACGCCTTCTCGACGTCGTCCCAGATCTTCATCTTCTCGGCTTTTTCGCGCGAGAGGACGACGTAGCCTTCCCGGTCTTCGGTGCGCTCGAGCAGCACGTCGACGATGTCGCCGGCCTGCACGGTGACCGTGCCGGTCTCGTCGAGGAACTCCTCGATCGCGATGATGCCTTCGGACTTGAAGCCGACGTCGACGATCACGCCTGAGCTGGTGACCTTCATCACCGTCCCCTTGACGACCTCGCCTTCCGTGATGTTTCGGAAGCTGTTATCGTAAAGGTCCAGAAGGCGGGCGTACTCGTCAGTGTTGCTCTGCTCGTCTTCCGACCCACCTCCATGAAGGGTCTGCATTCGCTTGATTTCTTCTACTTGCGGCATTCGTTGCGGGTCCTCTCCACCGGCACCCCCCGGGGCGTACCGAACCGGCCTTTCGGCGCCGGCGGCCGTCAGATTCGTATCGCTGGAATTGCGATAAGCCCCGAATTATACGTCACTTACGGGAACATGGTCAAACCTGAAGCCCCGGCAATTCTCTGAGGAGCGTTCACATGGCGAAGACGCGATCCGCCCGCGGCGGGCGAAAAAGCAGGAAAGCGGCAAAGAAGTCGGCCAGACGCCCGAAACAGCTGAGAAAGGCCGCGAAAAAGGCCGTTCGCAGGGTCAAACGGGCGGCTAAAAAGGCTGTCCGCCGGGTAAAGCGGACGGCCAGGACAGCGAAGAAGACCGCGCGCCGGCTCAGCCCGGCCCGGAAGAAGCCCGCGAAGAAGAAGGCGCCGGCGCGCAAGCCCGCGAAGAAGAAGGCTTCGGCCCGTAAGAAGGCCGCGAGCGCGAAGAAGAAGGCGCCCGCCCGCAAGGCGCCCAAAGGCCGTCCCGGCCCGCACCAGAAGGCGGCAAACCGCGCCGCCGAGGCGGCGGCCCGCAAGCTCCCCGCGCTCAACCGTGAGCGCCGCCGGCTGGCGGAATCGGAAGAGGAGCTGATGCCGTCGGCCCCGTCCACGCTCGGCTACGAAGGCGGTTCGTCCGCCGCGCGATCGGGCCGCACCGAGATGCGCGAGGCCCGAACGGAGCACACGGAAAGCGGACCCGACCTCACGGGCGGCGACGTCGACGCGAGCTGGGAAGATGCCTACGCCACGGGCGACGAGACCCCCGGCGGCGACAACCCGACGCCGGATCAGGACCGCGTCGACGACATCGGCAAGGCGCTGGGTGTGCAGTACGCCGACAGCGAGGAGCTGAAGGGCGCCGACAAGATCATCGAGCGCGACCGGCACCGCTGGGAGCTCGACCCGGCGTCGTCGGACGACTATCGGGACCGGAGCAAGGACGAGGATTAAGGATTAGAGATCCCTAATCAACTGCATCACTTTCTCCACCACTTCGTCGACCGACATCCCCGTCGTGTCGATGCGGACGGCGTCGCCGGCCATGGCCAGCGGCGACGTCTTCCGCGTGCTGTCAAGGCGATCGCGCTCGGCGAGCGCGGTCGCCACCTTCTCGATCTGACCGGCCTCGGAGCTCGTATGCGCCGGGTCGTGCGCGCGGCGCCGGGCGCGCTCGTCGGCCGACGCGTCGAGAAACACCTTCACGTCGGCATCGGGAAACACCACGGTGCCGATGTCGCGCCCCTCCATCACCAGCCCGCCCTGCTGCGCATACTCGCGCTGCCGGCGCACGAGCGACTCCCGCACGCGCGGATGGCTCGCGACGATGCCGGCGGCGGCGTCCATCTCGGGCGTGCGAATCGCGCGCGTGATGTCGTGGCCGTCGACGCGCACCTCGGCGCCGAGCTCGAAGGCGGCCGCGTCGGCAATCGACGTCACCGCATCCTCGTCGGCCAGGTCGAGCCCGTTGTGGCCGGCCAGCCACGCCACCGCGCGGTACATCGCGCCCGTGTCGACGTGCGTGTAGCCCAGACGCGCGGCAAGCGTACGGGCCACGGTGCCTTTCCCTGCTCCGGAAGGACCGTCGATGGCGATGATGAGCGGGCGCGAAGACATCACGACATTATCGCTATGATTCATCCGTGCGTCGAACCGTCACGGTGCTGGCCGCCGCGGGCCTGCTGCTCGCAGTGGCCACGCTCATCCTGAAGCCGTACGCCGACAGCGCGGCGTTCATCATGGATCTCGGCGGCGTCACACACTGGTCGCGCCGCCTGCTGCCCGGCGACGCCTCGCCGGTCACCTGGCGCGACGTCACGATCCCCACACGACACGGCGATCTCGCAGCCCGCGTCTACACGCCGACACGCGACGCGGCCTCCTCTCCGGGCTTCATCATCTTTCCCGGCATCCACCGCGGCGGCGTCGACGAACCACGCCTCGCCGGCTTTTCGCGCCGCTTCTCCTCCGCCGGCGTCACCGTCGTCAGCGTCCCGCTGCCAGATCTGCGCGAGTTCCGGGTGACGATGAGAGCGACGGATCAGATTGAGGACGCGACGGTGTGGGCCGCGAACCAGCCGGGGATCGGGCGAGGCGGACGAATCGGGATGGCCGGCGTGAGCTTCTCGGGCGGCCTGGCGCTGGTGGCGGCGGGGCGGCCGTCGCTCGGCGAGCGGCTGTCGATGGTGGTGTCGTTCGGCGGCTATGGCGATCTGGTGCGCGTGCTGCGGTTCCTCTGCACGGGGGTGCTGCCCGACGGCACGCGCAGGCAGCCGCACGACTACGGCATCGCGATCGTGCTGCTGGAAGTCGCGCCGGCGATGGTGCCCGCGGCGCAGGTGGAACCGCTCAGGCGTGGCGTGCTGACGTTCCTCGAAGGATCGCTCCACGACCTGACGGACAAGCCTCGGGCGCTGGCGCTGTTCGCGGATGCGCGCGCGCAGGCGGAGGCCCTCGAGGAGCCGGCGCGCACGCTGCTGTCGTGGGTGAACGATCGAAACGTCGCGGAGCTCGGGCCCGCCGTGCTGCCGCACGTCGAGCGGCTGGCCGGTGACCCGTCGCTGTCGCCCGAGCGGTCGCCCGCGCCGATGGCGCCCGCCTTCCTGCTGCACGGCCGCGACGACAACGTCATCCCCTCGGCCGAAACGCCGCTGACCGCGGCCTATCTGCGCGCCCAGGGCAATCCGCAGGTGAAGACGCTGCTGACGCCGCTCGTGTCGCACGCGGATCTGAACACGAACGCGCCCATGGCGGATGCGTGGAGGTTGGTGAAATTCTGGAAACAGATGATGGCTGTTAAAGACTAAAGACCTTCTTTAGTCTTTAGTCTTGCGTCTTTCGTCTTAACGAGACTCTGTATCTCGCGGGGAGACAATTCGCGAATGTCGCCTGGCCGGAGATCGCCAATGCGGATGGTGCCGATGCGCACGCGCGTGAGGCGCAGCACCGGGTGGCCGACGGCCTCGAACATCCGGCGCACCTGGCGGTTGCGGCCTTCCTTCAGCACGACGTCCACCACCGCCTGCGGCGTCGACTTGCCTTCCATCACGCGCAGCACGCTGACGCCGGCCGGCTGCGTGCGCTGGCCGTCGAGCGGCACGCCCTTGCGCAGGCGCTCGATCGCCTTCTGATCGGGCACGCCGCGCACGCGCGCCTCGTACGCGCGCTCGAGCTGATAGCGCGGATGCATCAGCCGCTCGGCAAAGGTGCCGTCGTTGGTGAGAATGAGCAGGCCGTCGGAGTCGTAGTCCAGCCGGCCGACCGGATAGAAGTAGCCGCGGATCTTCGCGCGCTCGAGCAGCTCGATGACCGTGGGCCGCCCCTCGGGATCGCTGCGCGTGCTGACGTAGCCGCGCGGCTTGTACATGAGGAGGTGGCGGCGCTCGGGCTTCGGCAGCCGGCGGCCGTCGACGCGGATGTCGTCGCTGACGGGATCCGCGCGCGTGCCCAGCTCGCGCACGGCCCTGCCGTTGACCATCACACGGCCGTCGAGAATCAGCCGCTCGGCCGCCCGCCGCGACGCCACGCCGGCCTCGGAGATCAGCTTCTGGAGGCGGACGCCCTCGGGGCTAGTGGATGACGTCTTTGCCGGGGTCTTCGGCCGGCGTTTCGATTCCATCTTCGGTGTTCTGTGTTCTGTGTTCTACGTTCTCGCCGTTCTGCGTTCTGTGTTCTGCGTTCTCGTCAAACGGCAATGCTGCCGTCTCGGGCGCCGCGTCCATGCCCGGCAATTCGAAACCCAGCAGCTCCGACATGTCTTCGACCTTCGGCAGGTCCGACAAGTCGTTGAGGCCGAAGCGCTCCAGGAATTCCCGCGTCGTGCCGTACATGAACGGACGGCCGACCACCTGCCTGCGGCCGACGATCTTCACGAGCTTGCGGTCCATCAGCGTGGCGAGCACGCCCGACGTGTTCACGCCGCGAATCTCGGCGATCTCGGGCGAGGTCACCGGCTGCTTGTAGGCGATCACGGCGAGCGTCTCGAGCGCCGCCACCGACAGCTTCTGCGTCGTCCGCTCGTGGAACAGCCGGCGCACCCATTCGTGCAGCTCGGGGCGCGTGACGATCTGGTAGCCGCCGGCCACTTCGACGAGCTGCAGCCCGCCGGGGCGGTCGTAGCGCTCGCGCACCGCGTCGAGCGCCGCCTTCACGTCTTCCTTCGGCTCGGAGTCGAGCAGCTTCGTCAGCTGCTTGAGCGACATGGGGTCGGGCGACGCAAAAATCAGCGCCTCGATCGTGGCCATCAACACCTCCGACGGGCCGGGCGGAGGCTCCTGAACCTGCAACTCCTCGGGGGCCTGCTCGTCATGCTGCTTCTTCTTCGCCAAAAGTAACCTCTAGGAGATTGTAAAGTCAGGCGCGCCGGCCGGCTTCTCGCGTTTGTAGACGCGGATTTCGCCGAAGGCGCCTCCCTGGAACACGCGCACGAGCTTGAGCCGGATCATCTCGAGCAGCGCGAGGAACGTCACGATCATCCCCGCCTTGCTGTGGACGTCCTCGAACAGATCCTCGAAGCCGCACGCCTCGGTCACCGACAGGCGCGCGAGCAGCTGCTCGATGCGCGTCTCGATGGGAATGTGCTCGGCCGGGAGCGGCATCTGCGGCCGCTGCTTCGCGCGCTCCAGCACCTGCCGGAACGCCGACATCAGGCTGAAGAGATCGACCTCGATCTCCGGCTCCACCGGCTCGCCCGCCGCGTCGGCCACGCGCTCGTCCGGGCGGGTCCACTGCGCGCTGCGGAGGGTTTCCTTTTCGTGCAGCAGCTCGGCCGCCGCCTTGAACTTCTGATGCTCGAGCAGCCGCCGCACGAGCGCTTCGCGCGGATCCTCCTCGGGATCCTCCTGCCGCGGATCCGGCCGCGGCAGCAGCATGCGCGACTTGATGTGAATCAGCGTCGCCGCCATCACCAGGAACTCGCCCGCGATGTCGAGATCGAGCTCCTGCATCACGTTCACGTAGTCGAGGTACTGCTTCGTGACGATCGCGATCGGAATGTCGTAGATGTCGAGCTCGTGCTGCTTGATCAGATGCAGGAGCAGGTCGAGCGGCCCCTCGAAGTTGGCAAGCCGCACGGGGTAGTTCTGAAGTATGGATTCAAACTCTTCTTGCATCGTCAGTACTTCAGTTTCACGGCGGCGCGCACGCGCTCCATCGTGTCCTCGGCCGCGGCGCGCGCCTTGCGCGAGCCCTCGATCAGCACCTCGCGCACCCGCTCGGGGTCGCGGGCGACGGCCGCCCGCCGCTCGCGCAGCGGGTCGAGCATCGCGTTCATGGCCGCCGCGAGCGTCGTTTTCACCTCGACGTCGCCGACCTTCCCGGCGCGGTAGCGCGCCTTGAGGTCGTCGACTTCTTCCCGGTTCGGGTTGAAGGTGTCGTGATAGATGAACACGGGGTTGCCCTCCACCGTGCCGGGGATGTCGGCCCGCACGCGCTTGGGATCCGTGTACATCTGCCGCACCTTCTGCCGCACCGTCTCCGCATCGTCCGACAAATCGATCGTGTTGCCGTAGCTCTTGCTCATCTTGCGGTTGTCGAGCCCGGGCAGGCGCGGCGTGGGCGTCAGCAGCGGCTGCGGCTCGACGAGCCCGGCGGCGTAGAAGTTGTTGAAGCGCCGCACGACCTCGCGCGACAGCTCGAGGTGCGGCACCTGATCCTCGCCCACCGGCACGAACGCGCCGTCGTAGATGGCGACGTCGGCGGTCTGCAGCAGCGGATAGCCGAGGAAGCCGAGGTTCGAGAGGTCCTTCTCCGAGAGCTGCTCGATCTGCTCCTTGTAGGTCGGCACGCGCTCGAGCCAGGAAATCGGTGTGATCATCTGCAGCAGCAGATAGAGCTCGGCGTGCTCGGGCACGAGCGACTGCGCGAAAATCGTGCTCCGTTCGGGGTCGATGCCCGCGGCAATCCAGTCGGTCACGTTGTCGAGCGCGTACTCGGTGATCCGCTCCGTCGAGGCGTAGTCGCTTGTCAGCGCATGCCAGTCGGCGACGAAATAGAAGCAGCTGTATGTCTGTTGCAGCGCCGTCCAGTTCTGCAGCGCCCCGACCAGATGGCCGAGATGCAGCTTCCCTGTCGGGCGCATGCCTGAGACGACGCGGGCGGTCACGGCAGGAGCATCCTTGTCAGAGAGATGGCGGGCGGCAGAATCACCGCCGAGAACACGCCCGTCAGCAGCAGGCCGTAGAGGATCAGGAAGCCGAAGGGGCGCACCATCCGATCGTACGACACCGCGAGCCGTTCGGGCAGCAGCCCGCTCAGCACGTTGCCGCCGTCGAGCGGCGGAATCGGAATCAGGTTGAAGAGCGCCAGCAGCACGTTGAGGAAGATGCCCTGCAGCAGCAGCCCGGCCGCGAAACCCTGGCCGAGGCCGCCCGGAAACAGCAGCTGCGCGGCGATCGCCAGCAGGCCGGCTTGCGCCAGGTTGCTGGCCGGGCCGGCGGCGGCGATGTACATGAAGTCGCGCCGCGGATGCCGCAGGTTGCGCATGTCCACCGGCACCGGCTTCGCCCATCCGATGATCGGCAGCCCCGTGAAGATCGCGACGGCCGGCAGCAGCAGCGTGCCGATGGGATCGATGTGCGCGATCGGGTTCAGCGTCAGCCGGCCGAGCAGCCGGGCCGTCGGGTCTCCGAGGCGACTGGCCGCCCACGCGTGCGCCGCCTCGTGAATCGAGAGCGAGACCAGCAGGACGGCGAACAGCGTCAGTTTGAAGGGGAGATCTTCCAAGAGCCGTTAAGGATACAGAAATATTCAGTCGTTCGCGAAGAATCCGAGAATGGCGTCGGCCCCTTTGGCGCCGACCACTGTGGTCAGCTCCTCGCGCGTGGCGCGCTGCACGCCCGTCAGGCTGCCGAACGCGCGCAGCAGAGCCCGGCGGCGGCCGGGGCCGATGCCCGGAATGCGCTCGAGGTCGCTCGTCAGGTCGCGCTTCGAGCGCCGCGCCCGGTGGAACGTCACCGCAAACCGGTGCGCCTCGTCGCGGATCCGCTGGATCAGGAGCAGCGCCGGACTGGTCCGGGCCAGCGCGATCGGATCTTCGCGGTCGCGCACGTAGAGCAGCTCCTCCTTCTTCGCGATGCCGGCCGCCACCAGGTTCGCGAGCCCCAGCTGCGCGAGCGCGTCGTACGCGGCATTGAGCTGTCCCTTGCCGCCGTCGATCAGGATCAGATCGGGGAACGGCCCTCCCGCCTCGAGCACCTTGCGGTAGCGGCGGAAGACCACCTCGCGCATCGACAGGAAGTCGTCGTGCGCGGCCTCGCGGATGCGGAACTTGCGGTACTCCGACCGGCGCATGCGGCCGTCCTCGCACACCACCATCGACGCGACCGTCTCGCTGCCCTGGATCGTCGAAATGTCGAAGCACTCGATGCGGCGCGGCAGCGACGGCAGCGCGAACGCCTGCCGCAGCGTCTCGAGCGCGTCGTAGCTGCCGATGGCGGGTTGGTTGAACCGTGCCTGATAGGCCACGGCCGCGTTGCGCGAGGCAAGCTCCAGCAGCCCGCGTTTGTCGCCGCGCCTGGGCACGACAATGCGCACGCGCCTCGCGGCGTTCACGCTGAGCCATCCTTCCAGCGCTTCGGCGTCGGCGGCCGGCAGTGGGTCCGACACGTGAATCTCGGGCGGCGCCTCGCGCTGCTCGTAGAACTGCTGGATGGCGGCCACCAGAATCTCCGCGGCGTCGGTGTCCGACGAGGTGCCTTCGTACACGAGCTCCACCTTCTCGATCACCTTGCCGTTGCGCATCTGGAAGATCTGGACGACCGCGCCCGACGCCCCGACCTTGATGCCGAGCGCGTCGCGATCGGCCTGGCCCGGCGTGGCCATCTTCTGCTGGCGCGCCTGCAGTGTCTCGATCGTGCGCAGCGCGTCGCGCAGGTGCGCGGCCTTCTCGTACTGTTCGGCTGCCGCGGCCTCCGCCATCTCGGCGCGCATGCGCGCGATCAGCTCGTCGTTGCGGCCGTCCAGAAACAGCCGCGTACGGTCCACCGCCTCGCGATAGTCCTCCATGCTGCAGATCGCGGCCACGCACGGCGCCAGGCAGCGCTTGATGTCGTACTCGAGGCAGGGCCGGCCGCGCCGGCCGTCGATGATTTCATTGCACGACCGCAGCCCGAACACGCGGTGCGACAGCCCCATCGCCCGCCGCGCCAGCGCCGCCGGCATGAACGGCCCCACGTACACGTCCCCGTCGCGCTCCACCCGCCGCGCCACCAGCACCCGCGGGGCCGGCTCGCTCACGGTCAGCCGCAGATAGGGATACGTCTTGTCGTCGCGCAGCAGGACGTTGTAGCGGGGCGACCGCTGCTTGATCAGGTTGTTTTCGAGCGCCAGCGCCTCGACGACCGAGTCGGTGACGATGAAGTCGAGGGTGTCGGCCTCGTCGAGCAGGGCGTCGTGGCGGGGGCTGGTGCCGTAGGCGCCGAGGTAGCTGCGCGCCCGGTCGCGCAGCGCCCGGGCCTTGCCCACGTAGAGCGTCTCGCCGCCGCGGCCCAGGAACAGATACACCCCGGGCTGCTGGGGCAGCCGGTTGATCTGGGTCTTGAGGTCGCTGATGGCCATGGGCTACTATGCAGGCGCATTAAGCATGACATTTACCGGCGCGATCGGCGCAGTCGCCATGTTTCCGCTGCGCGCGATCATCAACACGTGCGTCGCGCTGGGCATCCATCCCAATCTGCTGACGTTCGTGGGCGTGCTCATCAACGTCTACGCGGCGTTCGAGCTGGCGCGCGGCCGCTTCGTCCTGGCCGGCGTCATCATGGTCGTCGCCAACATCTTCGACTTCATCGACGGCAAGGTCGCGCAGAAGTCGGGCACCATCAGCCGCTTCGGCGGCTTCTGGGACTCGGTCGTCGACCGCTTCTCCGACCTCGCGCTCTTCATCGGTCTCATTTATCTCTACTCGTTCCAGCGCCGCACCGACTACGTCATGATCGCGGCGCTCGCGCTGACGTTCTCGATCATGACCAGCTACACGCGCGCGCGCGCCGAGTCGATCATCGCGAAGTGCAAGGTCGGCTTCATGGAGCGGCCCGAGCGCATCGTGCTCTTCATGATTGGCGCGTTCACCAACCGCATGGCCGCCGCGCTGTGGGTGATGTTCGTGCTGTCGGTGCTGACCGTTGCCGACCGGATCTACTTCACCTGGCGCGAGCTCAACGCCGCCGACAGGCCGGCCGGGGCGAAGCCGCGCGGCGGCATCAACCCGCTGACGATTCCCGCTCGCATGATCTGGAACGCGCTGTTCTGGACGCACGAGCGCGCGACCTGGCAGTACGACGTGATGGTCCTCGCCATCCTCGCGTTCGTGTTGCTCACGCCGCCCGACTGGCTCCGCGACCCGATGGCCAGCGGCATGGGGCTGCTGGGTTACATCTGGTAAGCGCAGGCAGGTGCGAGAGCGCTCGGGCAAGTCCGTCGCCGCGCCGCGGAGCTCGGGGTGCGGATTGCTGCCTGCGCTAACCTGACACGACCTCCAGGAGATATCTAAGCTCCTCGTCGACGTCCTCCGGACGCTCGACCGTTTCGGTGATCGTCTCGCGCAGCGCGCGGCCGTAGTCCTGCCGCAGGCGGTGCACCGCGACGCGCAGCCGGCCCGGCGTGCCGCCGCCCGCTGCCGCCAGTTCCGCATACGAGTCAGGCTCGTCGCCGGTGAGGTACGGTTTGAGACGCGCGAACAGCTCGCCGCGTCCCCCGTCGACATACTTCGCCTGCACCCTCGCCATCGCCGCGTCGAGCACCGCCTGCGCCCAGCTGCGCTCGTACGCCCGCTCGGGCGTCGCCTCGTCGGCCGGCTCCAGGCTGTACCGCCGCTCCCCATCGTCGAACTCGAGTGAGAGCACCGGCGCGCCGCCGCCGCGCTTGTGCGCCACCGCCCAGTCGTGCTGATTGGCGAGGAAGTGGCGGACCGAGGAAAACAGGAACGAGCGGAATCGGCCGCGGCTGCGGTCGGCCTCGCCGAAGAAGCCTTTCTCGAGGACGCGCACGAAGAACATCTGTGTGAGATCGCACGCGTCGTCAGGAGACTTGCCCGAGCGCCGGATGAAGGCATACACGGCCGGCCAGTAGCGCTCGCACAGCGTGGCGAGCGCGACGTCCTGGCGCGGCGAACCGGCGTCGGCGGCGTCGAGGATGAGGCTCCAGCGTGTCGTGGCAAAGGCCCGGGCAGTCACCCGCCAATGTTAGAATCCGCCGACCTTTCCCACAACCTGATGGCACGCCCCCGACCTTCCGTTTGGCTCGTTCTGGCGGCGGCGTCCTATCTGGCCTACTTCTCCCTGCTCATCGTCTGCCACGTCTTTCGTCCGGATGCCTGGACGGCCGCCGAAGCGGCTGAGTCGGCCTCCGGCCCGATGAGTACGGCGGCGCTCGATGCGTTCAACCTGATGCTGCCGCTGCAGGCGGCATCGTTCGACCTGAGCCGCGACGGC
This sequence comes from Vicinamibacterales bacterium, assembly GCA_035512575.1. Taxonomy (GTDB): domain Bacteria; phylum Acidobacteriota; class Vicinamibacteria; order Vicinamibacterales; family SCN-69-37; genus JALYRV01. Next base: position 24,666 of record DATKDT010000137.1, on the reverse strand, counting down.
GTGATGTTCTCGATCCGGCTCGTGCAGCTGATCACGCTGGTGATGGCGATCGCGGTCGCCTTCCGCAGGCCGAACGATCCGCTCGCGCTGCTCGGCGCGTGGGCCATGGCCACTGCTGGCGTCGTGTCGGTCGTGCTCCCGGCGGGCTGGGCCTGGGCCTGGCGGGCGATGCCGGCGCCGCTTGCCGTGCCGCTGTGGTTTCCGTACGTGAGCAGTCTCGGGGCAGGCGCGATCTTTCTGCTGTTCGTCGCGTTCTTCACGCGCCGGCCCAGGGTCATCGCCCCGGCCGTCATCTACGCGCTGCTGGCCGTCAGCGTGCTCGGCGTGCTTCCGCGCGCCGCGCACTACATGGCGATCGTGTACGGGTGGGATCTCGGGGCCGGCTGGGCGCACGCGCGCACCCTGCGCCTGATTGCCGGCAATATCGTGCCGGTCGCCGCCGGCCTCGCGCTGCTCGTCTGGTACTACTGGCACGCCACCGACGTCGTCGAGCGGCGCCGCGCCCGGGTGCTGCTCGCCGGCGGCGCGCTCGGGGCCGGCGCCGGCATCGGCCTGATGATCGCGGCCGACGCGATGGATCTGCGGCCCGGCCGGTCGTTCTTCGCGTCGGGCACCCTCATCGCGGGCTCGCTGCTGTTCCTGCTGTTTCCCCTGTCCTTCTCGTACGCCATCCTCCGCTACCGGCTCTTCGATCTCGGCGTCGTCATCAGGCTCGGCGTCCGCTATGCGCTGGCGCGCCGCGCGCTGCTGTCGATCGTGCCGGTCGCCGGCGCCGCGCTCGCCTTCGACATCTGGAGCCACGGCGATCGGCCGCTGACCGACGTGCTGTGGGCGCGCGCGGGCGTCTATGCGCTGGTGGGCGGCGCCGCGGTGGCCGCGCACGCCACGCGCCACCGATGGCTGGACCGGCTCGATCGCACCTTCTTCCGCGAGCGCTACGACGCCCGTCGCATCCTCATCGACGTCGTCACCGAGCTCCGCGGATCGCGGGCGTTCGACGAGCTCGCGCCGATCGCGGCACCCAAGATCGCGCAGGCCCTGCATCCGGCCTTTCTCGTCATCGGCACGCGTCCGGCTGGCGGAGGCGAGTTCACGACTGTCGCGGATTTCAACGCCGGGAAGGCGCCGCCCCTGCCGCCGGCGAGCTCCGTCCTCGTGGAACTTGCGCGAGTGCTGAAGCAGCCGATGGACGTCGCGCCGGAATCCTCGGGCTGGCTGGCGGGACGGCTGCCCGCAGCCGAGCTGCACTACCTGCGCGAAGGCCACGTCCACCTGATCGTCCCGATTGCCGCGGCCAGTCACGCGCAGGAAGCGCTGCTGCTGCTCGGGCCGAAGCGCTCGGAAGAACCCTACAGCGACGAGGATCGCGAGCTGCTTGGCGCTATCGCCGATGCGCTGGCGCTGAGCCTGACCGAGCGCGGACCCGCGGAACCGGTGCCGGATGACCTGGAGCTGCCGCGCATGCTGGGCGAGCGGTACCGTCTCGAACAGGTGCTCGGGCGCGGCGGCATGGGCGTGGTCTACGAGGCGTCGGATCTCACTCTCGATCGCCGCGTCGCGGTGAAACTGATTCGCCGGGAGCTGGTGGGATCGGACACGGCGGCCCGGCGCTTCGAGATGGAAGCGCGCGCCGCGGCCAGGTTCTCACATCCCCACGTGGTGACCGTGCATGATTTCGATGCCGGCCGGGGACGAGGCGCGATGATCGTCATGGAGCTGCTCACCGGCCGCACGCTGCGGGAGGAGCTCGACGGCCGGCCGCTGCCGTCCTTGCGCGTGCTGGCGGTGATTGCGCCGGTCGCCGACGCGATCGACGCCGCCCACGCGAGACGTCTGCTCCATCGCGACTTGAAACCCGAGAACATCTTTCTCGTCGAGGACGCGGCCGGTGAGCGCGTGAAGGTGCTGGACTTCGGGATCGCGAAGCCGCTCGACGCGGCCTCGGGCCCGGGTGTGACGACGGTGGACGGCGCGTTCGTGGGCACGCCGCGCTACATGGCGCCTGAGCAGCTGCGGGGAGAGCCGGCGTCGACGGCATGGGACGTCTGGGCGCTGGCCGTCATCGCGTTCGAGATGCTGACCGGCGCGCATCCGTTCAGCGGGCCGCGTCCGTCGCACGCATCGCTGCCGGCGCCGCTCGATGAATTCTTCAAGCGCGCGTTCGCCGGCGATCCCGCGGACCGCCCCGCCAGCGCGGGCGCGCTCAAGGCGCAGCTCGAGACCGCCATCAATGCCGCCGCCCTGTAGCCGCTGCGGCACGACGACGACCGCGGGCGCGCACGCACTGTGCGCGGCGTGCCTGCTGCGCCTTGCGGCGCTGCCGGAAGCGCTGGCGCCCGACTATGACATCGAGACGCTGCTCGGGTCGGGACCGGCCGGCACGACCTACCTCGCGCGCGCCGCGAACGGCGCGCTGCTGACCGTCAAGATTGTCGCCGCGGTGGCGCAGGACGCCGATGCCGTTGCCGTGGCCGATGCGCTGCGCGCGGCGCTCGTAGCCTTCGATCATCCTGGCGTGGCGCGCACCCATGCCGTGGAGGTCGACGACGATGGGCATCTCCGGATTGTGCGCGACTACGTGGCTGGCCGGCCGCTGACGGCGTGGAGCGACAAGGCCGACGCCGCGCTGCGCGAGCAGGCCCTCAGCGCGATCGAGGCGGCGCTGGCCGCGGTGCATGCGCATGGCCTCGCGCACGGCCACCTCGCCGCGGAAAACATCGTCGTGGCCTCGGGCAGCCGGCCGGTGCTGGTCGATCTGGGCGCGCACCTTGCGCTCGACACGCTGCAGGGCGCCGCGCGCACGTCCGGGCAGATGGCGCAGGAGGACCGCGCCGGCCTCGAGGCGCTTCGGGCGGCACTCACCGCCCGGCCGTAACATCCCGCCGCCTTTCCCTTCATACCTCCACGAACGGTGCGTCCCCGCCATTCCGGCGGCGGCATCGCGCCCTGGAGGTTCTATGTCGACCAGACGTCTCGTCATTGCCGGTGCGGTTGTGGCGTCGATTGCCGCCTTGCCGCTTCCGGTGTTCGCGCAGGAGGGCGGACTCAAAGCCGGCCTCAATCTCGCCTCATGGAGCGAGCAGGATCCGGAAGAGGGAGTCGAGCTCTCGCGGCGCACCGGCCTCGTCGCCGGCGGATGGCTGCGCACCCCAGAGCGCTCGCGGGTGTCCTTTCAGATCGAGGCGCTCTATTCGGAAAAAGGCGCCTCGCTTACGGTGGACATGTTCGATGAGATCGACGCCGAGGTCCGGCTCAGGTACGTCGAAGTGCCCCTGCTGGCACGTGTCGATTTCGCGCCGGCCGGATCGGCTGGACGCTTCCACCTGTTTGGCGGCGTGGCCCCGGCGTTCAGGATCTCGGCGCGCGCCAGCGGCAGTGACGGCACCAACGAATCGAGCGCCGATGTCGGCGACTCGTTCGAAACGTTCGATCTCGGGGCCGTCGCGGGCGCGGGACTCGAGTTCGGCCGCGCCGTGATCGACGCGCGGTACACCCACGGGCTGCGGTCGATCGCGAAGGCGGAAGCGGCCGACATCGAAGTGCCGACGGTCAAGAACCGCGCCTTCAGCGTGATGGTGGGCTTCCGGCTCTTCTAACAGCCATGACGCCCCTCATCCGGTGTGCAGCCCTGTTGCTCCTGGCGCCGGCGCTTGCCGGCGCCGGGCAGGCTCACACGTCGTCGCGCTCGTCGTGTTCGCCGAGATCGAAGGCTTTGCCGGCGAAATGGATGTCGTGCGACGCCAGCCGGTCGCGCAGGATGCGCCGCGCGGCGCCGTAGAGCGGCTGCGGCACCACGAGCAGCCGCGCCATTTTCCGAACGCGATCGATCAGCACCAGTGTGACCTCTTCGCCTTCCTTCCACCGCAGTCCGTCGATCTTCCAGTACGGGACGAAGCCCGATTCGGACCAGATGCCGTCGCGGTAGAAGCCGCGCCCGATGCGGCGGCTGAGCGGCACGGCGTAGCCGTAGTAGACGAACATCATGCCCTCGCCGAACACGTCGCGCGGCGGCCGGTCCTGGATGACGAGCTTGAAGAGCACGAGCCCGCCGAGCACCACGCCGAGCGTGAGCAGCAGCCCGTAGAACGGCGGGCGCCGCCCCGGCCACGTCAGCACGGCCGACGGCCGCATCCGCGCATAACGCACGAGCTCCGCCGTGAACCGCACGTTGGCGATGAGGAAGCCGAAGCCCAGCACGAGCAGGACGAGCGACAGCGCGTCGTAGAGCATGGCGGTGCTCTGGTTTAGACACCGCAACTCGGTTGTCGGTTTCTGTTCTACTGCCCGATAGTCGGATCGAAACAATCCCGGCAGCGGGCTTCGTAGGCGCCGGTGGCGCCGACCAACACGCGCTCGCGGCTGGCGACGAGGCGCTGCGTGTGGTTGGCGGGGCCGCCGCAGACCATGCAGATGGCGAGCGTCTTGGTGATGTATTCCGCGATCGACAGCAGCGCGGGCATCGGCTCGAACGGGCGGCCGAGGTAGTCCTGGTCGAGGCCGGCGACAATCACGCGCCGCCCCTGATCGGCCAGCGTGTTGACCACGGCCGGCAGCTCCTGATCGAAGAACTGCGCCTCGTCGATGCCGACGACCTGCGTCTCGGGCTTCACGGCCTCGAGCAGCAGGCGTGACGAGGAGACCGCGCTCGACGGGATGCGCATCTCGCTGTGCGAGACGATGTGCTCTTCGCTGAACCGATTGTCGACCGACGGCTTGAAGATCTGGACGTTCTGCTTCGCGATCTGCGCGCGCCGCAGGCGGCGGATCAGCTCTTCGCTCTTGCCCGAGAACATCGACCCGGCGATGACCTCGATCCACCCGCCGCGATTGCGCTGGGAGACTTCCATCAGGCTCGGCCGAGATATTCGCCCGTATCGGTGCTCACGCGAATCGTGTCGCCGGGATTCACGAACGACGGCACGTTGACGACGAGGCCGGTTTCGAGCGTCGCCGGCTTGATCTGCGCGCTGGCGGTGGCGCCCTTGATGCCGGGTGACGTGTCGGTGACCTTCAGATCCACCGTCACGGGCAGCTCGATGCCCACCGGCTCGACGTCGTAGAACTCCACGGTGATGGTCATCTCGGGCACGAGGTAGCTGGCGGAATCGCCGAGCGCCTCCTCGTTGATGTGGATCTGCTCGTAGTTCGACGTGTCCATGAAGTAGAACTGCTCGCCGTCGCGGTAGAGGAACTGCATCTCGCGCTCGTCGAGCGTCGCCCGCTCCACATCGTCTTCCGCCCGGAACTTGTGGTCGGCCAGCGCGTTGCTGCGGATGTTCCGCATCTTGGACTGCACGAATCCGCGTTTGTTGCCCGGCGTGAAATGCTGCAGCTCGAGGATGCGGAACAGGTCGTTCCCCATCTTGATCAGCATCCCCTTCTTCATCCGTGTCGCCTGTATCGATGACATGAACCCGTAATTATATAAGGGCACAGGGCAGAGGGCAGAGGGCAAAGGCAAAGATAGGGAAAAGGGAAAAGGTAAAGGGCCTCTAACCTCTCCCCTCTCCCTCTTCCCTTTTCCCTATGTTTGCCTCTGCCCTCTGCCCTTTGCCCTTTGACCTTGCTAGTATCAGAGCTGTGCCGTGGGACCCGATGCGGGATCTGCTCATCATGCAGGAGCGCCTGGACAGTCTGTTCGGGCACGCCTCGCCGGGCTGGGTGCCGCAGGTTGATTTGTACGAGACGGCCGATGCCTACGTCATCGCGGCTGAGCTGCCGGGCATGGCGCGCGAGCATTTCGACATCGAGCTCCAGCGCAACACGCTGACGCTCAAGGGACGCCGCCACGAGAGCGCCGTCAACCCCCAGCGCTACCAGCAGCTCGAATGCGGCCAGGGGCCGTTTTCGCGCTCGTTCCGGTTTGCCGACGACATCGACACCGGGGCCATCAACGCCGAGTTCGCCGACGGCGTCTTAACGATCACCGTGCCGAAAGTCGCGAAGACCTGATGCCAAAAGCCTTCGTCGCCACCAGCCTCCTTGCCGCCGGCGTCCTGGCCGGCGTTGTCGTCAGCGGCACGCTCAGCCGCACCGAGACGGGCCATGCGGCTCCGCCGCAGGCGGCCGTCCCACGGCCGGCCCAGCCGCCCGCGGCCGGCAGCACCGACCTGACCGTGGCCGCGGAGCGCGCGCTGCGCAGCGTCGCCAACATCTCCTCCACCAACATCGTCCGCCAGCCCCTCTACGGCGACATCTTCGGCCGGCGCTACTACACGCAGCGACAGGCCTCCAGCCTCGGCTCAGGTGTGCTGGTGAGCGCCGACGGCTACGTGCTGACCAACGCGCACGTGCTGCGCGGCGGCGGCACCGAGATGCCGATTGCCGTCAAAGTCGTGCTCAGCGACAAGCGCGAGCGCGACGCGCGCGTCGTCGGCATCGACGACGAGACGGACCTGGCTGTCGTGAAGGTCGAGGGCACGGGCCTGACGCCCATGACGTGGGGCGACTCGTCGCAGCTGCGCGTCGCCGAATGGGTGATGGCCATCGGCAACCCGTTCCAGCTGTCGCAGACGGTGACGATGGGCATCGTGTCGGCGGTCGGCCGCGCGAACCTCGGGCTGGCGAACTACGAGGACTTCATCCAGACCGACGCGGCGATCAATCGCGGCAACTCGGGCGGCGCGCTGATCAACACGCGCGGCGAGCTGGTGGGCATCAACACGGCAATTTTCAGCGAGACGGGCGGCTATCAGGGCATCGGCTTCGCGGTGCCGAGTAACCTGGCGCGGCGGGTGATGGACGACCTCGTGCAGTACGGCACCGTGCGGCGCGGGTCCATCGGCGAGGTGCGCTTCGAGAATCTGACCGAAGCGGTTGCCGCGGATCTCGGACTGCGCGGGCAGCGGGGCCCGTTCGTGTACGAGATGTACGAAGACTCGTCCGCGTGGCAGGCTGGCCTTCGGCCGGGAGATCTGGTCGTCAGCTTCAATGGACAGCGCGTTGCGGATCAGGGAGAACTGACCCGCCTCATTTCCGACGCGCAGGCGGGCACCACTGTCCGCCTCGGCGTGCAGCGCGGCGGCCGGGCCATCGAGCTCGAGATTCCCGTCACGGCCGGTCAAACGCAGTCGCCGCGCCGGCGAAGGTAGTTCGCACTCGCAGCCCTGAAGGGCTGCGCTACTGATTTCGCAGCGCGATCGCCGGATCGACGCGCATGGCCGCCATTGCGGGACGCCAGGTCGCCAGCGTCGCCACTGCGAACACGCCTGCGGTCACGGCTGCGTAGGTCAGCGGATCCGTCGCCGTGACGCCGAACAGCTGCGCCTCAATCAGCCGCGAGGCGCCAAGCGCGCCAACGAGACCCAGCACTGCACCGGCCGCGACGTACTTCAACGATGCGGCGAACACGTCGCGGCGAATGTCGCGGTTTCCCGCGCCCAACGCCATTCGGATCCCGATTTCGCGCGTACGCGCGGAGACGATGAACGCCATGACGGCGTAGATGCCGAGGGTTGCCACAATCAACGCGAGCCCGCCGAGTCCTCCCGTGGCCCATGCCGCGAGCCGCCGGTCGCCTTCGAGCCGCGCGTACCGCTCCTCCATCGGGTCGCCGGTGACGACGATGCCTGGCGCCAGGCCTCGGACCATGCTCACGACGTCGGCCAGCCGATCGGGATCGGCCATCCGCAGCACGAACGCTGCTCTCGTGCCCGCGGGATCCGCCGGTGTGTAGAAGATGAATACGCCCTGACCGGATTCGAGCGCGACGCGGTCGGGCCGCACCGCCCGCGCGACGCCGATCACCTCGAAAGTGCCTGTCTGATCCGCACGTGTTCGGCCGAAGCTGGTGCCTTTCACCCCGAACCGGCGTCCGATGGGATTCTGCCCCGGCCAAAAACGGCGCGCCAGCGCTTCATCGACGACGACACGTCCGACCGGACCGCCTTCGTCGAATATCTGACCGGCGAGAATCGGAATCCGCATCGTCTCGAAGAACGTCGGGGCGACGGCAACATAGCTGATCATCGCCTCGAGGTTCCTCGGCGCAGGCGCGCCATCGAGCAGGAGCTCGCCACTCAAGCCGCCGAAGGGACCGGGCAGCAGGTTATCGGCTCGCGTAAAGGCCTCGACCGCCGGATGGCGCGACAGCAGATCGGCCATCGCCTCGCGCAGCGGCGTGCCCGTCAGGCGCGCGCTTGGGACGCCGTATGCCGTGAGCGTGGCGATCGTGCTCGCATCGAATCCCTTGTCGGTGCCGGCCTTCGCGGCATACGAGCGGACATAGAGGAGCGCGCCGACCAGAAGAATCACCGTCGCGGCGATCTGGCTCACGATCAGCGCGTGCCGCGCCCACGCCCCGGCGCGTGAAGCCTGCAGCCGCGCGTCGTCGCGGAGCACGTCCATCAGGTCGGCGCGGCTCGCACGCCAGACTGCCGGAAGCGAAGCCAGCGTCCAGGCCGCTGCAGCGACCGCAACCATGAATCCGACGGCGCGTGGATCGAAATCGATGGCGTTCGCGAGCTGCTGCGCCATCACAGGCGGAAGCGACGCCGTCAGCACGCGCATGCCCCACCAGGCCAGCACCGCGCCCGCTGCGGCGCTTGCGGTCGTGAGTATCGCGGCCTCCAGCAACCGCATGCGGACCAGCGCCAGACGGCCTGCGCCAAGGGCCGCGTGCACGGCCATCGCGCGGCCGCGCCCAAGCGCCGCGGCGAGCTCGAGGCTCGCGACGTTTGCACAGGCGATGAGGAGAAGACAGGCGGCGGCCGCGAGCAGCATCAGCAGCACGCCCGCGTAGCGTGCGTTCTCGCGGATGTCGGCGAGGCGGCGAAGCGTCATGGGGTACGGCCGCCCGGGACCGGCGGCCTTGAGGATCGGTTCGCTGCGCTGTTTGACCGCGAAGACGCCCTGTTCGAACGAGATACCATCAGCGAGTTGCGCGACGTTGCGGATGTTGTTGAACGGCTCGAGGCGGGAAATGTCGTACGGGCGCCAGATGCGCTCGCGCGCCCCCGGAAACCTGAACGCCGCATCGACGACGCCGACGATCTCGATGCTGCCGCCGGTCCCGAGCCGCTGGCCGATCGCGGCCGGCGCGCTGCCGAATAGCCTGATGGCGATGTCGTCGCCGACGACGGCCACGGGCGGCGCGCCGGTCTCGGCGTCTGCAGGATCGATCAGCCGGCCGGCGATGAGACGGGCCCCGAGCAGCCGGAGCAGTCCGGGTGTTACCTGTTCGCTGTAGATCGGCTCAGTGGCGCCCTCGACCTCGGCGTGGAGCAGGCCGCCCAGGGCGTGTGCATGAACGGCGCTGAAGACGTCGCCCTGCCGGCGCCATTCCGCGATCGACGTGCCGCGGACGAACCCGGGCGACATGAAGTCGCCGGTGGCGTCGCGATCCAGCACGACGAGGCGTTCGGATTGGGGATACGGCGCCCGGCGGAAGACGAACGCATCGGCCGCCGAGAAGACAATCGTGTTCGCTGCGATCGCGACGGCAAGAAGGACGACAACCAGAACAGCCTGCCAGCCGCGCGCGCGAACGGCGCGTATGGCCCAACGAAGCTCGGAACCAACCATCGACGCCTCCTGATGGTGGTGGATATTACCTCTTTCCTGACACCGCGGCGTGGCCGGTCACGCTGCATCGCCATGGACGATCAGCGGCCTGCGTAATCCCGATGCGCGGCCTCCACTCCACATTCAAGATCTGCAATCTGCGATCTTCGATCCGCAATGCGGAAGCCGTCAGGTCCTTCAGGTTCTGCCGAAGATCAATCCCCAGCGCCTTGGTGAGATTGCCGGGGCCGCGGCAGAGTTCCGCCTCGGTAAACGCGGCGGCCGGACGGTTGGATCCGCGCGCGCGGCGGCGGCGCATCAGACCGATGCCTTCGAGCGGCTCGAGTGCGCGAATGAGGACGGCCGCGGGCCAGCCTTCGGCTTCGGTCACCGCGTTGACGAGATAGTGGATGCCGTAATTGAGATAGACGTAGGCGATGCCCGGCGGCCCGTACAGCGGCGCATTGCGCGTCGTCGGGCCCGGCGCCGCGTGGCACGCCGGATCGTCCTCGCCGATGTAGGCCTCGGTTTCGACGATGACGCCCGACGCGCGGCCGGCGCCGGTCTCATGGATCAGGACCTTGCCGAGCAGATCCCGTGCCACCTCGAGCGTCGGCCGCTCGTAGAAGTCGCGCCGAAGGATCACTGACGTGTTTTGATGCGGTCGATCGCGGCGGCAATCGCGCGCGCGACGGCGTCGTTGCGGTCGAGGCGCGCCGTCTCGAGCGCCGGCACCACGTCGGCCGTGCCGACGAGGCCCAGCACCTGGGCGACGCGCCCGCGCACGTTGTCTTCACGCGACGCCAGGTACGGCGTCAGGTCCTTCTCCATCGACGGCCCGAGCTCGATCAGATACTCCATCGCCTGCGGCGCCGTCTCGTCGCGCTGAAGCGCGTTGACGATGTGCTCCAGGTAATTGCGCCCGAGCTTCTGCAGCGCGAAGAAATAGGCCAGCTGCACGGCCGGCCCGCGCTCGCCCTGCAGCCGCTGCTCGAGCTGCGGCACGAAATCGTCAGCGCCCACGCGCGCCAGGCCTTCGGCCGACGCCGCGCGGAAGCCCGGGTCCTTCGCCGCCAGATACTGCCGGAACAGATCCGCGGTCGACTCGTGCCCGATCTTCGCGAGCGCGAGCAGCGCCCACGTCGCCTGCGTGTTGCTGCGATAGTTCTCGATCTGATGCTTCAGCGCCGCAATCGCCTTCTCGGACTCGATCTCCCCGAGCGCATACATCGCGAACTGACGCACCGCCTGGTTCGAGTCGCCAATCGCCGCGATCAGCGCGTCTTCGGCTTCCTTCACCTGCAGCCGCGCGATCACGCGCGCCGACGCCGCCCTGACGATCGGGTCGTAATGATCGAGTGCGGCGACGAGCCGGCGCGTCTGCGGCACCGTCAGCGGCGGCTTCGCCAGCGCGCCCAGCGCGTGCACCGCCTCGAACCGCACCCGCTCGTTCGCATCGTCCAGCGCCAGCAGCAGATTGTCGACCACGGCGACCGGCACCGGCACGGGCTTGACCACCGACGGCCCCGCCTCGAACGCCGCAAGCCCCGCGCTCTTCGGCCGCGACGTCATGAACCCGCCCAGCCGCCTGCGCGACCCATCGTCGAGCATGAACAGCGACAGCTCGGTCTCGATCGCCGCCAGCTGCACATCGTCATCCGGGTCGGCAATGAGCGGCGCCACGGGCTCCGCGGCTTCCATGAACCCGGCCTCGCGCAGCATCTCGACCGACTTCAGCCGCTCGCGCGCATCCGGATGCCGCAGCATGCGGACGACGTCCTGGAACTGCGCCTGTTGGGCGAACACCGGGGTGGTCACCACCGACAGAACAAGTGCGATAAGACAGTGCTTCTTCATACTCCAAAGACTCCAGACCCCAGACTCCAGGCTCCAGCAGACTCCGGGCAGTACCTGGAGTCTGGGGCCTGGGGCCTGGAGCCTGCTATTGATATGCATGCGCCCGCCCCGCGGCGAGCACGTCGCGGAGGTAGCGGCCCGTGTGCGAGGCGTCGACCAGCGACACGGCCTCGGGCGTGCCGGCGGCGACGACCAGGCCGCCCGCTTCTCCGCCTTCGGGGCCGAGGTCGATGATCCAGTCGGCCACCTTGATCACGTCCATGTTGTGCTCGATCACGAGCAGACTGTGCCCCGCGGCCAGCAGCTTCTTGAACGCCGCCAGCAGTTTGACGATGTCGTCGAAGTGCAGGCCGGTGGTGGGCTCGTCAAGAATATAAAGCACGCGGTCGCCGGTTTGCGACGCCAGATGCGATGCAATCTTGATGCGCTGCGCCTCGCCGCCCGACAGCGTCGTGGCCGGCTGGCCGAGGCGGAGGTAGCCGAGGCCGATCTCGTCGAGCACCTGCAGGCGGCGCATGACCTTCGGCGACTGCGCGAAGAAGCCGAGCGCCTCGCGCACGGTCATGTCGAGCACCTGATCGACGTTCCTGTTCTTGTAGCGGACGTCGAGCACCGTCTGCTTGAAGCGCTTGCCGTCGCACTCGTCGCACGGCACGAACACGTCGGCGAGGAACTGCATCTCGACGCGGACGACGCCTTCGCCTTCGCACGCGTCGCAGCGGCCACCCGGCACGTTGAACGAGAAGTGGCTGGCGGTCATGCCCTTGGCGCGCGCGTCCTTCGTCTGCGCGAACAGCTCGCGAATCGGGTCGAACGCCTTCAGGTACGTCACCGGGTTGGAGCGCGGCGTGCGGCCGATCGGCTGCTGGTCGACGAGCACCACGTCGCTGACCATCTCCGGCCCCTCGATCTTTCTGTGCGTGCCGACGCGGCGGTCCCAGTCGCCCTTGAGGCGCTTGAGCGCGGCGTAGACGACGTCGTGCACGAGCGTCGACTTGCCCGAGCCGCTGACGCCCGTGACGCACGTGAGCAGGCCGAGCGGAATCTCGACGTCGATGTTCTTCAGGTTGTGCTCCGACGCGCCGATGACTTTCAGCCGCTGAATCGTCGGGCGGCGGCGTTGCGACGGAATCGGAATGGCCAGCTCGTCGCGCATGTACTTGGCGGTGAGCGAGCGCTGCTCCTTGAGCAGATCCTCGAACGTGCCCGAGAACACGATGCGCCCGCCCTGCTCGCCCGCGCCGAGGCCGAGATCGACGACGTGATCGGCGACACGGATCATGTCGGCGTCGTGCTCGACGACGAGCACGGTGTTGCCCTGGTCGCGCAGCTGGCGGAGGATGGCAATCAGCCGCTCGTTGTCGCGCGGGTGCAGGCCGATCGACGGCTCGTCGAGCACGTAGAGCGTGCCGACCAGCGCCGAGCCGAGCGACGTCGCGAGGTTGATGCGCTGCGACTCGCCGCCCGAAAGCGTCGACGACAGGCGGTCAAGCGTCAGGTATTCGAGGCCGACGTCGGTCAGGAACGTCAGGCGGCGCTGAATCTCGTGCAGGATCTTGCCGGCCACCACCGCTTCCTTCTCGGTGAGCTCGAGCGACGAGAAGAAGCCGCGCGCCTGCTGCACGGTGAGGGCGCAGACGAGGTCGATGGTCTGGCCGCCCACGCGCACGTCGCGCGCCTCGCGCCGCAGGCGCGTGCCGCCGCAGTCCGAGCACGTGAGGTAGCCGCGATAGCGGCTGAGGAACACGCGCACGTGCACCTTGTATTTCTTCCGCTCGAGCCAGCGGAAGAAGCCCTTGATGCCCTGGTAATCCCCGTCCCCCTCGACCACCCACTGGCGCTCGGCGTCGGTGAGGTCCTTCCACGGCACGTCGAGTCGGACGTTGCTTCCGTGGGGGCCGGCTTTCGCGGCGCGCTTCAGCAGCGCCAGGTGCGCGCGGTAGTGCGGCTTGCTCCAGGGCTCGATGGCGTTCTGGTTGATCGACTTCGTTTGATCGGGCACGACCAGATCGAGATCGAGCTCGATGATGTTGCCGAAGCCATGGCACGTGGGACACGCGCCGAACGGGTTGTTGAACGAGAAGAGGCGCGGCTGCGGCACTTCGTACTGGATGCCGCAGTTGCGGCACTCGAACCGCTCGCTGAATCTGTGCGTTTGTCCCGCCTGTCCCGCTTCGTCCACTTCGATGACGAATGCGGCGCCGCCGCCCTCGTGATACGCCGTCTCGATCGAGTCGGTGATGCGCGAGCGAGACGCGGGATCGACTTTGAGCCGGTCGACGATGACCGGCAGCACCGCGAGGCCGCGCAGCGCGTCCGGATCGGCCTCTTCGATGTCCACGGTCCTGCCGTCGATCAGCAGCCGGCCGAAGCCCCGCTTGCGGAGCGTGGCCAGGATGGTTGAAAGCGGATCGTCGGCCAAAGCCGGCGGCAGCAGGTCGGCCGCCGGATCACGCGGCTCGGCCGGCTCGTCATCGTCGCCGGCCGAGTCGGGGCCGGCGGACATCGGCGGGATCGGATAATCGAACCCGAGCAGAATCCGCGTGCCTTCCGCGAGCTCGCCGAGGCGCGTGGCGACCACGTCCGGTGTTTCGCGGATGACGGGCTCGCCGCACTGGCGGCAGATCGTGCGGCCGACGCGGGCCCAGAGCAGGCGCAGGTAGTCGTGGATTTCGGTTGTGGTGCCGACGGTCGATCGCGGGTTGCGGATGCTGTTCTTCTGCCGGATGGCGATGGCCGGCGCGATCCCGTCGATCTTGTCGACGTCGGGCTTCTCCATCCGCTCGAGGAACTGGCGCGCGTAGGCCGACAGCGACTCGACGTAGCGGCGCTGCCCCTCGGCGTAGATCGTGTCGAAGGCAAGCGACGACTTGCCCGACCCGCTGACGCCCGTGAAGACGACAAGCGTCCTGGCGGGCAACGTCAGGTCGACGTTCTTGAGGTTATGCGTGCGGGCGCCGCGAACGATGAGTGACTGCACTGCGGGCTGATTCTCTGAACCGGTAACTAGTAATGATACGCAAGCCCCTGCGGCCGGGCAACCTGAGCCGGTTGTAGCCGGGGAGCCCTTCCTGTAGGCTCGCCTCCAGATGCCGGGCAGAATCTCGCTGATCGCGCTGGTGGCTCTGGCCATTCAGACCGGCCAGACGCCGCAGCAGCCGGTGTTCCGGTCGGGCGCCGACGTCATCATGGTCGACGTCCAGGTGTCGGACCGGAAGTGGCAGCCGGTCACCGGCCTCGCCGCCGGGGACTTCGAGGTCTTCATCGACGGCCGCCGCCGCACCGTCGTCAGCAGCGAGTTCGTGCGGCTCGCCGGCGGCAGCGAGATCGGCGCCGCCGCGACACTCGGCGCACCAGTGGCGACCTCGCCCGCCACACCGGAACCGCGCACCGAAAGCCGCACGCTCATCCTCGGCGTTGATCAGTCCAGTCTCCAGATCGTCCAGGAGCCCGCGGCCATCGAGGCCGTCACGAGGCTGCTTGCGCTGGCATCGCCGGACGATCTGATTGGCTTCGTCGCGTACCCGCAGCCGGGCGTGAGCGTCGCGCCGACTCACGATCGCGAGGCGATTCGCGCCGCGCTTCGGAAGATGGGCGGCCAGTACATGTCCGTCATAACGCGGTACAACATCTCGCTCTCGGAAGCGGTCGATTTCGCCGCGCAGGACGAGGTGACGATGCGGCGGGTCCGGAGCCGCGAGTGCCCGGGCATGGACAGGGCTTGTGTTCTGCAGGTGAACCTCGCGGCGCGCGAAATCGCCATCAACGCCGAGATCCAGAGCACACGCAGCGTCACCGGGCTGCGGTCTGTTGTGGAAGCGGTCAGGGAGTGGCCGGGCCGAAAAACGCTCGTGGTGATCAGCGCCGGAATGGCGACGAGCGACCGCATGGGGGGACGTCCCGACATCCGCCTCGAGGCCGACACGCTCGGGTTGCGCGCGGCCGAAGCCAACGCCGTCATCTACACGCTGCATCTCGATGTGTCTTTCCTCACGGCCTTCTCGGCCAGAAGCAGAGGCGGAGGCCAGACCGTCCATCGCGACGGAGCACTCGGTGCCAACGGCCTCGAACGCTTCACCGGCAACGCGGGCGGCTCCCTCATCACCGTCCACGCCGGCCCGGATCAGGCTCTGAAGCGACTCCTCCAGGAAACGTCCGCCTACTATCTGCTCGGCGTCGAAACGGCGCCGGCCGAGCGCGACGGCAAGACGCACCGGATCCAGGTCAGGGTGAAGAAGGGCGGGACAACCGTTCGCTCGCGAAGCGCCGTCTTCATCCCGAAGGCGCAGTAGCTGCCCGGCTTGCGGCTATAGCCTGGATGTACACTTCGGCATGTCCCGCCGGTATTCCATCGCCGAAGCCCGCTCGCGCCTGGCCAGAATCGTCGCCGAGGCCGAAACCGGCGCGCCGATCGAGCTAACCAGACGAGGGCGTCCGGTCGCCGTCCTGGTGTCGCACCAGGGGTTCCAGCGCCTGCGCGGACAGCAGGGGCAGTTCGGCAGTGCCTACAGCAGGTTTCTCGAAACCCACGATCTCGAAGAAATCGGTATCGACGATGACTTCGCCTACACCGAGCGCGACAGGACGCCGGGACGGGGAGCGATTGCCGAAGAGCGACCGATCCGGACTCGAAGGCTCTCTCCGTGACGTGGTGCGCGCCTCGATAGTGGGGCTGCGCTCGCGCGGCCACCTCAGCCGGTTGCGCCTGCTGGCGGCCTCTGCTACCATCGGCCCCGAGCCATCCTTCCTCTTCATTCACATAAATAGCCCAGTGGCGACGATCGATTTTTGTTTGTCGAATCCGCTATCCCCAGCAGCTGAGGTACTGGCCGCGGCCTTGCAGCGCCCGGCCCTGAATACCGCGCCGGGATAAACCGGCGGGTCAACACGTGAGGACAGTCAGTGGCAGTTCGTTTGTTCGTCGGTAACATGCCGTACGGCGCGACCGAAGCGGATCTTCGGGCGCATTTCGCAGCCGTCGGCGATCCCTCGCAGGTCGTCATCCCGGTCGACAGGGAAACCGGGCGCCCTCGGGGCTTCGCGTTCGTGGAATACATCGAGCGCGAGCTGGCCGAGGAAGCGGTGCGCCGCTTCAACCAGCAGCCGTTCATGGGCCGCTCGCTCGCGGTGAGCGAAGCCCGGCCGCGCGAAGAACGCGCCCCCGGCGGCTATCGCCCGGGCGGCGGAGGCGGCGGCTTCGGCGGCGGACGTCCCGGCGGTGGTCCGGGCGGCTACGGCGGTCCCCCGCGACCCTCCGGCGGCTTCGGCACCGGACGGCCCGGCGGCCCCGACATCCCGCGCGAGGCGCGGTTCGGCCCGCCCAAGAAGAAGGCCACCGGCCCCGGCGCGCGCAAGCAGGAATACGGCGAGCGCGGCCCGAAAGGCCCGATCAAGGAGCGCTTCAGCGGCCGCGTCGACGCGCTCTACGATCCGGACGAGGACTGGCGGAAGCCGGACGACGCCGATCTCGCGAATCCATTCGCGAAGAGCGACGACGACCCGGTTCCGGACTTGCCCGACGACAAGGACGAAGAGTAGGCACAGGAGAAGTGATGCCCGAGACATACGAACGGATGCAGACGCACGTGAAGGTGGTCGCCGCGCTCTTCATCATCATGGGCGCGCTGAATCTGCTGGGCGCGATGTTCTTCGTGTTCGCGTTCTCGATTGCCGGCTTCGCGGCCGGCATGTCGGGCGATCCAGACGCCAGCATGGCGCTGCCCATCATCGGCATCACCGGCACGGCGCTGGTGCTGTTCCTGCTCTGCCTCTCGATCCCGCCGATCGTCGTCGGCATCGGCCTGATGCGGCACCGCGAGTGGGCGCGCCTGGCGGGCATCGTGATCGCGGCGCTGATGATCTTCCACTTCCCGTTCGGCACCGCCGTCGGCGTCTACGCGTTGTGGGCGCTGCTCAACAGCGAAACCGCGCGGCTGATGGGCGACGGCCCGCGCGCGCCGGTGGTCAGAGACCAGTCGCCATTGCCGTAAGAATCGCAACCGCGCCGAGCGCCGTCAGCATGGCCCACATGCTGACGGCGAACTTCATCCAGTCTTCGTACCGCACACCCGCCGCCGCCAGCACCGCCATCAGCGCGCCGTTGGTCGGCGTCAGAATCTCGCACAACCCCGCGCCGTACTGATACGCGAGCACCGCCACCTGCCGGCTGATGCCGAGCAGATCCGACAGCGGCGCCAGGATCGGCAGCGTGAGCACCGCCTGGCCGCTCACGCTCGGCACCGGCACGTGCACGGCGGCCTGGCCGGCCATCATGCCGAGCGCGGCGACGGGGCGCGGCAGGCCCTCGAGCGGCGTGAACAGGCCGTGGACGATCGTGTCGATGATCTGCCCCTCGTCGAGCACCACGAAGATCGCGCGCGCGAAGCCAATCAGCATGGCGGCATACGCCATGTCGCGGAAGCCCTGCACGTAGGCGTCGGCCGTGCCGTTGACGCCGAGCCGTCCGATCAGGCCGGCGAGGATGCCGACGACGAGGAAGACGGCCGACAGCTCGTTGAAGCCCCATCCCCAGCGCGTGAGTCCGAGGATGAACGCGGCGAAGCCGAGCACGACGAGCGCGAGGATCAGGGCGGTGGCGAGCCGGGGCGGGCGAGACTCGACCCGGTTAGAAATTCCCGGTTGGTCTGGCGCGTCCTCGACCAACCGGGAATTTCTAACCGGGTCGGATGTCAGGCGTGCGTAGCGCATCGTGCCGGCGATCCAGAGGGCGAGCGCGGCAAACAGGACAGTCGTGCGGAACGCGGCGCCCGAGAAGAGCGGGACGCCGGCGGCCTGCTGGGCGATGCCGACCTGGAACGGGTTGATGGGACTGAAGGCGGCGCCGACGGCCGCGGCGCCCAAACTCATCGCCACGGCAGTGACGGCGTTGAAGCCAAGCCGTGTGGCAAGCAGGACGAGCACGGGCGCGAGGCCAATAATCTCTTCCTGCATGTTCTCGAGCGCGCCGCCCGCCGCGAACGCGAGGCAGACGATGGGGATCGCAAGCGCTTCGCGCCGCCGCAGCCGGCCCACCAGCCACGCCAGCGCGGCATGCAGCACGCCCGTGCGCTCGATGACGACGAACGCGCCACCGACGAGAAAGACGACGGCGAGCACTTCGGCGGCGTCGATGATGCCCTTCGGCACCGAGAGCGCGATGGCAAGCGGCCCGAGCGGATTGGGCGCCGCCTGCGCGTAGGTGCCGGGCACGACCATCTCGCGGCCGGTTGCCGCGTCCTGGCGGCGCTCGTACTGCCCGGCCGGCACGAGATGCGTCAGCGCGCCGGCGATCAGGATGCAGATCGCGAGCAGCGCGAGCGGGTGGGGGAGTGCTCTTTTCATCGCCATTTACAATTTACAATCCACCGCGAATGGCTACGCCTAAAAGCGAAAGTAGATGAAATCCATGCTCGTCTGGCTTCGGAAGACGAGCAGCAGCGCAAACAGCACGCCGCCGGCCAGCGTCTCGACCGCGAGCCGGCGCGCGCTCTTCGGGCGCAGCGCTTCCCTGCCGACTTCCCATCGCGGCAGGAACCACGCATCCCACCACATGTGGATCACGAGCGGCACGGTATAGATGGCCGTCAGCGCGAACAGATACGCGCCCATCAGGCGCTGTTCCGCCGTGCTGCCGAACGGCGACAGCGTGAGGTAGTGCCAGAGATACGCCGAGTCGGTCTCGCGGAACAGCAGCCAGCCGAACAGCACGAGCACGAACGTGCCCGCGATCTGAAACGGCGCAATCGCCACGTTGAAGCGCGCGGGCGTTCGGGGCGTGATCGGATCGATCGCGCGCGCCAGCGCCACCAGCACGCCGTGGTAGAGCCCCCACAGCACGTAGTTCCAGCTCGCGCCGTGCCACAGGCCCGACAGCAGGAACGTCAGGATCAGATTGATCGTCCGCCGCCCGGAGCCGCCGCGGCTGCCGCCGAGCGGAATGTAGACGTAGTCGCGGAACCAGCTCGAGAGCGAGATATGCCATCGATGCCAGAAGTCGGCCGGCCCGCGCGCCAGGTACGGATGATCGAAGTTGCGGATCAGCGAGAAGCCGAACCACCGCCCCACGCCGCGCGCGATGTCGCTGTAGGCCGAGAAGTCGGCGTAGATCTGAATCGCAAACGCGAAGACGCCGGCCCACAGCATCTCGAAGCCGGGCTCGCGGATGGCGAACACCTTGTTCGCAATCACGCCGACGTTGTCGGCAATGACCAGCTTCTTGAAGTAGCCCCACAGAATCAGAAAGATCGCGTCGCGCGCCAGCGCGGCCTCGAACCGCCGGGGCTGCTCCATCTGCGGCAGCAGATGCGACGCGCGCTCGATCGGCCCGGCCACCAGCGGCGGAAAGAAGGTCACGAACGCCAGCACGTTCGTGTAACTGCGCCGCGCCGGAATCTTCCTGCGATAGACGTCGATCGTGTAGCTCAGCGACTGGAAGGTGTAGAACGAAATGCCGACCGGCAGGATGACCTGCAGCGCCGGCCGCGGAAACGACAGCCCGAACACCTCCAGCGCCGCGCCGACGTTGTCGACGAAGAAGTTGAAGTACTTGAAGAACCCGAGCAGGCCCAGGTTGCCGGCCAGGCTCATCACGAGGAACAGCCGCTTGTGCCGCGGCCGCGCCTCAATCAGCCTCGCGGCGGTGTAATCGAGCGTCGCCGAAAACCACAGCAGCCCGAGAAACCACGGATGGACGTATCCGTAGAACACGGCCCCGGCCGCAATCAGAAAGACGTTCTGCCACCGGTGCGGCAGCGTCCAGTACACGCCGCACGCCACCAGGAAGAAGACGACGAAGTCGAAGCTGTGGAAAATCAACGGAGGTGCGCCGCCATCTGCTCGTAGAACAGTTCGGTATAGGGCACCATTGCCTCCCTCGCAATATGGTCCCCATCGTCATACGGCAGCGCCGCCATGCCCGGATAGTGGCGGTCGTCTCGGAAGACGGCGCTGTTGGCCTCCAGATACGCCCCGAGGTCGCGAACGTAGTCCTGCATCGCGCGCGATTCGGCGGGGGCGCGGCCGTTCTCGGGCCGGCGAAGGACGCGCACGAAAATCAGCGTGATGTCGTGCTGGCGCGCGAGCGACACGAACGCGGGCAGCACCGATCGATGCACGTCACGATGGAAATCGGGCGCGTCGCGCGCGGCCGGATCCATGTCGGCGGCCAGCCCCGGACGCAGCCGGTCGAGCGCGAATTCCGTATTGAGTTGTTCGAGCAAGGAGCCGGCGGCCCCCGGACCGGCCACGACTCGCGCCGGATATGCGGCCAGCTCGGGCTCGAGCCAGCGCCGCGTCTGCTCCACGCCATAGATGCGGTCGACGGCGCTGTGCACGCGGAACCACGCGCCCTGCGTGCGCGACGCGAGGGCCGCATTCAGCTCCGGCTCGAAATCGTGCGACAGCGGATCCGCGCTGGCGCGATACACGCCGTCCACGCGAAACATCGGGTCGGTCATGTTCGTTTCGCGGAAGAAGACGACGACCGCTTTGGGCCGGCTGCCGCTCGCGACGACGTAGTTCTTGAAGATGAGGAACCAGTGCGCCGAGCCGGTGGCGTTGCGCAGGATGGGCCAGACCGCGCCGTCCGCCAGCTCTTCGAGGCGCCGCCTGTTAATGCGGCCGGCCATCGAGTCGCCGATGACGACGATGGGCGGGTTCACCGCGCGTAGCTCCTCGAGTGGCACCGGATCGAACGGCTCGCGCGCCCGCGCGGGTTCGAGCGCCGGAAGGTAGCTGGGCGTGGCGCGTGCCGTCTCGGGCGCCCACGCCTCGAACACCGGCCGCCACAGCAGCGGCACGGCGGCAATCCCCGCGGCCACCGCCGCGATCTGTCCCCACCGTCTCACGGGTCAGATTGTAGCGGCTGCGCGCGCGGGCTGGGTCATGTCGGTCAGCGGTCGTAGGGGCTGAGCGCGCGGCAGGGACCGAGAATCGTCATCAGGACAACGGCGCGGCGCAGGCCCGCGTCGCTGTGCAGCGCGGCGGCGATGTCGCGCCGTCCCCGGCGACGCCGCGCTCCCTTGAACGCATCGTCGGTGCGCCGATCGTGCGCGGTCACGCGCGACGGCGCGCGCGAAGGCGCCATCCGCGGCGTGACCGGGGCGGGCTTGAGGGCCGGCACGCGCGGCTTCTCGACACGCGGCGCCGGCATGCGCGGCGCCGGCATCGGCATCGGCGGCGGCTCGAGCACGTACGGCTCGTCCTCCTCCTCCTCCGCCGGCTCCCACTCTTCCCCCGCCGGCTCCCAGGGCGGCGGCGCCGGACGCGCCGTGCCGCCTTCCCGCTCGCGCGCGGCACGGATCAGCCGCTCGATGAGCGGCAGCAGGCCGAAGAAGATAATCGCGAGAATGAGCTCGATCGACATCGCCGCTACTTGCGCGTCGGCGGCGGCTCGTCGCCGCCCTCGGCAATCGACTCGCGCATCGTCGAGTCGGCCTGGATGTTCTTCATCTTGTAGTAGTCCATGATGCCGAGGTTGCCCTGGCGGAACGCCTCGGCCATGGCGCGCGGCACTTCAGCTTCGGCCTCGACGACGCGCGCGCGCATTTCCTGCTCGAGCGCGACGGCCATCGCGCGCCGTTCTTCGGCCTTGGCCTGCGCGATCTGCTTGTCCGCGTTGGCCTGATCGATCTGCAGCTTCGCGCCGATGTTCTCGCCGACGTCGACGTCGGCGATGTCGATCGACAGAATCTCGTAGGCGGTGCCGGCGTCGAGCCCGCGGCTGAGGATGTTCTTCGAGATGTGATCCGGATTCTCGAGCACGTCCTTGTGCGTGGCGGCCGAGCCGATGGTGCTGACCATGCCCTCGCCGACGCGCGCGATGATCGTCTCTTCGCCCGCGCCGCCCACCAGGCGATCGATGTTCGTCCTGACCGTGACGCGCGAGACGGCAATCAGCTGGATGCCGTCCTTCGCGACGGCGGCGATCCTCGCGGTCTCGATGACCTTCGGGATGACCGACATCTTCACGGCCTCGAGCACGTCGCGGCCCGCGAGGTCGATGGCCGCGGCGCGCTTGAACGGCATCTCGATGTTCGCCTTGTCGGCCGAGATCAGCGCGTTGACCACGCGCACGACGTTGCCGCCGGCCAGGTAATGCGCCTCGAGATCGTCGATGGAGATCTGCAGGCCGGCTTTCACCGCGCTGATGCGCGCCGTGACCACGGTGCCGGGCGGCACGCGGCGCAGCCGCATGCCGACGAGCGTCAGCAGCCCGACGTACGCGCCCGACGACCACGCGGCAATCCATAGCGGCAGCGGCACGATGTACAGGACCACCACGAGCAGGACGATCGCGGGAATGAGCAGGCCGATGGCGCCGATTGACGTAGGGTCGAGATTCATACTGCAGGCTCCTGGCGCGGGGACAGACGCCGGACGACAATCCGGTTTCCGTCGACGCGCGTGACTTCGATGGGGGCGCCGGCTTCGATGAAGCCGCCGTCCGAGACGACATCGACGCGCGCGCCGTCGATGATGGCAATGCCGGCCGGCCGCAGCGGCGACAGCGCCGTCCCGGCGCGTCCCAGCCACTGGCGATCCGATTCCGGCGCCGACGCGTACCCGCCGGCGGCGGGCATTCCGGTGTTGAGCACGAGCTTCCGGCCGAAGGGCAGGCGCGGCAGCGCGCCGAAGAGCGCGAACGCGGCGCCGATCGCGATGAGGATGGAGATGGCCACGCGGCCGAGCGCGTTGATGATGTGGACGATGGTCGAGCCCGCGCCCACCAGCGCAAGCGCGAGACCGGCCACGAGCGCGATGATGCCGGCAATGCCGGCGACGGTGAACCCCGGCAGCACGAACACTTCGAGCAGGATGAGCACGACGCCGATGCCGACCAGCATCAGCTCCTCCCAGCCCGCGAGCGCCACGATCCAGTGCCCCCAGAAGAACAGGCCCAGCATCGCAAGGCCAAGCGCGCCCGGCACGCCGAAACCCGGCGTCCGGATTTCCACGAACAGGGCGAGGATGCCCATCGACATCAGCAGCGAGCCGATCACGGGATGCGTGAGGAAACGCACCAGCGTCTCGGCCCACGTCTGGTCGACAGGCCGCAGCGTGGCGCCGGGCAGGCCCGCGGCGTCGAGCGCCGCCTCGAGCGTCGAGGCCGTGTGCTCGGCCAGCTTGTGCTGCATCGCCTCCGACGTCGTCATCGTCAGCAGCTTCCCTTTTTCGATGACGCCGGCAATCTCGACGTCCTCATCGACCATGGCCTCGGCCAGCACGGGGGGCCGGCCGCGCGCTTCGGCCGTCGCGCGGAACTCCTTCCGCACGTACGACACGGTCTTCTCGTCTGTCGCGCGCGCTTCGCCCTCGCCCCCGCCGAGCACCGGCATGGCCGCGCCAATGGTGCCGCCAGGCATCATGACGATGGTGTCGCAGGCGAGCGCGATGAGGGCGCCCGCCGAGATCGCGCGCTGATTGATGAAGGCAATGGTGCGGAGCGGCGCGTTGAGCAGCGCGTCGCGCATCAGGACGGCCGCGTCGACGCGGCCGCCGAAGGTGTTGATGTCGAGGACGACGGCGGCGGCGCCGGCGGCGGAGGCTTCGCGAATGGTACGCGCCAGGAACGGCGCGAGCCCGAGGTCGATCATGCCGTCGATGTGGATGACGTAGACCACCGGCGCGGCGGCCGCGGGGGTCTGGGCGCGCGCGCCGCGCACGCCGGCGGCGGCTGCCAGCAGCAGCACCGCCGTCATCACGCCCCGAAGGACGCGTCGATCAGGCATGCACCATCATAAGGGTAAGAGTCCCCTTACCCTAGACGAGCCCCTGATCGAGCATTGCCCCCGCAACTTTGAGGAAGCCGGCGATGTTGGCGCCGTGCACGTAGTTGCCCGGCGCGCCGTAGGCGTCGGCGGTGTCGCGGCAGGCGCGGTGGATGGCCTTCATGATGCCGTGCAGCCGCGCGTCGACTTCCTCGCGCGTCCACGTGAGGCGCGCGCTGTTCTGCGACATTTCGAGCCCCGACGTCGCCACGCCGCCGGCGTTGGCCGCCTTGCCGGGCGCATACAGCACCTTCGCGTCGACGAACACGCGCACCGCGTCGAGCGTGCACGGCATGTTCGCGCCTTCGGCGACCGCCATGATGCCGTTGCTCACCAGATGCGCGGCGTCTTCACCCGACAGCTCGTTCTGCGTGGCGCTTGGAAACGCGCAGTCGGCGCGGTGCGCCCACATCGGATGCGACGTGCCGCCTTTGACAGGCGTGTAGGTCACGCCTTTCACGGCGTCGGCATAGTCGCGAAGCCGGCCGCGCGTGACGTTCTTGAGCTCCATCAGCAGCGCGAGCTTCTCGCGGTCGAAGCC
>DATKDT010000136.1:0-46878 GCA_035512575.1 Vicinamibacterales bacterium | reverse complement strand
CCCTGGCCGCCGCCCTGCCCCTGCCCCTGCCCGCCGCGGTGCGCGTGACCGCCGTTGCCGTTGGCGCCGGCGCCGCCGCGGCCCCACTGGCGCTGCCCGCCGCGCGCGCCCGGCTGGCGCACGGTGAACTCCGGAAGCGGTCGCGCCGGAGGCGGCTCGTTGCCGGTGCGCGGCAGCTGCGCGCGAATCAGGCGGCGATGCATCGGCCAGGGTTCGTCGCTGCCGTCGGCGACGTTGCCGTCGGCCTCGTCCTCATCCTCCGCAGCCTCCGCAGCGGCGCTGCCCTGCGCGGGCTCGACCACGGCGGGGTCGGCCACGGCCGGAGCGGCGGCCGCGGGCGGAGCCGCGGCAGCGGCCGGTTCGGCCATCGGCGGCGGCGCGCTGGCGCCGGGCGTCTCGGGTGTGTCGTCCACGCTGTCGCTCTCCTCTGAAAAAGTCGGGGCGGCCGGTTTCTGAAGTCCCGACAGCACCTGCGAGTAGAGGGCGCTGGTGTCGTCCTTCTTGCGGCGCCGGGGCTCGCGGGCCTGCTTGTAGACGTGCTCGTGATCGCACGTCGTGCAGCGGGTCTGCTTGATCGTCTCTTCGACGATCGCGACAATCGCGTGGTTCGTGAGACGGCGCTCGCGTGGACAGTAGTCGTCCACGATGTCGCCGAGACGCAGCGGGCGCGGCTGCTCCATCAAAAAAACTCCCGAGTCGAAAAATCGCCTTGCGGCGCCAGATGCGCCGAGCCGCGGAAGGCGGCGATGCGTGAGTGCCGGATTAGAAATTGGGCCTCAAACGCGGAAGGCAAGTGCAGGTGGCTGCAGTCTATCAAACCGGCTGAGCCAGTTCAATAATGCTCTCCGGGGGGCCCTACACCCCGTCAATCCACGCCAGCGCGGCCTCCAGCACGGGGTCGCGGCCCCCGGCCAGCGTCCGCACGTCCACCCGCACCGGCTCGTCCGGTATCACGCCGCGTCCCTCGAGCCGGGTGCCGTCCGCGGTCACGAAATCAGCGATGGCGTGCAGCAGCATATCGCCGTTGGGAAGCCGGGTGAACGAGGCCGGCAGCGCCTGCCCCATCGTGGTTTCGCCGAATACCCGGGCGCGGCCGACCGCCTGCATGCCGCCGGCAAAACATTCCGACGCGCTGCCCGTGAGGCCGTCGACCAGAATCGCCACCGGCCCGCCGTACGGCGCCACGCGCGTTCCGTCGGGCCGCGACAGCCGCGGATTGGCGAAGAACGTCAGGCTCGTCTCCCGTGTCTTCATCGTCCCGAGCGCGACGCGCTCGCCGAAGAAATGTCCCGAGATGCCCTGCAGCATCCCGGCCAGCCCGCCCGGATTGCCGCGCAGGTCGAGGACGATGCCGCGGGCGGAGCGGAAGCGATGGACGGCGTCGGCCACGGGCGCGTCGGCGCCGGCCATCCAGACGTTGAAGCGAATGACGCCGGCCGCGGCGCCTGACGGCGTCTCGACCGCCGAGGCCTCGACGTCGAGGCGCATGGGCGGCAGGTTGCCGAGCAGCACCGTCTGGCCAGGCTCCTCGACGCGCGCGATCACGCGCGGCGCGCCGTCGAAGATGGCGGTGACGCGCGAGCCGGCCGGCCCGCGCAGCCGGAGGCTCGCGGCGCGCCACAGCTCCCAGCCGCGCAGCTGGGGCGGCGCGTCGGCGGGAAGCGCCGCCACGAGCGTGGAGACGTCGGTGGCGCCGATTCTGGTGACGAGCTGGCCGGCCCGCACGCCGCTCTGGTGCGCGGGGCTCTTTGGATCGACGCGCGTCACGAGCAGCGCATCGCCCGACGCGCGCACGTCGAAGCCCGGCGAGCCCGACAGGTCGCCGAACTGCTGCTCCGATGTCTCCGCGAACTGCGGCAGCACGGCGAAGTGCGACTCGCCGAGCCGCGCGATCATGCGCCGGATGACCTCCCGCAGCTGGTCGCCGCTGGCCGCGCGCGCCGCTTGCGGCCGCAGCTCGTCGCGCACGGCGTTCCAGTCCACGCCGCGGAAGGCCGGATCGTAGTAGGTCGTGTCGATGATCGACCACGCGGCATCGAACGTCTGCAGGGCCAGCGGCACGGAGGGCGCCTGCGCGCCGGCCGACACCGCGAGCAGCAGCGCGGCAATCGCGGTCTTCATTTCCTGACGAGCGCCCTGACGGCCGGCGGCATCGCGAAGGCGTCGGCGCCGACCGAATTGAACTCGATGCGATCGAGCGTGAGCACCTGCTCGACGCCCATCATCTTCTGCACGAGCTGATGCGGCTGCAGCGCGGTGCCAGATGTGCGATAGTCGCGCATGATGGACGTGACCTCGACCGGGCCCATGGCCGTGTCGCGCGTCGATACCGATCCGGCATGCAGTCCGGTCTCGACGTCGAAGTACTCGGCCGACGTGTCGCCGAGCGCGTTGACCGCATTCACGCGATGGGCCTTCCGCCCGTCGAACGTCTCGATGCCGGCCGCGGTCAGCGACGCGTAGCGCGACGCGTCGAGAAACGTGCTCTCGAACACCGAGTCGAACTTCGCCTGGTCCAGCTGCTTGCCGGTGAGGAGCGACGGCCCCATGATCGGATCGATCGTCCATCCGTGCACGCCGTCGAAGCCGCTTTCGAGCGTGCCGATCCCCTCGATGGTCGCCTTCAGCAGCGTCTTGTTCGGGCGCGCCGCCGCGATTTCGACCGTGCCGGTGATGCCCTGCGCCGGCATCGCGAGGGTGCCGGCCGCGCGCATCGACGCGACGCCCTCGAGGCTGTTCGCGCCGCCGATGGCGGCAAGGTGGCGATCGACGATCGCTCTGGCGTCCGCCGAAACCGATGGAGCCTGCCGGGCCGCGAGCGGCGCCGACGCCGCGGCGAGCACCGCACAGACGGTGAGACGCGCAATGAGTGAACGCATGATGGATGCCTTCGATTGTAAGCGGGATCGGCCGGCCGCGCCGATTCAGCGTCTAATAGCAGAGTTGCTGGTCGCAAGGAGCTGCCGATGAGGTTTCGTATCCCGAGCATGCTGTCCGCCGTCACCATCGCCGCCGCGTTCTCCGTCGTCGCGGCCGCGCAGCAGGCGCCGGAGTGGCCGGGCTGGCGCGGCGCGAATCGCGATGGGCGCTCCCCCGACACGGGCCTGCTGCGCCAGTGGCCGCAGGGCGGCCCGCGCCTCGTGATGACGGCGAAGAATCTCGGCGCCGGCTTCTCGTCGGTCGCCGTCGCGGGCGGCCGCATCTACACCATGGGCGATCGCGGCGGCGCGCAGCACGTGATCGCGCTCGCCGACAGCGACGGTCGCGAGATCTGGGCGGCGCGCGTCGGGCCCGTCTCGGACGATGGACATCCGGGGCCGCGCGGCACGCCCTCGGTGAGCGACGGGATGGTCTATGCCGTCGGCACCGAAGGCGATCTCGTCGCGCTCGACGCGGCCACCGGCCAGGAGCGCTGGCGGCGCAGCCTCGTCCGCGATTTCGGCGGCCGCATGATGTCGTCATGGAACTTCTCCGAGTCGCCGCTCGTCGACGGCGATCGGGTTGTCGTCACGCCGGGCGTCCGCGACGCCGTCATGGTGGCGCTCGACACGAAGACCGGAAAGGACATCTGGCGCGCCAGGAGGGGCACGTTCCAGAGCAACGGCCCGGAAGGCGCCGCCTACTCCAGCATCGTCGTCTCGAACGGCGGCGGCGTGAAGCAGTACGTGCAGCTCACCGGCCGCGGCGTCATCAGCGTGCGCGCCAGCGACGGCTGGTTCATGTGGGGCTACGGCCGCGTGGCCAACAACGTCGCCAACATCCCGACGCCCATCGTCAGCGGCGATCACGTGTTCGCCTCGACCGGGTACGGCACGGGCGCGGCGCTGCTGAAGATCAATCGCGAAGGCGATCGGACGTCGGTGAGCGAGGTCTATTTCCTCGATCCGGGTACGTTCCAGAACCATCACGGCAACATGGTGCTGCACGGCTCGCACATCTACGGCGGTCACGGTCACAACCGCGGCATTCCGATCGCGATCGAGCTGGCGACGGGCGACGTGGCGTGGGGCGGCGACATCCGCAATGCGGGACAGGGATCGGCCGCCGTCGCGTACGCCGACGGACATCTGTACTTCCGCTATCAGAACGGCGTGATGATGCTGATCGAAGCGATGCCGGCCGACTATCGCGAGAAGGGATCGTTCGAGATCCCGAACGTGCGCCACCCCAGCTGGTCGCACCCGGTGATCCTCAACGGCCGCCTCTACCTGCGCGAACAGGACGCGCTGTACGTGTACGACGTCAAAGGCAATTGAAGATCTACGATCTGTGATTGCAGATTCATTGCAGAAGTTCAGATTGGAGAATGATCATTCGTCATTCTGAAATCTGAAATGAATCCTCAATCGCAGATCGCAGATCTGCAATTCACGTATCAGTCCGTAGCCCGCCTGCTCTGCGAGAAGGCGGGGTGCGTTTCGGGAATCCAGTACCAGCACGCGGCGGCGGCGAGGAAGGCCGCGGCGGCGATGCTCAGCGCGGCGCCGTAGCCCTGTGACGCGGCGAGCCCGCCGACGATCCACGGCGCGGCGGCCGACGCGATGCGGCCGATGTTGTAGGTCAGCCCCTGCGCGCGGGCGCGGATGGCGGTGGGATACAGCTCGGCGCTCACCGCGCCGAAGCCGCTGAAATAGCCGGTGGCGAAGAACGCGGTCACCGGGCCGAGCACCAGCAGGACCAGCGGGACGCGCACCGAGGTATAGGCGAAGACGAGCGCCGCCGCCACGAGCAGGTACGCGACGTACGTCTGCTTGCGGCCGATGGCGTCGCTGATGAAGCCGAACGTGACGTACCCCAGCCACGTGCCGACCTGCATCGCCACGAGCAGCAAGGTGCTGGCGGCGGTGCTCAGGCCGACGCCGCCGTCGCCGGTCGCGGCCTTCAGGTAGCTCGGCACCCAGGTGTTGAAGCCCCAGTAGGCAAACAGCGTGCAGGCGTTCATCAGCACGAGCGCGAGCGTGATGCGCCCGAGCGGGCCTCGCACGATCATCGACAGCGGCACCGGCGCCTCGAGCCGCGACGCGGTCCACGCCTCCGGCTCCTTCACCGACCGGCGCACCCACAGCGTGAAGAACGCCGGCAGGATGCCGACGAAGAACACGACGCGCCAGCCGTAACTGTCGACCAGCAGCCAGGTGACCAGCGCCGCGAGCGCGTAGCCGATCGCCCAGGAGCTCTGCATCAGGGCCATCGCCTTGCCGCGATGGTTCGCCGGCCACGTCTCGGCGACGAGCGCGGCGCCGCTCGCCCACTCGCCGCCCATGCCGAAGCCGAGCAGCACGCGGAACAGGGCGAGATGCCAGATCTCGGTGGCGAGGCCGCAGGCGGCCGTGAAGATCGAGTAGACGAGCACGCTGAGAATCAGCGCGCGCGTGCGGCCGAAGCGGTCGGCAATCACGCCGAAGCCGATGCCGCCGGCCGCCGACGCGACGAGCGTGAGCGACGCCAGAATGCCGGCGGTCGTCGTGCTCATGCCGAACGCGACGCGCAGCTCGGGCAGCACCATCGCGAACAGCATGATGTCGAACGCATCGAGCGCCCAGCCAAGACTGGCGGCGATGAGCGCGCGGCGGGCGTCCGGATTTGCTTCTCTCCAGAAATCGAAGATGCTCATGCGCCGAGTCCCGCCACCGTCACGCCGTTGGCGTCGAGGGCCCGGCGCACCGCGGCGCCGATGGCCGCCGCGCCGGGCGTGTCGCTGTGGATGCAGATGGTGCGGACGCGCCCCTCGCGCGCCATGCGCAGGGCGCCGGCCGCCGCCGCGGCCGGATCGGTGATGAGCGCGCCGGGCGTCCCGCGAGGCACGAGCGTGCCGTCGGCCTCGTAGGCGCGGTCGGCGAAACCTTCCGCGGCGAATGTGAGGCCTGCCTGCTCCGCCGCCCGCTCGAGCGCGGATGCCGGAAGGCCGACCATGGCGAGGCGGCGATCGACGGCGGCAATCGCCGACGCAATCGCGCCGGCCATGCCGGCATCCTTCGCCGCCATGTTGTACAGCGCGCCGTGCGGCTTGACGTGCGCGAGCGCGACGCCTTCACTGGCGGCCACGCCGGCCAGCGCCGCCACCTGGTAGATCACGCTGTCTTCGATCTCGGCCGCGGTCATGCGCATGTTGCGCCGGCCGAAGCCCGCGAGATCCGGGAACCCGGGATGCGCGCCCACCGACACGCCGGCCGCTTTCGCCGCGCGCACGGTGCGGCGCATCACCGACGGATCGCCCGCATGCGCCCCGCACGCGACGTTCGCGGACGACACGACGCGCAGAAGGTCGGTGTCTGCTCCGATGGTGTAGGCCCCGAAGCCTTCTCCCATGTCGCTGTTCAAGTCGATCCGCATTCTGTGTTCTGTGTCCTGCGTTCTGTGCTCTATCGCGTCAACGCCACCGCGAGAATCGAGATGCCCTTGAAGAAATGCCCCATCCGCAGGTTTTCGTTTTCCTCGTGCTGATTGTTGTCGAAGTTGACGATCGGCAGAAGCACCGCGGGCACGTTCAGCGCGTCGACGAACGGCGCAATCGGCACCGTGCCGCCGAGCGTCCGGATTTGCACGGGCGGCGCGCCGAACGCCGCCGTCATGGCCGCGGCAAGCGCCCGGCTCTCGGGCAGCAGCGGCGACGTGCGGAACGCCGGCGTTTCGCTCCCCACCCGCAGCCGCGCGATCTTCGGATACGTCGCGCGCGTCGCATCGTCCGGCTCGCCGTCGACGAGATGGAAGCCCTGGCGCCTGACGTGATCCGCAATCAGCTGCATCAGCTTCTTCCCCGACGTCTCTTTGACGAGCCGCAGGTCGATTTCGGCGACCGCTCTGTCGGGGATGATCGTCCGCACGCCGGATCCAACGAATGACGAGGAGAGGCCGCGGATGTTGAGTGTGGGCTCCTGCAGGCCTTCCTGCAGCGATCGCCCGGCGCGCTCCGGAGCGGCGATGCCGAACGTCCGCATCACCTGCGCCGAGTCGTCGGGCACGGCATCGAGCAGCGCGCGCTCCTCCGCCGTGAGCGACGCGACATCGTCGTAATAGCCCTCGACGGTGACGAGCCCCTCGTCATCTTTCATCGACGCGATCAACTGCGACAGGCGCAGCGCGGGATTCGGCACCCAGTTGCCGTAGTTGCCGCTGTGCACGCCCGACGTCGGGCCGTAGACGGTGAGGGTGCCGGTGATGATGCCGCGCGCGCCGAATGCAAGTGTCGGCCGGCCGCTCGAGTGGATCGGGCCGTCGAAGATCAGCATCATGTCGGCCGCGAGCAGATCGCGATGCGCCTTCACGGCCGGCACGAGATTCGGCGAGCTCGCCTCCTCCTCGGTGTCGATGATCACTTTCAGGTGCGTCGACGGCTGGACGCCCGCCGCCGCCAGCGCATCGAGCGCGGCCAGCATCGCGATAATCGGCCCTTTGTCGTCCGAGGCCGAGCGCGCGAACAGGCGCCAGTCCTCCTCGAAACGATCGCGCGCGCGCCAGTCGCCGACGAGCGCGCCGCCCGCGTCGAGCCGTCCCGTGCGCATGACCGGCACGAACGGGTCGACCTGCTTCCAGGCGGCCGGGTCGACCGGCTGGCCGTCGACGTGCGCGTAGATCAGCGTCGTCCTCGTGGCGCCTGGTGTGGCCCGCTCGGCGAAGAACAGCGGATTGCCCGGCGTCTCGAGCCGGCGCGTGGTGAAACCGCGGCGCGCGAACGCCCGCTCGAGGAATTCCACGTTGCGCAGGATGTTGGCCCGATCGGCCGCGACGTTCGGGATGGCCAGCAGGTCGGCGAGCTCGTTGACGATTGCGGCCTGATTGGCCGCGGTGAACGCGTCGACTCTGGCGCGCACATCGGCGGGCGCGGGAGCGGTCTGTGATTGGAGAAGAAGGAAGAGGAGTCCGAAAGCTGAGCCGCTCATGTGCCCGAGATTCTATCGGCTTAAAAAATTAGAGGCACCGGGCTCTCACCCGATGCCTCTGTTTCGACAGCCGACCTGGCTCCCCAGCAACTCACGGCTCCCTGCCGTAAATATTCAAGCCGGCTGTTCGTGCCCTCCTAAGGCAAGTGGCGTACCGAACGCCGAATCCTCCAAAACAGGCCTGATTTCGTGGAAAGCCGCTGCTGAGCGGCCCTGAGATCGACTCCGAAAACCGGCGGTTTTCGTGCCGCCAATTACAGATTTGTTGTTTTGTTGATCTGTTGATTTCGCCCGGACGCTGTCCAAATCAACAGATCAACAACAAATTACCCGACCGCGCCCTCCGGGTACTGCAGCGCGAGGCGCAGTTCCTTCGCCAGCGAGTCGGTCGTCGTGCCGGCGCGCTTCCAGGCGCCGTCCGACTCGAAGCGGATGTCGCCGATGCGGCGGCCCCAGGGCGCGATCACGCGGCCGATGGCGCGGAAGTCGGTGCGGTCCTGCCGCTCCTGATCCAGGCGGCGGACGACGTCGGGCGCGACGCGGATGAAGGCGCGCAGCGCCGTGGCCGAGCGGATGCTGTACTTGCGCCCGTTCCAGGCCGGCCCGAACAGGTGCGAGATCTGCTTGAAGTAGTTGACGAAGAAGCGCTTCGACTCCTCGCGGAAGTCGTCGCCCTTGCGGCCGGCGCCGAACGCGTCGGTCGCCAGCAGCTTCTTGAGCTCCTGCGCGAGCGGCGCCTGCGCCACGCGCCCGCCGCCGACGCCGAGCAGCTTGATGTCGCCGTAGAGCGGCGAGTCTTCGCGGTCGTTGAGCGCGCGGATGATGTCGTGCGCCGCGGCCAGGTTGTCGTCGCGGTACAGCTGGCGGCCCGAGAGCGACACCAGGTGCGACGCGTTCAGGCGCGTGTGCTTCGCGTTGATCGTCACGAACATCTGCACGACGTGATCTTCGGGAAGCTGGTCGAAGATGATCGCCGGCACCGTGAACGGCTCGTCGCCGAAGCGCTCGATGTCGGCGTGCAGCGCCAGCAGCCGGTGCTGGCCGTCGATGGCGCGCAGCACGCCCTCGCGCTCGGGCACCTTCAGGATGCCGGCCGACGATCCTTCGTCCATCGGGTCGAACCGCAGCTTCTCGTCGGCGGAGATGATGACCGCGCCCGGGATGGACGGCAGGTCACGCGCCTGGCGGCACTGCTCGTAGTACTGCACGAGCTCATCGATCTTTTTGCGGATGATCTGGCGCTGATAGGCCTTGTCGCTCGAGGCAATGCGCCGTTCGAGCAGATCCCAGTTCACCTTGGAGGTCGGGGCCTTGGCCGCGCCGCGCACGCCGCCGCCCTTCTCGCCGTAGCTCAGCACCTCGAACCGCACGAGCTTGTCGATGTCCTGCGCCGTCAGCGAGGCCTGATAGAACTGCACGCCAAACTGCTGCATCCGAAGCGCCGCCACGCTGATCATTGGTCCTCCGAAACGTTACAATCGCCCGCGATCTTATCGACGTTTCCGGAGCCCGTCACCACTCAAACGGCGGCTTCTCCCGCCACCAGGGCTCCAGAATCGCCGTAAACGCCGGTCTTTGAAGGAGTTATAGCATGCGTCGGCTTGTCATTGGGCTCGTCGCCCTCGTCCTGGCCCCTCTGGCGGGCCTTGCTCAGCAGTCGGTCCTCGAATACCGCGACCCGCAGCAGACCCAGGACCTGGAGTTCGCGAAGCTGGTCAGGGAGTGGACGACGAAGCCGGAGTTCATGAGCCCGCTGGTCGACCACCTGCCGCTGGCGCCGGGCGTGCCGACACCGAAGGAGATCCTCGGCTATCACATCGGCCAGCCGAAGACGCTGACCTACTACGCCGACATCCTCCGCTATTACCGCGCGCTCGACGCCGCCAGCGACCGCGTCTCCATCGAGTCGATCGGCAAGACCGACGAGGGCCGCGAGATGGTCGTCGTCTACATCAGCGACGAGGCGAGCATCCGCGATCTGCAGAAGCACCGCGACGGCTACATGACGCTGGCGGATCCGCGGAAGCTGTCGGAGGCGGACATCCGGAAAGTGATCGCCGAGACGAAGCCGATGTATCAGCTGATGGGCGGGCTTCACAGCGGCGAGACGGGGCCGTCGGAGATGCTGATGGAGCTCGCGTACCGCCTGGCAGTGGAGACGTCGCCCATCGTCAGCCAGATCCGCGACAACGTGATCGTGGCGATCACGCCGGCCGCCGATGCCGACGGCCGCGACCGCTACGTCGACTGGTACTACCGCCACCTGATTCACTACGACACCCAGACGGGGCGTCCCGGCGGCCCGCCCTACTGGGGCAAGTACGTCTTCCACGACAACAACCGCGACATCAATTTCTCGCAGGTCAGCATGCGCAATCTCCTCGAGTGGTACATGCGCACGAAGCCGCCGATCATGCACGACCTGCACGAGTCGATTCCGTTCCTCTACACCTACTCGGGCCAGGCGCCGCAGAACCCGAATCTCGATCCGATCCTGTTCGCCGAGCTGCCGATGTTCGCCAACTTCGAGATGGCGCAGATGATCAAGTACGGCATGCCGGGCGTGTGGACGCACGGATTCATGGACGGCTGGTCGCCCGGCTATCTCGGGTCGATGTCGTACAACCACAACGGCCTGATGCGGATGTACGAGACGTTCGGCAACGGCGGCGCCAACACGATGAAGCGCACGATCGGCGGCGGGCGCGGCGGCGGCGAAGGCGGTGGAGGCCGGGGCGGCGGCCAGGCGTCGCGCGAGTGGTACCGCCCGCTGCCTCCGTACTCGGAGGTCGAGTGGTCGATGCGCAACAACACGAACTACATGCAGACCGGCGTGCTCTCCGGGCTGCAGTTCGCCGCCAGCTTCCCGAAGATCATTCTCGAGAACTTCTACAAGAAGACGATGAACTCCATCGAAGGCGGCAAGACGACCGCGCCGCACGCCTTCATCATTCCCGGCGGCCAGAGGGACGAGACGCGCGTCGCGCTGCTGGTCAACCTGCTGCGTCTGCAGGGCATCGAGGTCGGCCTCGCCTCGTCGCCGATCAAGATCAAGGACAAGACCTACCCGGCCGGCTCCTACGTCATCAAGCGCGATCAGCCGTACGGGCGGCTCGCGAAGATCCTGCTCGAGAAGCAGGACTACCCCGATCCCGCGCTGCGCACCTACGACGACAGCGGCTGGACGATGGGCCACATGCTGCACACGGAAGTGATCACGGTGGACGACAGCTCGATTCTCGACGTGCCGGTGGCGCTCGTGTCGAGCGCGGCGCTCAAGGGGCGCGTGGGCGGCCGCGGCGGCGCGGCGCTGGCGGTCGCGCATTTCGGCTCGAATCACATGATCACGCTGCGGCACCGGCTCAAGGACATGCCGGTGAAGACCGCCGCGAAGCCGTTCAAGGCGGGCGGCGTCGAGTATCCGGCGGGGTCGTTCGTGATTCCGGCGGACGGCGGCGATCTGGCGAAGGCGCGCGCCGAGATCGAGGCGCTCGGCCTCACGGCCAGGGCGCTCGACCGCATGCCAGACGTGGCGATGCAGGACGCCGACCTGCCGCGCATCGCGATGTACAGCACGTGGACGAGCACGCAGGAAGTGGGCTGGGTGCGCCACGCGTTCGATCAGTTCGAGATTCCGTTCGACCTGATCTACAAGGAGCGCATCGCGGACGGTAACCTGCGCCGCGACTACGACGTCATCGTCATCCCGAGCCAGGCCGGCAGCGGCCGCGCGTTCGTCGAGCGCGCGCCGGCCACGGGCAAGCCACTCGCGTACACGAAGACCGATGAATTCAAGTTTCTCGGCGAATACGGGTCGTCCGAGGACATCCGCGGCGGCTTCGGGCTGGAAGGCGTGCTCGAGTTCCAGAAGTTCGTCGACGCCGGCGGCGTGCTGATCACGCTCGGCTCGGCGTCATACTTCCCGGCGGATTTCGGCCTGGCGCCCGGCCTCACCGCCACGCGCCAGTCGAGCACCTTCTACGCGCCCCGCCCCATCGTCAACGCGGAGGTGATGCGCGCGGAGCACCCGATCTTCTACGGCTATGACAAGAAGGTGCTGCCGACGAAGTACACGAACGGGCCGCTGCTCACCGCCGGCGCGCCGGGCACGGTACTGCTGCGCTATCCGGGCGGCGACGACAACGTGCTGAGCGGCCTGATGCGCGGCGCCAACGAAATCCGCAACCGCGCCGCCATCGTCGAGGTGCCCAACGGCAAAGGCCGGGTGATCGTCTACGCGACCAACCCGGTGTACCGCTGGCAGAACCACGGCGAGTTCAACATGCTGTTCAACGCGCTGATCAACTGGAACGATCTGGCTACAGCCCCATCACCGTCAGCGCCTTCGTCCGCCAGTCGCTGATGTGCGCGGCCCGCTTGCGGGCGATCCAGGCCTGCGCGTTCTTCGCGAGGTAGTACATCGCCACGGTGAGCAGGACGACGCCGGCGCAGGCGGCCGTGAACGACAGGCGCTGGGAGATGGGCTTCGTCAGGTAGCCGTAGACCAGCTCGACGTGCACCCAGTAGACGAACAGCGACGTCTGGCCGAACAGCACCAGCGGCTGCCACCGGCCTGCCCACAGCCGCTCGCTCCACAGCCACGCCAGCCCGAACGCCGCGGTCATGAGGCCGGTGCGCAGATAGAAGAAGGCCGGCGACGTCGTCCAGAAGTGCGAGTTGGGAAACGGCGACGGCCGGAATGACGCGGCCCAGGCGAGCGCGGCGACGGCCGCGCCAATCGCCGTGATGATCCAGACGCGGCGCGATTCCGAGCGGCGATCGGCGGCCCGCTCGAGGACGACGCCGATGGCGGCCCCGGCAAAGACGAACGCGGCCCAGGGAAACAGCGTGAAGTTGGCGTAGCCTCCGGCGGGCCGCACGTAGGCCTCGATTGGATCGGGCAGCGCGCCGAGCCATGCCGCGCCGCGGACGTACGGCGTGGCGAACGGCAGTACGACGACGGGCACGAGCAGGGCCAGGGTCTTGCCGGTGGTCGTGCGCGCGAGGCCCCAGATCCACGCGGCCCCGGCAATCGACGGCCCCATGATGTTGAGGATGTCGACTTTGAGCAGGCTGCGCCAGCGGTAGAACAGGCTCGTGATGTACAGCTGGATGCGGAACAGGAACGCGATGCCGAAGATCTGCCAGCCGCGGTTCGCGACCTGGCGCGCGGCGTCGCTGTCGGTGTCGCCGCGCCGCAGCTTCGCCGCGGCCGAATAGGCCACGGCCACGCCGGCCAGCAGCAGGAACAGCGGCGCGCCGAAGCCGGCCAGCACGTCCCTCCAGTACCACAGCAGGCTGCGCCGCCCGTCGTCGCGCGTCCAGGCGTCGGTCGCGTGCGCGATGAACATGACCATCACCGCGACGCCGCGCAGCCAGTCGATGTAGGCGCGTCTCACAGAGAACGCAGAATACAGAACACAGCACGCAGAAGGAAGATCACTGAATGGTGATGATCCACTCGATGTCGGGCGCCATCGAGTTGAAGACCGAGCAGTAGGTGTCGCGCGACACCTGCACGGCGCGCTCGGCGGCCTCGCGCGGCACGTTGCCGGTGATCGTGAACGTCATCTCGACGCGCGTGAAGCGGCGCGGATGCTCCTCCGCGCGCGTGCCGATCATCGACGCTTTCAGCCCCTCGAGCGGATGCCGGCCTTTCTGCAGCACGTGGACGATGTCCATGCCCATGCAGGCCATCACGGCATAGCCGAGCGCCTGCATTGGCGACGGGCCGGCTTTCGCGTCGGAGTCGAGGACGAGCGCGGGCTCGTCCGGGCCGCTGCTGAATCGGAGGTCGCCCTCCCAGGTGAGCGAAACGCGGGTGGGCGGCTTGACGACGTCGGTCATGTCTGGATCTTACGGCACCATCCGGTAGCCGCAGTCGCGAAAGGCCGAGTCGAACGTGAAGGCCGCCTGCAGGCGGAACCGATCCATCAGCTCACGGATTCGTCGGTCGGGCCGCCGTCGTGGGGAATGCTGCCGATGAGCGCCTCGAACGGATCCGGCTCCTCGTCGACGGGACGCCGGCTTCCGCCCCCCAGATACTCGGCGACCGCCTCGCGATCACGGTATCGCCTGGCGCGTCAAACGAGCTGCGGTTCTTCCCTGCGCTGGCGCGTGAAGAGCGCCGAGACGGCCAGCCAGGCCATGGGCAGGGCGACGAGGCCGTAGGTGAGGTACTGGCCGTACGCGCCGTCGGGGCCGAACGGCTCGGTCTTCCAGTGCCACCAGTCGGCGTTCGGGATGCCGATGTTCGCTTCGGTCAGCTCGTGGAGGCCGTAGATCAGCAGCTGCACGACGAACACGGCGAGAAAGACGGCGGTGACCTGGAAGAAGCGCGCGAGGTTGACGCGATGTCCGTAGCGCGACCAGAGGAACGCGACGAACGCGGCGGCGAGCGTGCCGGCAATCGCGCCGGCCACGAGCTCGGCCGATCGAATGCTGAACAGCAGCGCATTCATCAGCAGCGCCGTCTCCATGCCCTCGCGCGTGATCATCAGCACCGTGAATGAGAAGACGCCGGCGAACGCGGCGGCGCCCGTCTTCAGCGAGGCCCGCTCCAACCGTCCCTCGATGTCGCTCTTCAGCTTCTTCGCCGTGCGCCACATGTGGACGATGAGCGTCGCCACGAGCACGGCGGCAGCCAGCGCGAGAATGCCTTCCCACAGCGACTGATTGCGGGCGGTCGACAGCATCACGCCGGCCGCCACGCTCATGACGACCGACGCGGCAATGCCCCAGTAGATGGCGGGCAGCAGCGCGGCGCGGCCGGTCTTCTTCAGATACGCGATGCTGATGGCAATGATGAGGAACGCCTCGAGGCCTTCTCTGAGTGTGATGACGAATGCTGGAAACATGGGCGGCTCGTATGAAAGTCTGGCTAATGAGACCTATCTCAGTAGGACCCGACGAGCATAGTCCGCTGAAGTCCGACTGGTCAAGTCGGAGTTATCGTTTTGTAGGGGAGTAAGGGGGTGAGGGAGTAAGCCAGTAAGCTGGCGGAGGCGCGCTCAGCGCCGCGTCAGCCCCAACGCTGGGCGGGCGTCTTGCGGCGACCGTTGTTCCAGACCTCGCCACAGGCGCCGCATCGCCAGTAGCCGGCGGCGTCTTCCCGCTTTCCTGATGTGGTGAGCTCGCGAGAGCCGCAGCGGGGGCAGGCGATGGGAGGAGGGGCGGCCGCCGGAAGCGGCCTTTCCCGCACTACGAGCCGGACTTTCTGACGTTCTCCGCCCGGGGACCCTTCGGACCCTGCCCCGTTTCGAAAGTCACCTCGTCGCCCTCGCGCAGCTGGTCGAACGGGACCGCGCAGGATGACTGGTGGAAGAAGTATTCGTTGCCGTCAGCCGCGGCTACGAAGCCGAAGCCTTTGTCGCTGACGAGTCGCTTGACAGTGCCGTTAGTAGAAGCCATCCAGACACTATACAAGGGTTATTGCCGGGATGCCCGATATAAGTAGTCGGCCACCGCCGTGGCCATGGCCCGCATCCCCACCCCCAGCGCCGCCTCATCAATGTCGAAATACTCGGTATGGACCATGGCCGTGATGTTCCGGGCCGGGTTGGCCACCCCCACAAAAAAATAGAAGCCGGGCACCCGCTGCTGGAAATAGGCGAAATCCTCGGCCCCCATCTGGGCCGGCGGCGACAGCACCTTGCCCGGGCCAGCCGTTGCCTCGAGCGCGGGCAGCGACGCTCTGGCCAGCGCCGGGTCGTTGAAGGTCACGGGCGCCCCTTCCTCATACTCCAGCGTGTACGTCGCCCCGAAGCTCGAGGTGATGCCCTTCACGATGGCGTCCATCTTTCCCTTCACGATGGACGGCCCCTCGGTGTCGAGCGACCGCACGGTGCCGGTCAGCGACACCTCGTCGGCCACGATGTTGAAGCGGTTGCCGCCCTGGACGATGCCGACGGTGACGACGGTGGGCTTCTGCGCGTCGATCTGGCGGCTGGGAATCGTCTGCAGCGCCATGATGACCTGCGCGGCAATCGGCACCGGATCGATGCCCGTGTGCGGATAGGCGCCGTGCGTCTTCTTTCCGGTGATCGTCACCGTGAAGCGATCGCTGCTCGCCATCGCCGGTCCGATGTTCGCGCCCAGCTGGCCGACTTCCAGCGTCGGCATCACATGCATGCCGAAGATGGCCGCCGGCGCCGGATCCTCGAACGCCTTGTC
Source organism: Vicinamibacterales bacterium (assembly GCA_035512575.1). GTDB lineage: Bacteria > Acidobacteriota > Vicinamibacteria > Vicinamibacterales > SCN-69-37 > JALYRV01. Next base: position 30,826 of record DATKDT010000136.1, on the reverse strand, counting down.
GTCGAGCATGCGCAGCGCGCCGGTGCGGCCGCCTTCCGGATCGCCCTCCTCCGCCGGCTGGAACAGGAACTTGACCGTGCCCGGCAGGTCGGCGCGCATGCGGCTGAAAATCTCGGCGACGCCCAGCGTCATCGCGGTGTGCGCGTCGTGCCCGCACGCGTGCTTCACGTTGGGCACCGTCGACTTGTACGGCACGTCGATCAGCTCGGGAATCGGTAGCGCGTCCATGTCGGCGCGGATGGCGACGACCGGCCCCGGCTTCCCGCCCCTGAGCACGCCGACGACGCCGGTGACGCCGACGCCCGTGCGCACCTCATAGCCCAGTGCCTTCAGCCGCTCGGCGACGAGCGCGGCCGTGCGCGTCTCGCGGAACCCGAGCTCGGGATGGCGGTGGATGTCGCGGCGCACCTCGGTGATCGCGGGATGGATCTCGCGCGCGTCGCGATCGATGCGATCGCGCACGGCCTGGGGCACGGCAAGGGTCTGCGCGGCCGCCGGCCCCGCGGCGGCGAGGACGGCAGCCAGGGCCAGCGTGAGACGGAGCGGTGTCATAATCGCCAAAGGATAGCCGAATGCGATATCTCATGACCTTCATTCTCTCGGCCGCTGCCGTCACGGCGGGCGCGCAGCAGCCCTCCGCGTCCAACATGTCTGCCCCGGAGTCGCAGGCTTCGCCTGCGCTCCTCGAGCGCGCGCGCGCACTCCACACGCAGGTGCCGCTCATCGACGGGCACAACGACTTCCCGTGGGAGGTCCGCGAAAAATCGGGCGGCGACGTCGACGCCCGCGACTTGTCGAAGCCCGTTGACGGCCACACCGACATCGCGCGGCTCCGCGCCGGCGGCGTCGGCGCGCAGTTCTGGTCGGTCTACGTGCCGGCGTCGCTGCAGGGCCAGGCCGCCGTCACCGCCACGCTCGAGCAGATCGACATCGTGCACCGCATGATGCGCACGTATCCGGACGTCTTCGAGCTCGCGCTCACCGCCGGCGACATCGAGCGCATCTTCGCGAAGGGCAAGATCGCCTCGCTGATCGGCATGGAGGGCGGCCACTCCATCGACAGCTCGCTCGGCGCGCTGCGGATGTTCCACAGGCTGGGCGCGCGCTACATGACGATCACGCACAACGATCACACGCCGTGGGCCGACTCGGCGAGCGTGGCGCCGATGCACGGTGGCCTCACGCCGTTCGGCGAAACGGTCGTCCGCGAGATGAACTGGCTGGGCATGATGGTGGATCTCAGCCACGTGTCGCCCGAGACGATGGCCGACGCCATCCGCGTCAGCGACGCGCCCGTGATCTTCTCGCACTCGTCGGCGAAGGGCGTCACCAACGTCCCGCGCAACGTGCCCGACGGCATCCTCCGCGACCTCCCGAAAAAGGACGGCATCGTCATGGTCACGTTCGTGCCCGGCTTCGTCTCCGAGGAGATTGCGGAACGCGGCAGGCGCGAGACGGCCGAGCGCGCGCGGCTGCGCGCGGTGCCGGGCGCAACGGACGAGCACGTTACGAAAGGTATCGACGCGTGGCGCGCGGCGAATCCCGTGCCGGCCGCGACGCTGTCGCAGGTTGCCGACCACATCGATCACATCCGCAAAGTGGCGGGCATCGACCACGTCGGCATCGGCGGCGATTTCGACGGCATCACGACCGTGCCGAAGGGGCTCGAGGATGTCTCGACCTACCCCGCCCTCACGGCCGAGCTCCTCCGCCGCGGCTACACGGACGAGGACGTGAAGAAGATCCTGGGGCTCAACATGCTGCGCGTGATGCGCAAGGCCGAGGACGTGGCCGCGCGCCTTCAAAAGCAGCGAGAACCTTCGTCAGAGAAAGGCAGGCCGGAGCTTTAGCTCCGGCATGACTACGATCGCCGCGCTCGGCGACTCGACGACGGCGGGGACGCCGCTGTTCAAGTCGCCTGTCGAGGCGCCGCCGTCGGGAGAAGGCGACGAGCGGAGCCAGTTCACGCACTGGCTGATGCAGGCGCATCCCGAATGGGACGTGCGCAATCGCGGCGTCAACGGCGAGCGCAGCGATCAGATTCGCGCGCGTTGGGAACGCGACGTCCTCGCGGACAAGCCCGCCGCCGTCATCATCATCGCGGGGGTCAACGACGTCTATCAGGGGCGGTCCGTGGAGCACGTGACGCGCGAGCTGCGCGCGATGTACGACCTCGCCGCCGCCGCGCGCATTCCCGTCGTGGCCGGGTCGATCGTTCCCTACAACACCGCGACGCCGGAGCAGAACGCGGCGATGCAGGCGATCAACGCGTGGATTCGCGCCGAAGCGGACCGCGACGTCAGCATCACGTTCGCCGACACCCGCGCCGCCGCCGCGCGCGACGACAACCCCGACCTGCTCCGCGGCTCACCCGACGGACTGCATCCCGATATCGACGGATACCGAAGGATGGCTGAGGTGATCGAGATCGCATTAAGACGAAAGACTGAAGACTCAAGACTAAAGGGAAGACAAAAGACAAAAGACCCAAGAGGCGCCGGCGGCCTCTTGAGTCTTTTGTCTTGGATCTTGCCTTTGGTCTTGAGTCTTCAGTCTTTCGTCTTTAACAGTGTCAAAAGAACTTGACCGAGTACGTAGCCTTGACTCCACGCCCCATCTCCGGCGCCAGGTCCTTGATGAACGACGTGTGCAGGCGGTACTCCTCGTTCGTGAGGTTGTAGCCCTGCAGCGTGAAGATGTGCGTGAGGTGCTGCTGGCCGAGCACGTACATCGCGCTGACGTTGAACACGGTTGAACCACCGGTCGGCGTCTCGTCGCGGAAGACGCGGCGCTGATCCGACGTGAAGACCACTTCCGGCGACACCGTGAGCTGCCGCCACGGAATCTCCAGCTCCACGCGCGCCTGCAGCGGCGGAATGCGCGGCAGGTGCTCGCTGGTGTCCGTCAGGCGCGCGCGCACCAGGCCCAGATCGGCGTTGACGTGCAGCCACGGTGCCACTTCCACGTGCGCCGAGGCGTCCATGCCGCTGAACCGGCTGTCGGCCTGCTGGAACGCCGCGAGCCGCAGCCCGTCGATCTCGACGTCCTGCACGTCGAGGAAGACGAAATCGCCGATCTCGTAGGTGTAGAAGTTGATCTCGCCGTTTGCCTTCGCCCCGCGCCCGCGCAGGCTCAGATCGAAGCCGAGCGTGTTCTCGGTACCCAGCTTCGGGTTGCCCACCTCGAACGCCAGGTTGCCGATGTGCGGGCCGAAGTTGTAGAGCTCCTCGAGCGCCGGCGCGCGCGACGCGCGCGAGACGTTCGCGACGATCGCCGCGTTGCCGTTCAGATCGACGTGCACGCCGGCCGATCCGGACACGCCCGTGAAATCGCGGTTGCGCACCGCCGGCGGACAGCCGCCCACGATCGCAATACACACGTCGTGGTCCTCGTCAACGCCGGGCCGCGCGTCCACGTCGTAGGCGTTGCGCTCGACGCGCGCGCCGAACTGCAGGCGAAGACGGCCGAACCCGGCTTCCTCGTAAATGAAGCCGGCAAGTGACGTCTGGCGCGTCGCGGGCGCGAGCGCCTCTTCGCCCACCGCTTCGTAGTCGCGGAAGAACGTCTCGACGCCCATGCGGCCGCTCAGCCGCCCCACCTGCTTCTGCAGCAGCTCGCCGCGCACGCTGAAGACGTTGTTGTTGAACGTCGTGCCGATCTCCTCGACCGGCCCGTCGATCTCGATCTCGCGGTGCTGATAGTCGAGGAAGCTGACGATGACGCGCGCCGTGTCGATGAACCGTCCCTGCATGTTCTGCAGGCCGGCATCGAGGCGCAGATCGAGGCGGTCCGACGCGAGATCGACGAAGGCCTCCTCCTCGTCGTGCACGCCTTCCTCCTCTTCCTCCTCGTCGTGATGGTGGAACTCGCCGGCAAACGGCACGCCGAAGCGCGAGTCCTCGTACTTCGCGCCCAGGCTGAAGAAGCCGCGCGGGCCCGCCCAGCCGACACCGCCGCCGGCGTTGCCGAGGCGCGTCTTCGAGTTCTCGATTTTCCCGATGGGCGTGTCGTAGTCGCCGCTGCGCCGCGCGCCGCCGTTGCCCCACAGCATCCAGCTGCCGTTGCCCCACTGCACCGAGCCGTTGCCGCCCGCCTGCGCGTTGGCCGTGCCGCCGTCGAGCGTGACGCTGCCGAGCAGGCCCGAGAACGGCGACTGCCGGAATGCTTCCTGCGGCGTGATCGCATTGACGACGCCGCCGAGCGCGTTGCTGCCATAGAGGAGCGTGGCCGGGCCCTTCACGACTTCGATCCGCTGCAGGCTCGCCGCGTCGATCGACGTGCCGTGGTCAGCCGACTGGCTCGAGAGATCGCCGGTGCGCACGCCGTCCTGCATGATGAGCACGCGGTCGCCGTCGAAGCCGCGGATGATCGGCCGGGCCGATCCCGGCCCGAACGATCGCTTCGCGATGCCGGCGTGTCCTTCGAGTACATCGGCCAGTGACGTGCCCATGTTCTTCGCGATCTCCACGGTGTCGAGACTCGTGATCGAGTTGAACGACTCGAACGTCGTCGTCTGGCCCGTCGCGCTGGCCGTCACGACGACTTCCTCGTGCAGCGCCTCGAGCGACAGCTTGAAGTGGACGGTCGCCGGCTGGCCGGCGGTGACGGTCACCGCCTGACGGCCGGTGGTCAGATGCTCGCGCTGCGCGATGACCTCGTACGTGCCGGGCGCGACGGCCGGCACGGTGAAGGCGCCGTCGTTGTCGGTCGTCGCCGTGCGCGGCGATCCGATGATGATGACGAGCGCGCCGTGCACCGGCTGACCCGTCTCCATCGTCACGGTGCCCGTGATGCTGCCGGTCGTGACCGGCGCCTGCTGCGGCGTCTGCGCCCAGGCGGGCGCGGACGTGAAAGTGAGAATGAGAAATGCGTAAACAAGCCGGACCATTGATATCCCTCACTATGCAAACTCCGAACTCCGAACTCCGAACTTCGAACTTCGAACTTCGAACTTTCGAGCTAGTGAGAGACGGGAGGACCCCTCGTGACGTCGGCGCGGAGATCGACGCGGCGCGGTGCGGCTTGAGCCGGCTCGGCCGTGAGCTCGGGCAGGAGAATGCCGAGGGCAAGCGCAGGCGCCCTCGAGGTGTCACGCGCGGTGCGCGTCAGGTGGCACGCGGCGCAGTGATCCGGTGCGTCAGCGGGCGCCTTGCCGAGGCGGTGGGCATCATGGTCGTGCTCGACAACCGCGGGCGCGCACTCCTGGTCGACAGCCAGATGGCCCGACACGAGCGGGCCGGCCGACGCGAAGAGCATCGCGGCTGACACGAGCCAGGCGAGCGCGGCGCGCGGCACACGTCCAGTCAGGAACCCCACCCGCTCACTATAATTCACGCCATGCGAAGCGTGCTCATTTCCGCCCTGGCCGTCATGGCCGTGTTCGCCACGGCACAGCCGCATGCCCAGGACTGGCTCGACGCCTATCGGACTCCGGCATCACGACTGATTGCGGAATCGCAGGCAACGGACTTCGGGTGGAACCGCCTGGCGGAGGTCACCGACACCTACGGCCACCGCATCACCGGATCGAAGAACCTCGAGCGGGCGATCGCGTGGGCGGCAGGCGAGATGAAGAAGGACGGGCTCCAGACGCGGCTCGAGCCGGTGAGCGTTCCCGTCTGGATTCGCGGCGACGAGCGGCTCGACATGATCGCCCCGGCCGAGCAGCCGATCGTCATGCTCGGGCTCGGCGGCAGCGTCGGCACGCCGTCCGGCGGCATTCAGGCGCCGGTGCTCGTGGTGTCGTCCTTCGCGGACCTGAAGGCGAAGGCCGCACAGGCCAGGGGCCGCATCGTCCTCTTCAACGTGCCGTTCACGTCGTACGGGCCGACCGTGGCGTACCGGACGAACGGCGCATCGGAAGCCGCCAGGGTGGGCGCCGTCGCGTCGCTCGTGCGCGCGGTCGGGCCTGCCGGCCTGCGCACGCCGCACACCGGCATCATGCAGTACGCGGAGGGCGTGCCGCGCATTCCGGCCGCCGCAATCCCGACGGAAGACGCCGACAGGCTGCAGCGGCTGCAGGACCGCGGCGTCGAGACCGTGCTGCGGCTGCAGATGGAGGCGCGTTCGGTGGCCGACGCACCGTCGTTCAACGTCGTCGGCGAGATCCGGGGACGCGAGAAGCCGGAGGAGATCGTGCTCATCGGCTGCCACTTCGACTCGTGGGACGTCGGCACGGGCGCGAGCGACGATGCGGTGGGCTGCATCGTGACGTGGGAGGCCGCGCGTCTGATCAGGAAGCTCGGGCTGCAGCCGCGCCGGACGATTCGCCTGGTGCTGTGGACCAGTGAAGAGAACGGCATTCACGGAGGCGCGGCGTACCTGAAGGCGCACGCCGCGGCGGCAAAGGATCACGTGCTGGCGCTGGAGTCGGACTCGGGCATCTTCGAGCCGGCGTCGATTGGATTGACCGGGTCGGCCGGCGCGAGGGCGATCATGCAGCGCGTGATGACGCTGCTCGCCCCGCTCGGCCTCGACACGCTCGGCCCCGGCGGCGGCGGCGCCGACATCGGCCCCATCGCCCAGGCGGGCGGCGTGCCGACGATGTCGTACAGCGGCGACTCGACGAAGTACTTCACGATTCACCATACGCCCGCCGACACGATCGATCGGATCGCGAAGGCGGAGGTGTCGAAGGCGGCCGCGGCGATTGCGGTGATTGCGTACGTGACGGCCGACATGCCGGAGCGGCTGCCGCGCTGATCGGCGCGGGCCGGGGGGCTCGTCGTTGCGCGACGGCGTTAAAAGGACGCAGGCGCGACCGCTCTTTGGCGCGCCCGCACCTCGCCGGCGCGCAGCGATGAGCCCCCCGGCTCAGCGCCGACCGACATCTGCGATAGACTCCTCCCCACTCGGAGGATTTCAATGAGAAAGACCGTCCTTGGGCTCGCGCTGGCGACGCTCGTTGCGGCCCCGATGGCCGCCCAGAACGAGCGCGTCGACTATGACGCCATCTACAAGATCAAAGCCGAAGGCCTCGGCGCCCGCTCGCAGGTGATGGACACCCTGAGCTGGCTGACCGACGTGCACGGCCCGCGCCTCACCAACTCGCCCGGCATGAAGGCCGCCGCGGAGTGGGCGAAGACGCGACTCGAGCAGTGGGGCATGTCCAACGTGCAGCTGGCGCCGTGGGGCCCGTTCGGGCGGGGCTGGGAGAACGAGCGGCTGCAGATCAACATGATCGCGCCGCGCCCGTTCGAGATGCTCGGCTATCCGAAGGCGTGGTCGCCGGGCACCAACGGTCTGGTGACCGCCGATGTCGTGCGGGCGACGCTCGACACCGAGGACGATCTGAAGAAGGCCGCCGGCACGCTGAAGGGCAGGATCGTGATCGCGGCGCCCGCGCGCGATCTCGACCTGCTGTGGAACGGCGTGGCGCGGCGCTTCACGGACGAGGAGCTGCAGGCGATGGAGGCGGCGCCCGTGTCGCCGCCCGGAGGCGGCCGCGGAGGCCGTGGCGGCGGACGCGGCGGCGGGAACGTGGCCGGCGCGGTCAACGCGCAGGATCGGATGGCGTTTCTGGTGAAGGAAGGCGCCGTCGCCATCTTCGAGCCCTCGCCCGCGTCGCGCAGCGACCACGGCTCGATTCTGATGGGCGCGGGCCTTCCCGGGCGCAACGCCGGCGCGGCGCCGGCCATTCCGCAGATCGTGCTCGCCGTCGAGCACTACAACCGGCTCGTGCGCATCCTCGATCGCAACGTCCCGGTGCAGGTCGCGCTCAACGTGCAGAACAGGTTCACGGACGATGTGAACAGCTACAACGTGATGGCGGAGCTGCCGGGCACCGACAAGAAGGATGAAGTCGTCATGCTCGGCGCGCACTTCGACTCATGGCATGCCGGCACGGGCACGGTCGACAACGCGGCCGGATCGGCCGTGATGATGGAGGCCATGCGCATCCTCAAGGCCACGGGTCTGCCGCTGCGCCGTACCGTCCGCATGGGCCTCTGGACAGGCGAGGAGCAGGGCCTCATCGGGTCCCGTATGTACGTCACCGAGCAGTTCGGCGATCGCGCGACGATGAAAACCACGGCCGCCCACGAGAAGTTCGCCGGCTACTTCAACATGGACAACGGCAGCGGCGCGATCCGCGGCATCTACCTGCAGGGCAACGAAGCCGTCGCGCCGATCTTCGAGACCTGGATGAAGCCGTTCGAGAATCTCGGCATGACGACGCTGACGATTCGGAACACCGGCGGCACGGATCACGGATCGTTCGACGCGATCGGTTTGCCCGGCTGGCAGTTCATCCAGGATCCGCTCGACTACGGCACGCGGTCGCATCACACCAACTGGGACGTCTACGAGCGCGCGGTGCCGGCCGACCTGATGAAGAACGCGACGATCATCGCGGCGTTCGTGTATCACACGGCCAACCGCGATCAGCTGCTGCCGAGGAAGCCGATGCCGCAGGTTGCGCGGTAGTCGTTCGGGAGTTCGGGAGTTCGGGAGTTCGGAGGAAAACCCTATGACGCGTGTACTGAAAGTTTCATTCGTCCTCTGCGCCGCACTGGCCCTGGCCGGTACCACCGCGTTGTTCGCGCAGCAGGCGCCGGCGCGCCAGCAGGCGCCCCGTCCTGAGGGCGGCCTGACGCCAGCGCCGGCGCGGCGCGCGGGCGAAGGCCTGGGGCCGTTCAAGACGATGGTGATCCGGGGCGCGATGCTGATTGACGGCACGGGCGCTCCGCCCACGGGGCCGGTCGACATCGTCATCGAAGGCAACCGCATCGCGTCGGTGCGCGGCGCGGGCACGCCCGGCCTGCCGATGCGCGAGAACCGGGCGCCGCAGAACGCGGACCACGAGATCGACGCGCGCGGCATGTACGTCATGCCCGGCTTCGTCGATCTGCACGTGCACGCCGGCGGCGCGCCGAAGAACGCCGAGGCCGAGTACGCCTACAAGCTGTGGCTCGCGCACGGCGTGACCACGGTGCGCGGCGTGTCGCTCGGCCCGAACAACTTCAGCGTGAGCGAGAAGCAGCGCAGCGAGCGGAACGAGATCGTGGCGCCGCGCATCTTCAACTGCCAGCGGCCGGGCAACGTGCAGACGCCCGAAGCGGCGCGCGCGTGGGTGCAGAATGCCGCGAAAACCGGCGTCGACTGCCTCAAGCTCGGTTCGTACGAGCCGGCCATCATGGAGGCGCTCAACGACGAGGCGCACAAGCACGGCATGGGCACGACCGCGCACCTGGCGCAGGGCGGTGTCGCGCAGATGAACGCCATCGACGCGGCGCGGGCGGGCCTCGACACCGTGACGCACTTCTACGGTCACTTCGAGTCGCTGCTCAAGGACACCGTCGTGCAGGACTGGCCGGTCGACATGAACGCGGCGGACGAGCAGCACCGCTTCGGTCAGGTCGCGCGGCTGTGGAACCAGATTCACGAGCCCGGCAGCCCCGAGTGGAAGGCCTATCTCGAGGAGCACAAGAAGCTCGGCACGACGTTCGATCCGACGCTGACGATCTATTCCGCCGGACGCGACGTCATGCGCTTTCGCGCGGCCGAGTGGCACGACAAGTACACGCTGCCGTCGCTGATGGATTTCTACACACCGAGCCGCGAGGCGCACGGCTCGTACTGGTTCGACTGGACGACCCATGACGAGGTCGCGTGGAAGAACTTCTACCAGGTGTGGTTCAGGCTGCTGAACGACTACAAGAAGATGGGCGGCCGCGTGGCCACCGGGTCCGACTCGGGCTTCATCTATCAGACGTACGGCTTCGGCTACATCAACGAGCTGGAGATGCTGCAGGAAGCGGGCTTCCACCCGCTCGAGGTGATTCAGGCGGCCACCATGAACGGCGCGCTGACGCTCAGCGAGCATCGCGCCTCCCCCGTGGAGTTCGGCGTCGTCAAGGCCGGCAAGCTGGCCGATCTGGTGATCGTCGATCAGAACCCGCTGGCCAATCTGAAGGTCCTCTACGGCACGGGACACGTGAAACTGAACGACGAGACCCGGCGCGTCGAGCGCGTCGGCGGCGTGAAGTGGACCATCAAGGACGGCATCGCCTACGACGCGAAGAAGCTGCTGGCCGACGTCGCCGCGATGGTCGAGAAGCAGAAAGCCGGCCGGACGACGAATCAGCAGTGAAGCGGTTCGGGCTCACGCCTCTGCTCGTGATGGCCGCAATCGCGACGGCGATGCTGGTTGCCGCGAGATTCGCGCCGCACTTCCCCGGCGACGTGGCGGTGTCGCGCTTCATCCAGGGCGTGGCGCCGCCGGGCGACTGGGCGCGCGCGCTGACGCGCGCGGCGTACGCGCCGTGGATCTACGGCGTGCTCGCCGTGTCGGCCGTGGCGGCCCTGCGTGTCGCCGGCTGGCGCGGCGCGGCGGCCATGTCGCTGACGTTCTTCGCGCTGATGTACGTGGAACAGGGCATGAAGGGCTACATCGCGCGGCCGCGGCCGTCCGCGGCGGCGATGGACGCCACGGGCGCGCAGATGTCGGTCGGCACGGGCATGACGGCTATGGCGCCGGCGGCGCCGGTCAGCTATTCGATGCCGTCGGGTTGGGCGCTGCTCTTCGGCGCCACGGTCGGTTTGCTCGCCGTCCTCGCCTGGCGCAACACGCGCGGCACCGTCCGCGCGGCGTATCTCATCGGATGCTCGATCGTGCTGCTCGCGGGTCTGGCGGCACGCGTGTCACTCGGCGCGCATTGGCCAAGCGACGTGATCGTGGGCTACCTGCTCGCCATCACGATCGGGTTGGCGCTGTTCGAGCTGTTGACTGCGCCGATGTCCCGCCGCCGGAGCTAAAGCTCCGGCCTACCAGCCTAGGACCTTCGCGAAAATCAGCGGCGCGACGATCGTGGCGTCGCTCTCGATGATGTAGCTCGGCGTGTCGACGCCGAGCTTGCCCCACGTGATCTTTTCGTTGGGCACAGCGCCCGAGTACGAGCCGTAGCTCGTCGTCGAGTCGCTGATCTGGCAGAAGTAGCCCCACAGCGGAACGCCGTCGCGCCTCAGGTCCTGGTGCAGCATCGGCACGACGCAGATCGGGAAGTCGCCGGCGATGCCGCCGCCGATCTGGAAGAAGCCGATCGGCGCCTGCGGCGCGTTTTCCGTGTACCAGGCGGCCAGCGCCATCATGTACTCGATGCCCGACTTCATCGTGCCGGCGCTCTTCATCCGGCCGTCGATGCAGTGCGCCGCGAAGACGTTGCCGAGCGTCGAGTCTTCCCAGCCCGGCACGAACATCGGCAGGTTCTTCTCGGCGGCCGCCAGCAGCCACGAGTTCTTCGGGTCGATCTCGTAGTGCTCCTTCAGCTTGCCCTTGAGCAGAATCGAGTACATGAACTCGTGCGGGAAGTAGCGCTGCCCTTCGCGCTCGGCCGCGTACCACTCCTCCGCCACGATGTGCTCGATGCGGCGCATCGCCTCGAACTCGGGGATGCACGTGTCGGTCACGCGGTTCATGTGGCGATCGAGCAGCGCCTGCTCGTCGGCCGGCGTGAGATCGCGGTAGCGCGGAATCCGCTCGTAGTGGTTGTGCGCGACGAGGTTGAAGACGTCCTCCTCGAGGTTCGCGCCCGTGCACGAGATCGCGTGCACTTTGCCCTTGCGGATCATCTCTGCCAGCGACAGGCCGAGCTCCGCCGTGCTCATCGCGCCCGCGAGCGTGACCAGCATGCTGCCGCCCGAGTCGAGATGCCGCGTGTAGCCGTCGGCCGCGTCCTTCAACGCCGCCGCGTTGAAATGACGGTAGTGATGATCGATGAACTGCGAGATCGGTCCGGACATTTCTTTGGACATGGAGCCGCCTCCTGATAAAGCAATATGGCTGCTTCGCCGAGAAGCGGCGTCCTACGGCCCGGAAGGCCGCCATCGGAACGCCAGGTGGCTAGATGGGCTCCAGTATAGCAGTTCGGAGTTCGGAGTTTATCGGCCGCGATCTTTGACTTCAAGTAAGTAGGCCGCGATCTTCTGGTGCAGCTCGGGGCCGCGCGGGCCCCAGCAGTGCGGCGCCTTGCGCTCGAAGACAATCTCACCGGTGAACGGCGGATCCTGCGCCTTCGCGAGGAAGGCGTTCATCATCTCGAGGGCGTTGTTCAGGTAGTACGAGTCCATGTCGCCCATGTAGACGTTGATCTTGTGCGCAACCTTCGCCCCCAGCGTGGTCCACTCGGTCTCGAGGATGTGGCGCAGGTCGTACTTCTTCCACGCCTCGGCCACTGACGTGTCGATGACGCCGGTGCGCTTGTCCCACAGACGCTTCGGATAGCCGTCGGCGCCCACCGGGCTGAACGTCGCCTCCCAGATGTCCCACTGCCCGCCCGACCGCGACTTGTCGCCGACGACGAGCTCGTACCAGTTCTCGTCTTTCATCATCGACTGGATGCTGCCGTCGGGCCGGCGCTGGTTCGGCCGCTCGAGTTGCATCCAGCCGCGATCGAGGACATACGCGTTCGTGTCCTCGTAGATGTTGACGATCTGGTGCGCGCGGAAGTCGACGCCGTCCGGGCACAGCGAGAACGTGCCGCCGTAAAAGTCGGGATAGAAAATCTGGTGCGCGAGCGCGATCCAGCCGCCCGTGGATCCGCCGCTGAGGATTCGCGCCCAGGGCTCGCGTTCCACCCGGAACCGCGACTCGATCTCCGGAATCAGCTCCTGGACGATCGCGTCGCCGTAGGGACCGTTGTTCTCCGAATTCACCCCGTACGAGTCGTCATAGTAGGGCGAGGGATGCTGCAGCGTGATGTAGATCATCCGCGGCGTGCCGTCGGCCATCCAGTACGTGTCGAAGTCTCCGCCACGGCCGAAACCGGCCGGCGCGCCGGTGGAGAAATGTCCCTGGATGTACACGGCCGGGTAGCGCGTAGCCGGGTCCTTCTCGTAGTCGCGCGGCAGCAGCACCGTGGCGCCGATGTAGATGGGGTGGCCCCACCACTCCGAGAGAATCCTGCTCTGGATGCGGAAGCGCTTCACCTGCGCCGTGTCGGCGGGCGGCTCGATCGGCGGGATGACCTTGTCGGCCACGAGCCGGATTGGCGTCGTCGACTGCGGATCGAACGTGATCTTCACCGGTTCGCCGTACAGGTTGCCCGGCGAGCGCTTCCAGTCCTGCCCCTCCCACTGATCCATGTGCATCCACACGGTGTGGCCGTCCTTGCGGACGAACTTCGTGTAGACGTTCACGAACGGCTGCACCCAGTACTCGCCGGCGGGAATGTCGCGCAGGCTCTGCACGGGGTGCCCGAAGTGGGTGGCGTCAATCACCGCGGCCGCACCGGGCGCGAGCGCGTCGACGGGCGCCGAGAAGAGCGGCGTGCCGGTCGGTCCCGTGAGCTCGATCGGCGTGCGCGCCGGCCCGCCCTGCCGTCCGGGCACGCGCTCACTCTCGCGCGCGAACGCGACATAGACGCGCCCGGTGACTGCCTCGGATCGAGCGCTCGAAGAGAAGGCGATCTCGAAGCGAGGCCCCTGCGGCGTTTGGGCCGCAACGAACGCCGCAGCCATGACGCAGGCGGCGGTGATCGCGAGCACAATCCGTCTCACCATGCTTACCTGTCCCTTACCGGCCCCTTACCTGTCCCCTTACCTGTCAGTGCCCACCACCCAGCAGAACGGCGTTGATGAACAACAGCTGCGTCGCTTCGGCGAACGCGCGGTAGTTCGGGTCCTCGGCGAACCCGATCACGTGCCCCTGGCCCAGCCGCTGGTGCATGAGGAACGCCTTCTGCGACATCAGCGTGCGCACCTCGGGCCACACGAGCCCGCCGGCGACGAGGCGATCGGCCTTCGCGTAGATGCCGACGTTGGTCCCCTGATTGAGCTTCAGCGGATGGAAGATCCGCGAGCCTTCCACGATGACGGCGATCTCGTTGTCGAGGCCGGCGGTCAGCCAGTGCTCCTTGTCGAGCGTGACGCGGACGATGGCGCCCGACGTGCCGTCCGACTGGGCGCGCTCTGGCTGAATCGCCTGCTCGTAGTCGAATTTCTCGGGATCGACCTTCGGCGGCGTCTGCCGCTGCGCCGCGCCGCCTGACGGCGCCGGCGGCGGCACGTTCGGCGCGCCGTCTCGCAGCAGCGTCCAGGTCGACAGCAGGTTGTTGCGCTCCAGCGTTGCCCACCGGGTGGATTCGGCCATCGTGATCAGCGTGCCGCCGCGCTGCACCCATTCGCGGATGCGCCGCACCTGATCCTCGTTGTAGGTGTAGTTGCCCGACGGCAGCACCAGCACGTCGAAGTCGCCGAGTTCGATGCGCCCCAGCGAGCTGTTGCGCACCGTCGTCACCGGCTGCTTCCAGCGCCGCTCGAGCATGTAGCGCGCCCAGCCGGCCGACAGGCTCGATGACGGCGCGTCGTACGCGAGCAGCACCTTCGGCGCCTTCAGCAGCGCGACGTCGTTGCTGCCGAGCGAGACGCCGGCTTCGACGAACGCCGTGTCGGTTGGCGTGGCGGTGACGCCGTGCCGCGCGACGATCGCGCCGAGCTTCGTGGCGAGATCGGCGGGATTGTTCGCGACGCGAAACAGCGCCGTGCCGAGCGGATACTGCCGTCCGCCCACCGAGAACTCCCGGTCCATCGTCTGCACGCGCAGGCCGGCCTGCAGCGCTTCGACGACGGCTTCGGCGGCGCCGAGGCCCCAGGGAATCAGATAGCCGACGCGCGCGGCCGGCAGCGGGCCGCCGCCGGGCGGCGTCATGTCGCGCGTGAGCCGCGTGCTGCGCGGCTGCACCGGGCGCTCGACGCTCAGCACCTCGAGGTCGTACAACGCCGGCAGGCTCCACGCCGTGACGTCGTAGATCTGCTCGCCCAGGCCGCGCTTCCGCCGCCGGTCCTGTTCCTTGATGAACTCGTCGCCCTGCGAGATGTCGGCGTCGAGCAGGTTGCGCGCGAGGCGGCCGGCCGGCTGGTTGAGCGGCACGACCACCGAGCCGGCAGGCACGGTGCGGCCGGCGGCCGGAAACGCCTCGTCGGCGCGATACACCTCGATGCCCTGCGCCGCGAGGCGCCGTCCGAGGTGCGCCGCTCGGCCGGGATCGTGCTCGGGCGCCACGATGACGTACGCGCGCGTGCCGATCTCGCCGAGCCGCGCCGCGCTGCTGCGATATTCGAGATAGTCGCGCACCATCTGCTCGCGGTTGTCCGCCGCGGTCTTCGCGGTCTGGATGGCGGCCGTGAAGTGCTGGACGACGCCCTGGCGGTAGGTCAGCTCCGTGTCGTCATCGCGCATGAAGCGAAGGCCGCGCGACGAGGCCTGCTCGTACGTCATGCCGACGGCGCCGTGGAAGATCGGCCACGACTCGCCGTAGCCCGGATAGAACGAGTCGAAGGTCTCGCGGATGAAATAGCCGAAGCCGCGCTCGTCGAATTTCGCCGCGTTGTTGCGGCCGAAGCGGTCGAACCATTTCTGCTGGTCCTTCGTGATGTAGGGATTCAGCGGATCGGCCGGCGGCGCGAAGTAGTACGTCGAGTTGCCGCCCATCTCGTGCAGGTCGACCACGACGTGGGGATAGAACTCGAGCATGAGGCCGGCGCGGCCGCGCGTCTCGGGCTGCGACATCGAGAACCAGTCGCGGTTCATGTCGAAGAGGTAATGATTCGACCGGCCGCCGGGCCACGGCTCGTCGTGCTCGAGCGACGCGGGATGCGGATCGGGCGTCGCGGCTTCGCCCGCGAGATTCTGCTGCACGAAGCGCGCGCGGCCGTCCGGATTCTGCAGCGGGTCGATGACGACGAGCGCCTCGCGGCGGATCAGATCGACGCCGGCGTCGCCCTGCGCGGCCAGCAGGTGGTAGGCCTCGGCCAGCGCGGCGTCCGACGAGGAGATTTCGTTGCCGTGCACGGCGTGCATCAGCCAGACGACCACCGGCATTTCGCGGACGAGGCGGTCGGCGGTGGCCTGATCGATGCCGCGCGGGTCGGCCAGCTGCTGCAGGCCTTTCTTCACGGCGTCGAGATTCGCGATGCGCTCCGGCGACCCGATGATGAGGACGTGGAGCGGGCGGCCTTCCCAGCTCTTGGCGTACTCGATCAGGCGCGTGCGCTCGGGCGCCGCGGCGGCGAGCGCCCGCAGGTAGGCGGCGATGCCGTCGGGCGGTGTGATGCGCTCGCCGAAGTCCCACCCGAGCACCGGCCGCAGGGCCGGAATTTTCGGGTCGTACTTCGTGCCCGGCGCGAGCTCCTGGGCCCCCGCGGGTGAGAGAGTAAGGGCGAAAGCAGTAAGGGTGAGAGCGGTAAGGGCGAATCTTCGCAGCATGGCGGAAATGATAGTGCAGGACGCCCAGCCGTTCCCGTAATACCATCGTCTTAGCCTCATGAAGTCTTTCGCCGCCGCCGCCGTCGCCGCTGCGCTCCTGGCCGCCGTTACGCTCTCAGCCCAGCAGCAGCAGCCCCTGTTCAAGTCGGGGGCGAAGACCGTGGCGATTTTCGCGACCGTCATAGACGCGAACGGACGGCTGGTGCCGGGCCTGCAGATGGAGGACTTCGAGGTGCTCGACGAGGGCAAGCCCGTGGAGCTGACGCTGTTCGACAACGAGGTGCAGCCGTTCACGGCGGCCATCGCGCTCGATACCAGCGGCAGCATGACGGCGAACATCTCGCGGGTGCAGGAGGCGGCCGAGCAGTTCGTCATCCGGATGCTGCCCGACGACAAGGCGGCGGTGGTCTACTTCAACGACCAGCTGTTCTTCAGCCCGCGCTTCACGACCGATCGGGACGATCTGTCGCGATACATCAGAAACGAGATGCGCTTCGGCAACGCGACGGTGCTGTGGGATGCGGTCGACGCGTCGATGGACCGTCTCGAGCGGATCGAGGGGCGGAAGGTCGTGGTGGCGCTGACCGACGGCGACGACTACGGCAGCAAGGCCGGCTTCGGTGATGTGCGGGATCGGGCGCGGTCGAACGAGGTGATGGTGTACTCGATCGGCTTCACGTCGGACTATTTCAACGGCGCGCGGCAGGTGCGCTCGAAGCCGTCAGCCGATCTAAAGAGGCTGGCGCAGGAGACGGGCGGCGGCTTCTTCGAGCTGGAGAAGACCGCCGATCTGAACACCACCTTCACGCGCGTGATCCAGGAGCTGCACAGCCAGTATGCGATGGCATTTCAGCCCGAGCGTCTGGACGGCAAGCTGCACAAGCTGCTGGTGCGCGTGAAGAAGCCGGGCATGACGGCGCGCGCGCGGCAGAGCTATCTGGCGAAGTAATGCGCCGTCTTCTCCTCGCCACACTGCTGCTGGTGGCCGCCGGGGCCGCGGGCGCCACCGAGTCCGCTACCGGACAGTCGCCGGTCACGACCCTTACCGACGGCCTGCGGTTGCGCAACGTCGGGCCCTTCCGCACGTCTGCCTGGGTGACCGAGATCGCGGTGCCCGAAGCGCCGCCGCGCGAACGCCTCTACACGATTTACGCGGCCACCCGCAGCGGCGGGCTGTGGAAGACGTCGAACAACGGCATCACGTGGCATCCGGTGTCCGACAGCGTCGGCGCCGCCGCCGTCGGTGCGGTCGCCGTCGCGCCGTCGAACGCCAATATCGTCTGGATGGGCACGGGCGCGAACGACATCGCCCGCTCGTCGTATTCGGGCACCGGGCTCTACAAGTCCACCGACGCGGGCGCCACCTGGACGTTTGCCGGACTTCCCGACTCGCATCACATCGCGCGCATCGTGATTCATCCCGCGAATCCGGATGTGGTCTACGTCGCGGCGATCGGCCACCTGTTCTCGCGCAACGAAGAGCGCGGCGTGTTCCGCACGATGGACGGCGGCCGCAGCTGGGAGAAGGTGCTCTATCTGAACGACGGCGTCGCGGCCATCGATCTCGTCATCAACCGGCAGTCGCCGTTGATTCTGTACGCGGCGATGTACGAGAAGCAGCGCATGCCGTGGCAGTTGATCGAGAGCGGCCCCGGCAGCGGTGTGTATCGCACGGACGACGGCGGGACGAAGTGGACGAAGCTCGAAGGCGGGCTGCCCTCCGGCAAGGTCGGGCGCATCGGCCTCGACATCTATCAGAAGAATCCGGACATCCTCTACGCGATCATCGAGAACCAGAATCCGAAACCGGGCCCGCCAAGTGACGTCCGGCGCGAGGTCTCGGCGGTGAGCCCTCTGGCGGCCGGCATCATCGGCAACCAGCTGTATCGAACCGACGATGGCGGGAAGACGTGGCGGGTGGTGAGCGGCGACGTGAACGTCGCGGGCGGCAAGGCGCCCTACTCGTTCAACCAGGTGCGCATCAATCCCCACAACGACCAGACGGTGCTCGTGACGAGCGACGCGATGTACGTCACGCGCGACGGCGGCCGCACGTGGAGCTCCGACTTCTTCCGCGGGGTGTTCGGCGACTTCCGCACCATGTGGTGGGATCCGCAGGACGAGCAGCGCATCATGCTGGGCAGCGACGGCGGCGTGAACGTGTCGTACGACGGCGGCGTCACGTCCGACTATCACCTCAATCTGCGTATCGGTGAGGTCTACGCCATTGGCGTGGACATGGACGACCCGTACAACGTCTACGGCGGGTTGCAGGATCACGACTCGTGGAAGGGGCCGTCGAACTCGAAGACCGGCGTCATCACGCTCGAGCAGTGGACGACCGTCGGGCCGGGCGACGGCATGTACAACCAGGTCGACCCCACCGACAGCCGGTGGGTTTACAACACGCGCGAGCTCGGCGGGCACGGCCGGTTCGACGCGGCGACCGGGCAGCGCACGGTGATTGCGCCTCGGCGGGATCCGTCGAAACCGCGGCTGCGCTACAACTGGATCGCGCCGCTGGTGCTGTCGCCGCACGATCCGACGACGCTGTATGCCGGCGCGCAGATCGTGTGGCGCACGAAGGATCGCGGCGACACGTGGGAAGAGATCAGCCCCGACCTCACGACGAACGACCCCGACAGGATCGGCCGCAATGTTCCGTACGCCACCATCACGACGATTTCGGAGTCGCCGGTGGCCGGCGGCACGATCTGGGTCGGGACCGACGATGGCAAGGTGCAGGTGACGCGGGATGCGGGCGGGGCGTGGGTGGATGCGACGCCGGCGCTCGTCGCGGCGGGCGCGCCGGTCGACCGCTACGTGAGTCGCGTGTTCGCGTCACCGCACGAAGCGGGCACCGCGTTCGTCGCGAAGAGCGGCTTCCGCAATGACGACTTCCGGCCGTTCCTGTATCGGACGGCCGATTTCGGCCGCACGTGGACGTCGATTGGCAGCGGGCTTCCCGACGCGCCCATCAACGTCGTGGTGCAGGATCGGCGCAATCGCGACCTGCTGATTGTGGGAAACGACCTCGGCGTCTGGGTGTCGATTGACGCCGGCGGGAACTGGTCGCGGCTGAAAGCCAACCTGCCGACGGTGCCGGTGCATGACCTGACCGTGCATCCGCGCGAGAACGACCTGGTGATTGGCACCTATGGCCGCGGCATCTGGATTGGCGACATCCGCCCGCTGCAGGAAGCGCGGCCGTCGATGTTCACGGGCGGGGCGCACGCCTTCGACATCGAGCCGCGCGCCCGCTACGGGTTCAGCGCCATCGGCAACTACAACCTGTTCGGCAGCCGCTACATCCGCGTGCCGAACGAGCCGGATGCGCTGGTCATTCGATACTGGCTCCGAGAGAAGAGCACCGCAGGCGCGAAGGTCACGGTGGCCGATGCCGGCGGCAAGGTGCTGAGCGAGCTGACGGGCCCCGCGGAAGCCGGTCTCAATCAGGTGTCCTGGAACATGCGCCCTTCACCGCCCCCAGGCCAGGGCGGCCGCGGCGGCGCGGGCCGAGGCGGCGGCGCGCCTCCCCTGCCGCCCGGCGACTATCGGATCAGCATCGACGTTGCAGGACAGACGTTCAACAAGACGGGAACGATTCGGGAGCGGATAGGGAGGTAGCCCTCAGTTTCTGCTACCCCCCCGCAATCGTCGGGACAATCTCGACCGTGTCGCCGGGCTGGAGCGGATAGTCGTCGGCGCCGTGCAGGACAAGTGCGTCGTTCACCGCGAAGTTGAAGAGGCTGTCCTGCAGGCGCTCGCCCAGGCCCGGGCGCAGCCGATCGAGCGCCGACACCAGCTGCCCGACGGTCGCAACCGCCTCGTCGACGACCATCTCCTCGGCGCCATCGTCGACGCGCAGCATGGCGGGAAGCCGGACGGTGATCACGCCTGGGGCCTGTTCTCCCCCAGCATCGCCTCGAGCTCGGCGCGCCATTCGGCCTTCGGATGGCCCTCGGCGTCGAGATTCGAGAGCTCGTAAAAGCGCGTGAGCATCGCGTCGAACTCGGTGCGATCGATCTTCTCGCCGGCATAGCTGCCGAAGGTGATCGGCTCCTCGAACCAGCGCTCGGGCAGCGTGTCGTCCTTGCGCGTCAGGCCGAGCCGCGCGTTGATCATGCGCTCGACGCCCATGATGGTCAGGCCGATGCGTGAGAGGTCGCTTTCCGTGAAGTCGATGCCCGTGACGTTGGTCAGCTGCGGCGCGAACTGCTCGAAGCCGGGCAGCGAGGGGCTGTTGAACAGCTTCGTCGTGAAGCGGCACATCCCCACCGAGTCGCCGACGGCGTAGGTGTTCTCGCAGGCGCGCACCGCGATTTCCTTGCCCACATAGCTGTTCGGCTCCGGACTCACCGCCGCGCCGTACAACTCCTGCTTGAACGCCGCATCGTCATTGATCCGGGCGTTGATCTCGAGCGTCACGCGATTGCGCAGATGATCCATGCCGCGCGTGGCGACCGCGAGGCCGAGCGCGAACGCCTTCAGAATGCGCGCGTCGTGCGGATCGCTCTGCATCAGGTTCTTGACGGCCATGCGATGCTTCAGCGCCTCGGGCGGATAGTGCCCCTTCTCCACCGCGCGCGTGCCGTCGGCCAGCACGTTGCCGAAGCCTTCCCGCGCCGCCATCATGAACAGCAGGCGCTCGACCAGCGCCGCGTCGCCCCACCCGAGCTCGAGCCCGCCCGTGTGTTCTTTATTGATGATGCCGCGCTGATAGAGCTCGAACGCCCACGCCAGCGCCGACCCGGTGGACGAGGTGTCGAGGCCGAGATCGTTGCAGATGTTGTTGAGACGGATGATCGCCGGCACGTTGGCAATGCCGAGATTCGGACCGAACTTGCCGAGCGTGACGTACTCCGGCCCGTCGCCACGGCCGTACTTGTCAGCCGGATCCTGATTGAGCTGATTGAGCGGCCGGCAGTTCACCGGACAGCGGAAACACCCTTCCATCCCCGGACGGAACGGATCGAAGTGCACCGCGTCGAGCTCTTCGGTCCACGTCGTTTCCTGATTGTTCTTCGTGCCCATCGCCCCGAGCAGGCGGCTGGGACGATACAGAAACTGCGTACCGACTTTCTTCAACGCGTGCTTGACGACCGACGTCCCAAGCAGCTTCATGGCAATTTCGCGGTTGAAGGGCTTGTACGGTTTTGCCGTCGGCACATCCTGCGCCGCGCCCTGGATGACGATCGCTTTCAGGTTCAGCGATCCCATCTTCGCGCCCGGGCCGCCGCGCGCATAGATCGCCTTCGGTCCGCCCATGATGCCCGAAGTCAGCACCTGGTTTTCGCCGGCGCGCGTGACGTTGACCATCGCGAGGTCCTTCGTCCACGTGCCGCCCAGATCCGCCGCCACACGCGCGCGCATGTCGATGTTGTCCAGACCTGCGTACTGCCCCGCGTCCAGGAACTCCGGCTCCCCACGCTGTGTCAATTTCAGCATTGTCCAAGTCTGCGCACGGCCGAAAAGAACAATGTGGTCGATGCCGTTCATTTTCATGAACGACGGGAAATAGTCGCCGCAGTTGCAGTCCATCAGCACGCCCGATTCGGGCGACCAGGACGTCGCGTTGCCGCGCGCCGCGCTCGGCACGAGGCCAGTGAGGACGCCGGCGCCGAAAATCAGCGGGATGTCGGGATCGAGCGGCGTGCGCGACTCGTCGAGCAGCCGGTGCAGGTAGAACATGTTCGCGCCGCGGCCGGCCAGCAGCTGCTTCACGACCGCCAGCGGCGTGTAGGCGCGCGCGACGGTCTGCCGCTCGAGGTCGATGAACAGCGTGGCGCCCTGGCTGGGATACTGGGGTTCGGCCGGCATCTCGGCCAGCAACTGCGCGACGCGTTCGCGGGCGGACATCGAAGAGAGGATAACAGGTCGCGCGGCCGGGCCGCGCTGGCGCGAGTGGCGCGGCGACGGACTTGCCCGAGCGCCCTATCGCGCGGCCGGGGCCTGCAGCGTAGAATCCCCGGATGCGAACGAGCCTGCTGACCTGTCTCGTGCTGCTGCCCCTGTTCATGACGCCTCAGCTGCCCGGCGACCGCCCGACGCCCAACCCGCGCGCCACACGCTCTGTCGTCATGGCGCGCAATGGCGTCATCGCCACGAGCCAGCCGCTCGCGAGCGCCGCCGGCCTGAAGGTGCTCATGGATGGCGGCAACGCGATCGACGCCGCCGTCACCGCCGCGGCCGTCCTCTCCGTCGTCGAGCCGACGATGAACGGGATCGGCGGGGATTTGTTCGCCATCGTCTACGACGCGAAGACGCGGACGCTGAAGGCGCTCAACGCGAGCGGGCGCGCGGGCGCGGCGGCGACGCCGGCGTTCTTCGCCGGCCGCAAGCTCACGAGCATCCCCTATCGCGGCGAGTTGTCCGTGTCGGTGCCCGGCGTGGTCGACGGCTGGTCGGAGCTGTTGGTGAAGCACGGCACCATCACGATGGCGCAGGCGCTGGCGCCCGCCGTCGGCCACGCGCGCGATGGATACGCCGTCGCCGAAGTGCTCGCGCACCAGTGGGCGAATTCAGAAGCCACGCTGGCGCGCGATCCGGCCGCCGCGCGCACGTTCCTCGTCGACGGCCGCGCGCCGAAGCCCGGCGAGATTTTCCGCAACCCGAATCTCGCTGCATCGCTCGAGGCCATCGCGAAAGGCGGCCGCGACGCGTTCTACAAGGGCGAGCTGGCCGCGCGCATCGTGAAGGATTTGCAGGCGCGCGACGGCATCCTCACCGCGGCCGACTTGGCCGCGCACCACTCCGACTGGGTCGAGACCATCAGCACCAACTATCGCGGCTACGACGTGCACGAGATGCCGCCGAACACGCAGGGCATCGTCGCGCTCGAGATGCTGAACATCCTCGAAGGCTTCGACCTGAAGGCGATGGGCCACAACTCGGGCGCGTACCTGCATCACCTCGCCGAGGCGAAGCGCATTGCCTTTGCCGACCGCAATGCCCACCTCGCCGCGCCGGACGCCGTCAAGCCCGACGCGCTGAAGATGATGCTGTCGAAGGACTACGCCGCGAAGCGCCGCGCCGAGATCAACCCCGCGCGAGCCGCGCGAGACTACGCGCCGGGAGGCGCGGATGTACCTGGAGCCCGGGGTCTGGAGCCTGGAGCCGCCGGCAACGTCAAGCCGGCCATGGGCGACACCATCTATCTCACCGTCGCCGACCGCCACGGCAACGTCGTCTCGCTCATTCAATCGATTTACGAAAGCTTCGGCTCCGGCATCGTCGCCGGCGACACCGGCATCGTGCTGCACAACCGCGGCAGCCAGTTCAGCCTCGACGCCGCGCACCCGAACGTCGTCGCGCCTGGCAAGCGCCCGTTCCACACGCTCGTGCCCGCGATGGTGATGAAGGACGGCAAACCGTGGCTGTCGTTCGGCGTCATGGGCGGCGACATGCAGCCGCAGGGGCACGTGCAGGTGCTGATCAACCTGATCGACTTCGGCATGAACGTGCAGGAAGCCGGCGAGGCGCCGCGCTTCCGCCACACCGGCAACGGCCTCGCGCTCGAGTCGGCCATCACGCCCGAGGCGCGCTTCTATCTGAACGACCGCGGCCATCGCCTGATCAACAGCATCGGCGCCTTCGGCGGCTTCCAGGGCATCCTCATCGATCCGAAAACGGGCGTGCTGATGGGCGGGTCGGATCCGCGCAAAGACGGGCTGGCGATCGGCTACTAGAGCCGAAAGCCCTCCGCCAGCGGGTCGTCGTCGCTGACCACGAAGACATGGTCGCCTGTAATGCTGGCGCTGCCTTCGATTTCGGCGACGATGGCGGGCAGGTCGGCGACCATCGTGCGCTCGAGGACGCGGCCGCGGAAGGTCGTGTCGATGATGCTTTCGTGCGTGAAGACGTGATCGGCCGGCAGCATGCCCATCGCGTCGAGTACGGCCATCACGGCGGCGGTGCCGCTGCCGCAGGGTGAGCGATCGACTTCCCTGTCGGCGAAGACCGTGACGTTGCGCAGGTCGGCGGCGCTGCTGTTGGGCGGGCCGGTGAAGATCGTGCCGTAGATGCCGTGCAGCCCGCCTTCGAGCGGATGGACCACCCGCACCGCCTTCTCCACCTGCGCGCGGATCTCGACTGACAGCTCGCGCAGGTCGTGCAGCCGCTCCGGCGCCACGCCCAGGCCCGCGCCCTCGGCATCGCAGATGGCATAGAAGGCGCCGCCGAACGCCACGTCTACGCGGAACGTGCGGCCCCGCGCCGTGACCGGCACGCCGGCGGCCAGCACGAATGACGGCACGTTCGCGAACGCGACGCTCTCGACGCGGCGCGATCCGTCCTTGCGCACCGTCACACGCGCGCGCGCGGCGATGCGGCCGGCGGGCACGTCGAGGACGATCTCCCGCGCCCCCGCATACTGCTCGAAGCGTTCGATGAGGATGGTGACGACGGCGATGACGCCGTGGCCGCACATCGTGCTGAAGCCTTCGTTGTGCATGAACAGCACGCCGGTGTCGGAGCCCTCGCGCTCCGGCGGCGTCAGCAGCGCGCCGTACATGTCGGCATGCCCGCGCGGCTCGAGCATCAGCGCGCGGCGAAAGCGATCCTGGCGCCGCTTCGCGTAGTCACGGCGCTCCAGAATCGTCGCGCCTTCGGGCTCGGGCCAGCCGTCGACAATCAGCCGCAGCGGCTCCCCCGCAGTGTGCGCGTCAATGGTGCGGAAGGTGCGCATTCTGCGGCAGTATAGTCGGCGGTGGTCGCCTATTACACGGACGAGTTCGTTCTGCCGCTGCCCGACGGGCACACCTTCCCGATGACGAAGTACTCGCGGCTGCGGGAGCTGGTCGTGAGCGAGGGCATCATCGACGCCGGCGACCTTCGGGTGCCCGAGGCGTCAACGCGCGAACAGCTCGGAATCGTACACACGCCGCGCTATGTCGACGCGGTCATCGACGGCACGCTCGACGCGGTCGAGCAGCGCCGCATCGGCTTTCCCTGGAGTCCCGCGATGGCCGAGCGCGCGCGCCGCTCGGTCGGCGCCACCGTCGCCGCTACCCGCCAGGCGCTCATCGCCGGCGCATCCGCGAATCTCGCCGGCGGCACGCATCACGCCTTTCCCGATCACGGCGAGGGCTACTGCGTCTTCAACGATGTTGCGGTCGCCGCGCGCATCGCGCAGCGCGAGCACAGCATCGGTCGAGTTCTCATCGTCGATCTCGACGTGCATCAGGGCAACGGCACCGCCGCCATCTTCGCGGACGACGCTTCCGTCTTCACGCTCTCGCTGCACGCCGCGTCGAACTTTCCGTTTTGCAAGGAGCAGAGCGACCTCGACGTCGAGCTGCCCGACGGCACGGGCGATCTCGCGTATCTCGCCGCGCTCGACGACGCGCTCGAGACGGCGCATCATCGCGCGAAACCGGAGCTGATCTTCTATGTGGCCGGCGCCGATCCCTACGAAGGCGATCGCCTGGGCAAACTGGCGCTCTCGATTGAAGGCCTGCGCGAGCGCGACAGCCGCGTCGTCGATCTCGCGGCGCGCCTGAGGGTGCCGTTGGTCTTGACGATGGCGGGAGGGTATTGCGCCGACGTGAACGTCATCGCGCGCATTCACGCCAACACGGTGCGCGAAGCGGCTAATCAAACAAACCAGTGATCCACGACCAGATGCCGGCGACGCGCGAGCCGAAGGTGTCGGGCGTGTCGTAGACCGGCACGGGCTCAGGCGCGGGCTCGGGCTGCGCGGCCGCGGCCACCGTCTGGTGATACAGCGCTTCGAAGTGCGGGATGCGCGACGGCACCGGCACGATGTGAAACGTCAGCTGGTTCGCTTCGGCGATGAAATAGATGTCGCCGGCCGCGCGCATCTCCTCGAGCACGCGCCGCAGCTCGGTGGCGGTGTCGGGCGGCATGAACTTCAGTCCGATGTCGATCGCGTAGCCCATGGCATGCGTCGGCACGTCGGTGTTCGCGTTGCCGTTGCCTCGCATCAGCGCCTTCTGGTACTCCGCGGTGCGCACCAGGCTCGTCAACTCGAGCGAGCCGTACTGCACGCGCTCTGTGATGTCGATCAGCATGCCCATCGCGGCCGGCCTCAGCGCGACGTAGAGAGGCTGATGCTCGAGGTCCTTCTCTCCAATCGGCGACTGGCCGCTCAACCTCGGATACACGTGTGAAAGCTCGACGGTCGAGACGAGGACGAGCTCGCCCGCGTCGGTCGCGCGGCGGAGATGCTCGCGGTCCTCGAACATCGCCGTGTCCATCATCGACCGGTACTCTTCCTTGATCGTCAGGGCATCCGCGTGGCTCTGCTGCCGCAGGTCCGACACCATGCTGTAGATCGCGGGATCCTGCGCGCCCGCCGGCGGGCCGAAGCCCGGCAGCACCAGCAGGAAGACGATCACGAGAGCGAGTTTCTTCACGAGAACAGGTACCGCAACCTCGATGCCACCGCCCTGCTGAGCCGGCGGCACGATCGGCTCGGCAGGACTAAGATGCTGGTCATATGGCCCTTTTGTTGAGTGAACAGGACGTCAGGCAGCTGCTGCCGATGAGCGACCTCATCGACGCCATGCAGGACGCGCTCGCGCTGTTTTCCACGGATCAGGTGAAGCAGCCGGTCCGTTCGATTGTCGAGCTCGGCACGCACGGATTCTTCGGCGTCATGCCCGCGGCGCTCGCCTCCCCGGCTGCGGCAGGCATGAAGCTCGTCACCGTCGTCCCCGCGAACCACGATCGCGGCCTCCCCTCGCATCTCGCCACCATCGTCCTGATCGATCACGACACCGGCGCGCTCGAGGCCATTCTCGACGGCCGTTACATCACCGAGGCGCGCACCGCCGCCGTGTCGGCGGTATCTGCCCGCCATCTCGCGCGCGCCGGCTCGCACGTCGTCGCCATCATCGGCGCGGGAGTCCAGGCGCGGAGCCACGCCGACGCGCTGTCGCGCGTGCTCGACGTCAGCGAATTCCGCATCTGGAGTCCGACCGCCGCACATCGCGAGGCGGCGGCGAAAGATATCGAGAAACTCCTCGGACCGAACGAGCCGGACCTGAAAGTCCGGCCCACTACCGGCGCGCAGCAGGCCGCGGAAGGCGCCGACGTCGTCGTGCTCGTGACGTCGGCCGCGACGCCGGTCATCGAAGACGGCTGGATTGCCGGCGGCACGCACGTGATCGGCGTCGGCGCCTGCCGCCCGAATCAGCGCGAGATGCCGGCCGCGCTCATGGCCCGCGCGCGCGTCATCGTCGACTCGCGCGACGCGGCGATGAAAGAGGCCGGCGACATCCTGCTGGCGCAACAGGACGGCGCGAACGTAACCATCTCGGCCGAGCTGGGCGAGATTTGTGCGGGCCGCGCGCCCGGCCGCGAGGACGATGCCGGCGTCACAATCTTCAAGTCACTGGGCCTCGCGGTCGAGGACGTCGTCGCCGCGCACCTGGTGCTCCAGCGCGCCAAGGCGGCAGGATTGGGAATTACGCATTACCTTTCATGACCTATCTGCTGCTCCTGTCGCTGGCCGCCGCACAGCCTGCTTCGCCCGAGGCCACCTACGCGCGCGCCTACGAGCTCGCGTACAACCTCGATCACGACGAGTCAATCAGGCTGCTGAAGGGGGCGGCCGCGGCGGATCCGCAGAGCACCGATGCGCACCGCCACGTCGCCATCGTGACGTGGCTCAAGATTCTGTTCCTGCGCGGATCGGTCACCGTGGATTCCTATATGGGCGGCGTGACGCGCTCCGACTTCAAGCTGCCGAAGCCGCCGGCCAGCCTCGAGGGCGACTTCAGGGCGTACGTCGGCAAGGCGATCGAGCTGGGCGAGCGGCGCGTGAAGGCGAATCGCGGCGATGTCGAGGCGATGTACGACCTCGGCGCCGCGCTCGGCCTGCAGGCGTCGTACGTCGCCACCATCGAGGGCCGCATCGGCGCGGCCTTCAGAGCCGCGCGGCGCGCCTACAACCTGCACGAGGACGTCCTCGAGCGCGACGCGAGCCGGCACGACGCCGGGCTCGTCGTCGGCACCTATCGCTACATCGTGTCGGTGCTCTCGCTGCCCGCCCGATGGGCGGCATATATCGTGGGCTTCGGGGGCGGCAAGGAACGCGGCATCCAGCTGATCGAGGCGGCGGCGCGCCATCGCGAGACGGAGATCGAAGCGCGCTTCGCGCTCATCCTCATGTACAACCGCGAGAGGCGGTTCGACGACGCGCTGCGGCTGCTGGGCGAGCTGCAGCGGCGCTTCCCGCGCAACCGGCTGTTGTGGCTCGAGCGTGGCGCCACGTCTGTGCGCGCGGGCCGCGGCGCCGAGGCCGAGGCCGTGCTCACCGAAGGCCTGCGCAAGCTCGATGCGGACACCCGCGCGAAGATGCCGGGCGAGCGCGCGTTGTGGCTGTACAAGCGCGGCAGCGCGCGCATCCTGCTGCGCAAGCCGGCCGATGCGCGGCGCGATCTGGAAGCGGCGCTCGCGCAGGGGCCGCTCGGCTGGGTGCAGGGCCGCATCACCGTGGAGCTCGGGAAGGCGGCCGACCTCGAAGGCAACCGCGCGGCGGCCATCGCGCTCTATCAGCGCGGTTCCGGCATCTGCGCCGCGAACCAGGATCCGGCCTGCACGGAAGAAGCTGCGCGCCTGGCCGGATCGGGCTATCGTTAGGGCACCATGGCGACACACCCCGGCTCCCCGGGCACGGACGCCCCTCCCCGCAAGTCGCGCAAGGCGCTCTGGATCGTCCTCGGCGTCGTCCTCTTCATCGTCGTCTGCATCGTCGGCTTCGCGGCCTTCGGCTTCTATTTCCTCGCCAACAACATGCGGATGGAGCAGGCGACGCCGGTGCAGGCCGGCGCGTCGTTCGAGGAGGTGCGCGCGCGCTTCAAGGACGCGCCGCTCATCACGCTCGACGACGACCAGCGCGTGACGCTGTCGCGGCGTCCGCCCGACACCCCGCCCGCGGAGAAGCCGCAGACGATGCACGTGATGGCGTACGACGATGAGGACTCGCGGATTGTGCGGGTGTCGATTCCGTTCTGGATGCTGCGCATGGGGCGCGAGAACATCAAGCTGGGATCGGGCGACGGCGTCAACTTCGACGACCTGCGGCTGTCGGCCGAGGAGCTCGAGCGCTACGGCCCGGCGCTGCTGCTGGATCATCGCGACCGCCGGGGCAAGCGCGTCCTCGTTTGGACGCAGTGAAGGCGAAAAATGGGGACAGACCCGAATTTCCGCTCTGAGAATTCCGGCGGAAATTCGGGTCTGTCCCTAATTTTTCGCTCCGGCAATCCGTTTGCACTAGCGCCTCGTGCCAGCCGCCACGAGCAACGGAGTGCACCATGTCTTCATCCATCACACGCCTGGCCGCGGGCATGATTGGCGTCCTGGCGCTCGTCGCCACGAGCGCGTGCGGCGTCGCCTACGCGCAGGGCGGACGCGGCTTTCCACGGGCGAGCACGTCGCAGGCGCAGTTCGATCAGGGCTTCCGGCTTGGCGTCCGGGCCGGCGAGACCGACGCGCGGCGCGGCGAGCGGTTCAACTATCGCGACGAGCGCGACTGGCAGCGCGCGGGGAACCGCGCCTTCCGTGACGGGTTCGAGCGAGGCTATACGGAGGCATACAGGCGGAATGATCGCGGCGGGTACGGTGGCGGCGTGTACGCCGATCCCGCGACGGCCGCCGGCTTCGAAGACGGCTACCGGCAGGGGCTCGAGGACGGGCGCGACGGGGATCGGTTCGATCCGGTGCGGGCGAAGCGCTATCGCGAGGGCGACCGCGGCTACGACCGCCGGTATGGCACGCGCGAGCAGTGGAAGACGGCGTACCGGCAGGCGTTCAGGGAAGGATACGAGCGGGGGTACAGGGGGATCAGGTAAAGACGAAAGACTGAAGACTTAAGACTAAAGGCAAGACGGAAGACTAAAGACGCAAGCCGTGGGGGCGGCGACCTAGGATTAAGTACGCAGTTTCTTAAGCGCCGTCGTCATCATCGCGATGAACTCTTTGCACTCGGCGATCAGGGGCGCGGTCTGGGGTTCGAGGGTGGGCTCGGCTCCGTGGAGCACGTCCAGCCAGTACTTGGTTTCCTTCGCTTCTCTGAGGGCTATCGCGTAGCGTGCGGCGAGTTCCTTGCGCGTGTTAAGTCCATCGTTTTCAGCGAGATTGGCGCCGACGCTGCTGGCGGCGTCGAACATCTGATCACAGGCGTTGCGCAACGCCGGATGGCGCGCGCGGGTGTCTTTGGAAAGCCCATAAGCGGCAACGGCAAAGTCCTTGGACCGTTGCCGGAGGTCGGTCGTGTATCTCGGCACGCTCGCCCCGAAAGCGACGAGCGTGCCAACCTTTCGTCTTTAGTCTTTAGTCTTTAGTCTTGCCTTCAGTCTTCAGTCTTCAGTCTTTCGTCTTTAACATCCATCGCTTCATCCGTGAGAGCAGCCCTCCGGTCACCGTGGCCGGAGCGCCGGCGTGCGCGGCGAGCCGGGCGGCTTCGAGGGGGCCTCGGCGTTCGGCCGCGAGGGCCGCGACGCGCTCGACGGCGACGGGATTGACGCGTGCGAGTTCCGCGAAGGCGTCGGCGGGAATCTCGATGGCGAGGCAGTCGCCGCGGGCGGCGACGCTCGCGGCGCGCGGCTCGCCGGTGACGAGCGACATCTCGCCGAAGCAGTCGCCGGGCCCGAGGTCGGC
>DATKDT010000135.1:0-12588 GCA_035512575.1 Vicinamibacterales bacterium | reverse complement strand
CCGATCCCGAGCGCGCGGTCGCAATCGCGAAGTGGATCGTGGAGCCGGCAACGGAAGCCTATGACGAGGTGCTGGTGTACGTGACGATGCCGGGTGAGCAGGCGCGGACGCGGCGGGTGCAGTGGACGAAGGACGAGGGCTATCGCGTGCTTGACTATTAGGCCAGCTCTTTGCCGTGCTTCAGCAGCCAGGCTTTGGCCGACCGGTAGTCCGGGCACACCTGCTCCACCAGCTTCCAGAACGCGGGCGAGTGATCGGCGCGCTTCAGGTGCATGAGCTCGTGCCACAGCACGTAGTCGCGGACGTCTGGCGGCATCATCAGCAGTCGCCAGTTGAGCGCGATGGCGCCGCGCGTGGAACACGATCCCCAGCGCGAGCGCTGATCGCGCACGGTGACGCGCGTCACGCGGAGACCCGCGACCGCGGCCAGCTCCGCGAGGCGGGGCGGCAGCTCGCGGGCCGCCGTGTCGCGCAGCGCGCTCCGCAGGGCGGCCTTCACATCGGCGCCAGGCTCGAGCCGCGCGCACACGCCGCCCGCGCGCACCGCGTCGCCCTCAAGCTCGACGCGGCAACGCTCCCCGCGCAGCCAGATCTCCGTGCCGGCCGTCCAGCCGCGCGCGCCCGGCTCGGACGCGCGGCGCAGCCGCTCGCGCGCGATCCACTCCACGTGCTGTCCGGCGAACGCGCGCGCGTCGCCGATCGATCCCCAGCGCGGCATCGTGACCACCACGTCGCCCGCGCCCGTCACGCGCAGCACGTAGCGCCGCGCGCGGCGATGGCGCACCAGGCGCAGCGGCACTGATCCCGCGCCCGGGCGCAGCGGAATGACGGTGACGCCTCCGCGGGTGCGCAGCAGCGGCAGCGGTAACTGCATGGATATGGGCGGGATCGTACCAGACGAGGCAAGAGCTCCCCTGATGCTCGGCGTGTCCGGTGATGCTCGGCGCGGTGTCCGGTATTGCTCAGCGCCGCCGGGGTGCGGGCGCGCCAAAGAGCGGTCGCGCCTGCGATCTTTTAACGGCGTCGCTGATCAACACCGGACACCGCGCCTGCGCACCGCGTCAGACCTACCACTCGTGCCAAGCGCGGCACCTGTGCGCGTAACGTGTTGATTCCACGCCGTTTATAGTTTGGAACCCGCCGAAGTGGCGCGACGTCTAAGGCAGAGTTGTGCAAGCAAGCGCTTGCACCACGCTACGAGGAATTCACATGAAAGAACAACCGAAGGCCACGCCTGAAGGGCGGCGGAGTGAAGTGCGCGAGGCGCTGCTGAGGTCAACCGTCAAGCTGTTCGCCGAGGGCGGCACGAAGGCGGCGAGCACCCGGCGCATTGCGAAGGAAGCCGGCGTCAACGAAGTCACGCTGTTCCGGCACTTCGGCAAGAAGGAAGACCTGATCTGCTCGGCGATGCGGTGGTTCGCCGATCAGCACCGCGTGGAGCCGCTGCCGGCCGAGCCGCGCGATCCCGAGCGCGAGCTGGTCGACTGGTGCCGCGAGCACCATCACCGGATGTATCAGCTGCGCACGCTCATCCGCACGTGCATGGCCGATCACCTCGAGCATCCCGACCGGAACTCGCCGACGCTGAAGATGCCGGTGCAGATCAACAACGAGCTCTACGAGTACCTGCTGCGTGTGCGCGCGTCGGGCCTCGCCGCCGGCACGTGGGACGCGCGGTCGGCCGCCAACATGCTGATGGGCGCGCTCTTCTCCGACGCGATGGGCCGCGACGCGATGCCCGAGCGCTTCCCCAACACGTCGGACGACGCGATTGCGCAATACGTCAGGCTGCTGCTCACCGCAATCGGAGCCAAGTTTGAAGTTCGGAGTTCGAGGTTCGAAGTTCGAAGTGCCTGAGTGCTGGAGGGTGCGTCGCGTGGCGTCGAGAGTGCTGGCCGTAACAATCTGTTTTTTTACCTCCGTCGCCTCCGGCTTCGCACAGGCGCGTCAGGTGCTAACGCTCGAAGAGGCGCTGCGCCTGGCGGGCGCCACCAGTGAGCACGTAGCCATCGCCGAGGCGGGCATCGCGCGCGCGGAAGGCGATCGCATGCGCGCGCGCAGCCTCACGCGGCCGCAGCTGGCGGGCAGCGCGTCGTACGACCGGGCGCTCGCATCCGAATTCTCCGGGCTCTTCGATTCGGCGGGACCGCCCTGTCCGGCGCTCGACATCGACGCCACACGCCCGCTGATCGATCGCGTGGCCGAAATCGAGCGCGCGCTCGACTGCGGCGCCGTTGGCGGCTTCAGCTTCGGCGGCGGCGACGATGAAGACGGCGGGCTGCCGTTCGGGCGCAGGAACACCTGGCGCGCGAACCTGACGTTCACGCAGGGCGTGTATTCGGGCGGCCGCGTCGGCGCGGCGCGCGCGCTCGCGGAAGCGTCCTACTCGCTGGCCGACGCGACATTGAGCGGGGCCAGGGCGCAGCTCGCGCTCGACGTCACGCGCGCGTACTACGACGCGGCGCTTGCCGACCGGCTCGTGACGATCGCCGAAGCGAGCTACGCGCAGGCGAACGCGCTCTTCGAGCAGGCACGGACGATGTTCGAGGCGGGCAGCCGGCCGGAATTCGAGCGGCTGCGCGCCGAGGTCGCGCGCGACAACCAGCTGCCGCTGGTGATTCGCGCGCGCTCGCAGCGCGACATCGCCTACCTGCGGCTCAGGCAGCTGCTCGACCTGCCGCCGGGACCGGCGGTGCAGCTCGAGGCCGGTCTCACCGACACGGCGCTGCCGCCGCCCGCGGTCTTCGCCGGCGCGTTAGCGGCGGCGGGAGAAGTCGCGCTCGCCGCGGCAGCCACCGGCGTCACCCGCTCGGCCGTGCGACAGGCGGAAGCCTCCGTCGCGTTGAGCGACGCCGCGCTGTCGGTTGCAAAAGCGCAGCGGATGCCGACGGTCAGCGTCGTGTCGAACCTCGGCGAAGTCGCGTATCCCGGCGGCCTCTTCCCCACCGGCTGGCGCACCAACTGGACGGTGGGCGCGTCGATGAGCGTGCCCATCCTGACCGGCGGCCGGCTGACGGCCGACGAGATGGTGGCGGCCGCCGACGTCGCCGCGTCGCGCGCGCGCCTGCAGCAGACGCGCGAGCTCACCGCGCTCGACAGCGAGACCGCGCGCCAGGAGCTGATTGCCGCCGAAGCCACGTGGACCGCGAGCGCCGGCACCGTGGCGCAGGCGCGGCGCGCGTACGAGATCGCCGAGCTGCGCTATCGCGAAGGCATTTCCACGCAGCTCGAGCTCGCCGACTCGCGCCTGGCGCTCGAATCGGCCGAGGCCAACCGCGCGCAGGCCGCGCGCGATCTGCAGGTGGCGCGCGCGCGGCTCGCGCTGCTGCCGAATCTTCCTCTTTCGCTCACGGGTCGTTAACAGATGTTTCAGAAGATCACAAGATCACCAAATCACCAGATCGCCAAATCGCTGGCGGTCCTGCTCGCGGCCGCGTCGCTCGCCGCGTGCGGCCGCGAGGGCGCGCCCGAGGCCGCGGCGCCGCCGGCGCCCACCACCATCGCGGCCAGCGCCGCGGCGCGCGTCACGATCGCCGAGCTGCAGACCGGCCCGCGCATTTCGGGCCAGCTCGCGCCGGCTCGTGAAGCCACGGCGCGCGCCGAAGTCGGCGGCTCGATCACCGCGCTCGCCGTCGAGGAAGGCCGTCCCGTCGCGCGCGGCGCGGCCGTCGGCCGCATCGAGGCGCGCGACCTGCAGTCGGCCGTCGCCTCGGCCGAGACCGGCGCCGCCTCGGCGCGCACGGCCCTCGACATCGCCACGACCGAGGCGTCGCGCGTCTCGTCGCTCGTCACAGGCGGCGCGATGGCGCAGCGCGACCTCGACATGGCCAACAACGGCGTGGCGGCCGCGCGCGCGCAGCTCGCCGCGGCCGAGTCGCGCCTGACGTCGGCGCGCCAGCAGATCAGCGACACGATCCTCCGCGCGCCGATTTCCGGCGTCGTCTCGGCCCGCATGGCCAACACCGGCGACGTCGTCGCGCCCGGCACGCCGCTGTTCACGGTGATCGATCCCTCGAGCATGCGCCTCGAGGCGTCGGTGCCGTCCGATCAGATCGGCCTGCTGCGCATCGGCGCGCCGGTGGAGTTCCGCGTCCGCGGCTATCCCGATCAGCCGTTCACCGGGCGCATCGAGCGCATCAGCCCGTCGGCCGACCCGGTCACGCGCCAGGTGTCGATCTTCGTCGCCATCCCCAACACGGGCGGGCGCCTGATCGGCGGCCTGTTCGCGGAGGGCCGCGTCAACGCCGAGATGCATCGCGCGCTGGTCGTGCCGCTGGGCGCGCTCGACGAGACGGGCCCGTCGCCGTCGGTCTCGCGCATCCGCGACGGCAGGGTCGAGCGCGTGCCGGTGACCGCCGGCGTCCGCGATCACGAGCGCGACGTCGTCGAGATCACCGCGGGCCTCGCCGAGGGCGACACGGTGCTGGTCGGAGCCGTGAAGTCGCTCACGCCCGGCACGCTGGTGGAAGTCAAGTAGATGTTCATCTCGGATTTCGCCATTCGACGGCCGATCATCACGGTCGTCTCGATGATCGCGCTCGTGGTGTTCGGCCTGTTCGCGCTGCTGCAGCTCGACACCGACGAGTTCCCGGAGATCGAGCCGCCGATCATCTCGATCAACATTCCCTATCCCGGCGCATCGCCCGACCAGGTCGAGCGTGAAATTCTCGAGCCGATCGAGGAAGCGGTCGCCGGCCTGAGCGGTGTCAGCAAGATCACCTCGTCGGCGCTCGACAGCTTCGCCACGATCCTCGTCGAGTTCGTCTTCGAGAAGGACGTGCGCGAGGCGTCGCAGGAAATCCGCGACCAGATCAACGCGCTCCGCAACGACCTGCCCGTGGAGATGGAGGAGCCGATTCTGGTGCGGTTCGATCCGGCGAACCTGCCGATTGTGTCGCTCGCGCTCGCCTCCACCACCGTCGAGGCGCCCGAGCTCACGCTGATTGCCGACCCGCACATCACGCGCGAGCTCCGCGCGATCACGGGCGTCGGCGACGTCACCATCTCGGGCAACCGCGATCGCGAGGTCGAGGTCGGCGTGCGGCCCGAGGCGCTGCAGGCCGCGGGCATCGGCGTGGGCGAGGTCGTCGGCGCGTTGCGCGCGCAGAACCTGGCCGTGCCGGTCGGCCGCATCACCGCCGAGACCGACGAGCGCACGATCCGCCTGCGCGGCCGCGTCGAGACCATCGAGGACTTCCGCCGCATCGTCATCGCCGACCGCAGCGGGCGCCTCGTGCGCCTCGGCGACGTGGCCGACGTGCGCGTCGGCACCGAGGAGCCGCGCTCGGCGGCCGTCTATTCAGGCCGCGAAGCGGTCGGCATCGACATCGTCAAGGCGAAGGGCTTCAGCACGACGGCGGTGTCGACCGCCGTGCGCGACAAGGTGGAGGCGCTGCGCGCGACGCTGCCGGCCGGGGTCACACTGGAAATCGTGCGCGACGCCGGCACGCGCGTCGACAACTCCGTGCGCAACGTGCAGACAGCGCTGCTCGAGGGCGCGCTGCTCACCGTCCTTACCGTGTTCCTGTTCCTCAATTCGTGGCGCTCCACGATCATTACCGGTCTCGCCCTGCCGGTCTCGGTGCTCGCGGCGTTCGTGGCGGTGTGGGCCTGGGGCTTCACGCTCAACACGATGTCGCTGCTGGGCCTCTCGCTCGCCATCGGCATTCTGATTGACGATGCGATTGTGGTGCGCGAGAACATCGTGCGGCACGTCGAGATGGGCAAGGACCATTACACCGCCGCGCACGAAGGCACCGACGAAATCGGCCTGGCGGTGGCGGCGACGACGCTGTCGATCGTGGTGGTGTTCGTGCCCATGGCGTTCATGGGCGGGATTGCCGAGCAGTGGTTCGCGCCGTTCGCGCTGACCATTGCGTGCTCGGTGCTCGTGTCGCTGTTCGTCAGCTTCTCGCTCGACCCGATGCTGTCGGCCTACTGGCCCGATCCGCACATGGAAGAGAAGGACCGCTTCTGGGTGTCGCGGAAGCTGGCGGGGTTCAACCGCTGGTTCGACCGTCAGGCCAACGGCTACAAGCGCGTCATCGGCTGGGCGCTGCGGCATCGGCTGGCGATGATCGCGCTCGCGCTGGCCACGTTCGCGGGCGCGCTCGCGCTGCCGGCGATGGGCGTGATCGGCGGCAGCTTCTTCCCGGTGCAGGACATCTCGGAGTTCAACATCAACATCGAGACGCCGCCCGGCTCGAATCTGTCCTACACGACGCAGAAGGCCGAGGAGATCGCGGCCCTTGCGCGCGCGAAGCCCGAGGTCGCCTACACCTACACGACGATCGGCGGCCGGTCGGGCGCGGTCGACGAGGGCATGATCTACGTGCGGCTCGTGCCGAAGGCCGACCGCGATCGCCACCAGGACACCATCGCGAACGGCCTGCGCGAGGAGGTCTCGCGCGTCGGCGGCATCACCGCCGCGATCTCGAGCGGCCGCATGGACAACATGAAGCAGATCCAGCTGCAGGTGCAGGGACCGGACGCCGGCGAGCTCGTGCGGCTGGCCGAGCAGATCGCGGCCGAGGTGCGGACGGTGCCCGGCGCCGTGGACGTCGGCCTGTCGACGAAGGGACAGAAGCCGGAGTTCGACGTCACGCTCGACCGGCCGCTCGCCGGCACGCTGGGGCTGACGGTGGCCGACATCGCGCAGGTGCTGCGGCCGGCGTTTGCCGGCATCGACTCGGGCGACTGGGTCGATCCGACCGGCAGGACGCGCGACGTCACCGTGCGCCTGGCGCCCGAATCGCGCCGGCGCGTCACCGATCTCGAGTCGCTGCCGCTGGTGGTGCGCGACGCGGAAGGCCGGCCGGTCACGCTGCCGCTCGGGCAGGTCGCGTCGATCACGCCGTCGCTCGGTCCCGCGCGGATCGATCACCTCGATCGCGACCGCGTGGTGTCGGTGCAGGCCAACACGCAGGGCCGCCCGCTCACCGACGTGCTGCGCGACATCGACGGGAAGCTCACCGGCGTGAACTTCCCGCCCGGCTACTCGATGCGGCAGGGCGGCGAGACGGAGGATCAACAGGAAGTGTTCGGCCGGATCATCGCGGCAATGGGCCTGGCGCTGCTGCTGATGTATTTCGTGCTCGTCGTGCAGTTCGGATCGTTCCTGGATCCGATCGCGATCCTCGTCTCGCTTCCGCTGTCGCTCATCGGCGTGATGCTGGCCCTGCTCGTCACCGGCTCGACGCTCAACATCATGAGCATGATCGGCATCATCCTGCTGATGGGCATCGTCGCCAAGAACGCGATCCTGCTGATCGACTTCGCGAAGTGGTCGGAGGAAAAGGGGATGCCGCGGCGCGAGGCGATCGTCGAGGCCGGCCGCGTCAGGCTGCGGCCGATCCTGATGACGACGTTCGCGTTGATCGCGGGCATGACGCCCGTGGCAATTGGCGCGGGTGAAGGCGGCGACTTCCGCGCGCCGATGGGCCGCGCGATCATCGGCGGCGTCATCACGTCGACGCTGCTGACACTGCTCGTCATCCCGACGGTGTACGACATTCTGTCGGGCGGGCGCGACCGCATGATGCGGCTGTTCCGGCGCACGCCGAAGGACAAGCGCGCGCTGCACGCCGCGTAGCAGCGACTCACCGCGTGGTGGGTACGTGGGTACGTGGCTGGGGTGGCTAACGTGGACGGTGGGAAAGTGGAAGCGGTGGGATGGTTCGCTGAAGGCGGGCGAACGTGCCAACCATACCCGCGTACCCACGACCATGATCTGGAACTATACCTACAATGTAGTCGTAACTACCCCACGTGAGCGCCTACCTCGGAGAGTTCGAACAGCTGCTGCTCCTGGCCCTTCTGCGGCTGGGCCCGGGCGCCGGCACGGCGGCCATCCGTGACGCGGTCGAGGCCGGCAGCGGCCGGAAGGTCTGGCTGGGCGCCGTGTTCACGACGCTCGAACGGCTGGAGGCCAAGGGGCTGGTCCGCTCGAGTCTGATCGAGCCGTCCGGCGGCGGCCGCCGCCGCAAGATTTACGCACTCGACCCGGCGGGCGAAGCGGCGCTCGCACACGCGTACGACACCTGGACGCGCATGACGCGCGGACTCAAGCCGAAACTGGACTCGCTCGGATGACGCCGGCACCGCGACGGCCGCCGGCGCCGCTCCGCCGCCTCGCGTCGGCGCTGCTGCCGCGCGACGACCGCGAGCTGCTGCTCGGCGATCTCGAGGACGCCTACGCCGCCCGGTGCGCGCGCGCGCCGCGCGCCGTCGCCGCCGCCATCTTCATCGCCGAAGCCGCGCATGCCGCCATCGGCCGGCGGCGCCGCCCCGTCACCGTCCTTCCACCGCCCCACAAAGGAGCGCACATGTTCGACTCGCTCGCCCGCGACCTCCGCTACGGCGCGCGCGGCCTCGCGCGCAACCCCGGCTTCACCGCGGTGGCGCTGCTGTCGCTCGCGCTCGGCATCGGCTTCAACACGGCCGTGTTCACGGTGGTCAACGGCATCCTGCTGCGGCCCCTGCCGGTCGCCGACCCGGATCGGCTCGTGACGATCTACACGAGCGAGAAGGACGGCTACCGCTACGCGACCGCCTCGCTGCCCGACTACCACGACCTGCGCGAGCGCACGACCACGCTCGGCGGCCTGTCGGGACATTCGCTGATGTTCGCGAGCCTGGAGCGCGACGGCGTCGCGTCGCTCGCGCTCGGCGAGCTGGTGACGGCGAACTACTTCGACGTGATCGGCGTGCCGCTGGCGCGCGGCGCCGGCTTCACGCCGGCCGACGACCGCGCGGGCGCGCCGCCGGCCATGATCATCAGCGACGCGTTCTGGAAGCGCGAGCTCGGATCCGCCCCCGACGCGATCGGCCGCACCGTTCGAATCCGCGGCAAGGCCTGCACGATCGTCGGCATCGCGCCGCCGACGTTTCACGGCCTGATGCCCGGCATGATCGCCGACCTGTGGCTGCCCGCCAGCATGGCCGAAGACGTCGAACCGGTCGGGTACAACGCGAGCACCGGTACGACTGGCACGACGCGGTTCGACCGCCGCGGCCAGCGATGGATGTTCCTCAAGGGACGGCTGCAGCCGGGCGCGACCGTCGAACAGGCCGGCGCCGAGCTCTCGTCGATCATGGCTGCGCTCGCCGCCGACTTTCCGGGAACCAACGAGGGCGTCGGCATCACCGTCCTTCGCGCCGATCAGGTGCGGCTGCATCCCGAGCTCGACGGCATGCTGACGCCGCTCGCGGCGCTGCTCGTGGCGGCGGTCGGCCTCGTCCTGCTCGTCGCCTGCGCCAACATCGCGAACATGCTGCTCGCCCGCGGCGCGGCGCGCTCGCGCGAGATGGCCGTGCGCGCGGCTATCGGGGCGGGGCGCGGGCGGCTGGCCCGGCAGCTGCTGGCCGAGAACCTGCTGCTCGCGCTCGGCGGCGGCGCCCTCGGCACGCTGCTCGCCGCCTGGGCGGTCAGCCTTCCCCTGCCGCTTCCGCTGCCGCTCGCGCTCGACGTCGCCATCGACGCGCGCGTGCTGCTGTTCGCGTTCGCGGTGTCGCTGACCACGGGCCTGGTCTTCGGACTCGTGCCGGCGCTGCAGGCCTCGCGGCCGTCGCTCGTGCCCGCGCTCAAGGGCGACGCGCCCGGCGGCCGGGCATCGCGCCGCCTGTCCCTGCGCTCGCTGCTCGTCGTCACCCAGGTCGCCGTGTCGACCGTGCTCGTGGTCTCCGCGGCGCTTCTGGTCCGCAGCGTCGCCGCCGCCCGCGTCATCGACGTCGGCTTCGAGCAGCGCGGTCTCGCCTACGCGACCTTCGCGCCGACGATGATCGGGTACGAGGACGAGGCGGGGCTGCGGTTCTTCCGCGAGGCGGCCGATCGGCTGCGCGCGGCGCCCGGCATCACCGACGCGGCTCTCGCCGAGCGCCTGCCCTTCTCCATCAACTATCAGTTCTCGGAGTTCTTCATCGAGGGCCGCCCCGATCTCTCAGGGAAGCACGGCCTGTCGCTCGACGTGACGCGCGTCGATCGCCACTACTTCGACACCATGGGCATCCGCCTCATCGAGGGCCGGAACTTCAGCGAGCGCGACACGCCGGACTCGCCGCTCGTGGCGGTGATCAACGAGACGATGGCGCGAAGGTACTTTCCGGGCGAGAGCGCCGTCGGCAAGCGGCTGCGCGCGCGCACGCCGAGCGGGCCGGTCGTCGACATCATCGGCGTCTCGGCGGCGCATCCGGTGCGATCGGTCGGCGAGCCGCCGCGCCCGTTCATCCATCTTTCGCTCGATCAGCGGCGCACGGGCGGCAACAGCCTCGTCATCCGCGGCTCGCTTCCCGACGATCAGCTCGCGACGACGCTGCGCCGCGAGATTCTCGCGCTCGATCCGCGGATGTTCTTCCTGGAGCTGCAGCCGTACGCGGCGCAAATCGAGACGACGCTCTTTCCGGTGCGGGCCGGAGCGATGCTGCTCGGGATGGTGGGCGCGCTGGCGCTCGGTCTCGCCGCGATCGGCCTGTACGGCGTGTTGGCGTTCAACGTCAGCCGCCGCACGCGCGAGATCGGCATCCGGATGGCGCTCGGCGCGCGGCCCGAAAGCGTGCTCGGACTGATTCTCCGTGACGCCCTCACGCTGGTGGCCGCCGGCATCGTCGCGGGCCTCGCCGCCGCCTGGACCACGTCAGGCGCGCTCGGCAGCGTGTTGGTCGGCGTCGCGCCGCGCGATCCCCTGGCGTACGGCCTCGCGGTCGTGGTGCTGCTGGGCGTCGCCACTATCGCGGCCCTCATCCCCGCCCGGCGGGCGGCGCGGCTGGATCCACTGGCGGCGCTGCGCCACGCATAGTCGGAGTTCGGAGGTTCGGAAGTTCGGGGTTCGGAAGTTCGCTTGTCTGGTTCCAAAGAAACTAACGGCCGCGAGCGCACCGCGCGAGCCGGCCACAAGCAAACTTCCGAACCCCCGAACCTCCTGCCAACGCGTTGCGGTTCGTCTATTCTCTCAGGATGGTTCGGATCGGGGAAAGATTTAGCGAATACGCGCGGATTGCGACGACGGCGGACCCGGCCGTCACAACGAAGCCGAGCTCGGACGGGCAGCAGGTGATGCTGGAGCGCCTGGCCGCGGAGCTTCGCGGCTTCGGACTTGCGCCGGATCTTCGTACCGGCCTTCTTCTGGCGCGCATTCCCGCATCGCAGGGATTCGAACATGCGCCCTGTGTGGGCTTCGTCGCGCACGTCGACACGTCGCCGGAAGTCAGCGGCGAAGGCGTCACCCCAATCGTGCATCGCGCCTACGACGGCCGCGATCTCCGCTTTCCCGACGACCCGTCACTGGCCCTCCGCGCCGCCGAGCAGCCCGCGCTTGCCGCGAAGATCGGCCACGACATCGTCACGGCATCGGGCACGACGCTGCTGGGCGCCGACGACAAGGCAGGCGTGGCCATCGTCATGACGCTGGCCGAGCGGCTGGCGGCCGGCGGCGAACCGCACGGGCCCGTCAGTATCGCCTTCACAACCGATGAGGAAGTCGGGCGCGGCGCCGATGATTTCGACATCGCGGCCTTCGGCGCCGTCGCCGCCTACACGCTCGACGGCGGCGACGTGGGCGAGATCGAAGCGGAGAATTTCAACGCCGACGGCGTGACGGCGACCTTCACCGGATTCAACACGCATCCGGGATACGCGAAGGACAAGCTGGCAAACGCGCTTCGCGCGCTCGGGCACTTCCTTGCGTCGCTGCCGCCGGAGCTGTCGCCCGAACGCACGAGCGATCGCGACGGCTTCGTGCATCCGCACACGGTGGGGGGCGGCGTCGAGCGCGCGAGCGTGCATCTGATCCTCCGCGACTTCGATCTCGATGCGCTCGATCGGCACGGCGCGCTCGTCGAGCGCCTTGCGCGCGAGGCGGCGGGGCGCGTGCCCGGTGTCGCGGCCGATGTCGCGCGCACCGAGCAGTACCGCAACATGCGCGATGCGCTCGCGCGCCATCCGCACGTCGTGACGTACGCGGAAGAAGCCATCCGCGCCGGGGGTCTCGAGGTGATCCGGAAGCCCATCCGCGGCGGCACCGACGGCGCGAAGCTGTCGGCGATGGGCCTGCCGACGCCGAATCTCTTCTCGGGACAACACAACATCCACTCGCGCCTCGAATGGGTCAGCATCCAGGACATGGAGAAGGCGGTGGAGGTCTGTATACATCTCTGTCGACGCTGGCGTTCGGACGTTCGGCCGTTCGGCGTTCGGCGGTGAAGGCCAACTCCCGCCAACCCGTGTCTAACTCCTTCAGCGACATTCTGGAGGTAGAACATGCGGCCTCGCGCACTTTCACTCGTTCTCTGTCTCTTCGCCCTCACCCCGCTTCTCGTTCTCGCTCAGCAGCATCAGGGTTCCGTCCCGCCCGGTGAAATTCGCGGCATCGCGCGCGACACCGCGGGCGGCGCGCTGCCCGGCGTCAGCGTTGAGGTGCGCCAGGCCGGCGCGCTGGTGCAGCGAACGGTCTCGGCGCCCGACGGCACCTTCATCATCAAGGGCCTGAAGCCCGGCCGCTACACCATCGTCCTGCTGCTGGCGGGCTTCGCGCCCGAACAGCGCGAGATCACGCTTGCCGCCGCGCACGGCTCGCTCGAAGCGTTCACGATGCA
>DATKDT010000134.1:0-9689 GCA_035512575.1 Vicinamibacterales bacterium | reverse complement strand
CATGGCACCGGCGCGACGCAACGGACCTTCCGACGATCACGCATCCGCACGTGACGGGCACCGGCACGCGGATGTTGCAGGGCAACGGGAAGCAGGCGGTTGAAGAACTCTTTCAGCGGAGCTTTGGAGGATAGAACCGTGTCGATCTTTCCGGCAAGTGGCGGCTAACACTGGAGATGGCCGTCGGCCGGGCGACACCTCTGCTGGAGCTGGTCGAGAAACAGGGTAAACTTTCCGGAACCTATACAGGCAGATACGGCTCGTCTCCCGTGGACGGCACCGCCGGCAGGGCGACATTCGGTGAACTGGGAGAAGTGACATGGACAACCTCTCGCGAAAAATGATTCTCGTACTGACGGCTGCCGCCGTTCTGGCCGCCGCCCCGATTTCCGCCATGGCGCAGGCGGCCGCGGCCGCGAAGCCGATCAAGGTCGACGGCACGTGGAACATGACGGTGACGGGCCCCGACGGAAGCCCGATGTCGGTGACCGCGGTCTTCAAGACCGAAGGCAGGAAGCTGACGGGCACGCTGGCCGGCCCGCAGGGCGAAGTTGCGCTGGAGGGCGAGTTCGCCGACAACAAGATCGCGTTCGCGGTCTCGGTGCCGCAGGACGCCGGTCCGATGGACATCAGCTTCACCGGCACGGTGAAGGAAGACGGCTCGCTCGCCGGCGTCGCCTCCGCCCAGTTCGGGGAAATCCCATGGACGGCTGTGAAAAGCAAGTGAATTGTAAATAGTAAATTGTAAATAGCATCGACTATTGAGCTATTGGTCGCACTGAAGCGGCAGCGATAGCCCAATAGACGATGCTATTTACCTTTTACCATTTACATTTCAAGTACACAGCCGGCGCGCCAGCGTCGCCCAAACGGCGGTGCCCAGTCTGCGCCGGTCGTGGCGCGCGATCTCGCCGCGCCAGAAGTTTCCCGTCACTACATCGCAGCTGCCGGCCAGCGCGCCGAGCTCCAGCGGCGTCTTGCGCTCGCGCGCATAGCGCGCCAGCGCGTCGGCGTCGGGCCGGCCCGTGTTGAACACGACGATGTCGACGGGGCGACCGATGGCGGCCTCGATGAGCGACGCCGCG
This sequence comes from Vicinamibacterales bacterium, assembly GCA_035512575.1. Taxonomy (GTDB): domain Bacteria; phylum Acidobacteriota; class Vicinamibacteria; order Vicinamibacterales; family SCN-69-37; genus JALYRV01. Next base: position 8,604 of record DATKDT010000134.1, on the reverse strand, counting down.
TCGGCGGCGGTCATGCCTTCCATGCCGGATCCCTCCGACAGCAGATTGGCGACAAAGACGATGGGACCGTTGACGCGGCCGAGCGCTTCGCGCGCGCCCTTGACCAGCAGAATCGGCATCAGGCTCGTATAGAAGCTGCCGGGGCCGATCACGACAGCGTCGAACGAGGCGATCGCCTGCGCGACGGCGGGATGAATCTCGACGTCGGGCTCGAGCCAGACGCGCGCCACGGGGCGCCCCATCACCTGCTCGGCGTCCACTTCCACTTCGCCCCGCATAGTGCTGCCGTCGCTGTATGCGGCGCACACGGTGGCCGGCTCGACGCTGATCGGCCAGACGCGGCCAACGCAGCCGAGCAGCGACTGCAGGCCGTCGATCGCCGCGGTGAAGTCGCCGCTGTACTGCGCCATCATCGACAGCAACAGGTTGCCGCCGGTGTGGCCGCCGAGCCGCTCGTGCCCGCGGAGCGGCTCCGAGCCGCGATCCGTCGCGGCATCCAGCGACGGCAGCCGCGCGAGCAGCAGCCGCCGCGCCTCGCGCTCGTTGCGCGCGAGCGCGAGCGCGCACTTCAGGATGTCGCCCGGCGGCAGCACGCCGAGCTCGTCGCGCAGCTGCCCGGAGCTGCCGCCCGAATCGAACATCGTCACCACGGCGTTGAGATCGAGCCAGGGAATGGCGCGCAGGCCGCCGAGGAGGCTGGGAAGGCCGGTGCCGCCGCCGAAGCAGCCGACACGCAGCGTGCGAAGACGCATCGCAGGCAATTCTATCCAACCTACCGTGAGGTACCATCTCTGCCATGCTTGGTTTCGGGATTTCCGACGATCGCCGCGCCGCGTTCGCGCGGCTCGCGGCGGATCTGGAGCGCATCTTCGGCGGACGGTTCGTGGCGCTGGTGGCCTATGACACGCGCCACGCCGCCGCGTTTGCCGACTCGATCGGCGTCGCCGATCTCGCCGCGGCCGCGCGGGTGGCCGACGGCTGGGCGCGGCTCGACCTTGCCGTCCCGCTGCTGCTGACGCCGGTCGAATTCCGCCGCTCGCTCGATACGTTTCCGATCGAATACGGCGCCATCCTGCGGCGACATGTGGTCATTGCCGGCACGCCGCCGTTCGACGGCGCGGCCGTGGCGGACGCCGACGCGCGCCGCGCGCTGGAAGTGCTCGCGAAAGGGCATGTGCTGCACCTGCGCGCGGGCGCGATGGCCACCGGCGGGCGCGCGTCGGAAGGCCGCGACCTGATTGCCGCGTCGATCGACCCGTTCCGCGCGCTCATCGCCAACGCCGCGCGGCTCGCCGGCCATCCGGCCGACGCCGACGAGGATCTGGCCGTATTCGGCGCCGCCCGGCTGTCGCTGCCGGTCGACACCATTCGCGGGCTGCTGGCCATCGCCGTCGACACCGACTTCGATCCGTCTGCGGTGATGCCGGTGTATCTCGACGCCGCCGAGCGGCTGTGGCAGGCGCTCGACAGGCACGAGGAGCGCGCGCGGTGATACGCGCCCGGCTCGCCGCCGCCGCGCTGGTGCTGGCGGCGCTTGCCGGGGCGGCGGCCGCCGAGGACCTGCCCGCGCTCACCGCTCCCGTCAACGACTTCGCGAACGTCATCGACGCGGCCAGCGCGCGCGAGATCGACGCGCGCATCCGCGCGCTCGAGCGCGCCAGCGGCGACGTCATCGTCGTCGCCACGGTCGACACGTTCGCGCCGTTCGGCAGCATCGAGGAGATGGCCGTGCGGATGTTCGAGAACCACCGCAAGGGCCTGGGCCGGCAGGGCCAGGACAACGGCGCGCTGATCCTGGTGGCGGTGCAGGACCGGAAGGTGCGCATCGAGGTCGGCTACGGCCTCGAGGAGCACATCACCGACGCGTTCGCGGGACAGACGATCCGCGACGTCATCACGCCCCGCTTCCGCCGCGGCGAGATGGGCGCCGGCCTGCTCGAAGGGACGAGCGCGCTCGTCAACCGCGTCGCCGCGCGGCGCGGGGTCGCGCTCGAGGGCGTGCCGCCGCCCGCCTCTTCGCGCCGGCAGCGCCGGCAGATCCCGCCGGGGATGATCATCACCCTGCTCATCATCGGCTTCATGTTCTTTTCGGTGCTGTCGTCCGCCTCGGCCGCCGCGCGTCGCATGGGACACCGGCGCAACCGCCGCGGGCCGTGGAGCGGCTGGCATGGCGGAGTCGGCCCGTTCGGCGGCGGCAGTTTCGGCGGCGGCTTCGGGGGCGGCGGAAGCGGGTTCGGCGGATTCGGCGGCGGACGCAGCGGCGGCGGCGGCGCCAGCGGAGGCTGGTAGACGTAGAATCGTGTCATGAGACGACTGCTGATGCTGGCTGTCCTGTTGACGGCCTCCCCGTTGCTGGCCGGCTGCTCCTACAACCGGTTCACGACCCAGGAAGAGGCCATCAAGGCGCAGTTCTCGCAGGTCGAGAACCAGCTGCAGCGCCGCAACGACCTGATTCCGAACCTCGTGGAAAGCGTGAAGGGCTTTGCCGCGCAGGAGCGCGACGTCATCCAGTCGGTGAGCGACGCGCGGGCGAAAATGGCCGGCGCGGGCACGCCCGAGCAGAAGATCGCCGCGGCCAACGAAACCTCGAGCGCCCTGGCGCGCCTGCTCGTCGTCGTCGAGAACTATCCGCAGCTGAAATCCGACGCGCGGTTCGCGCAGCTGATGGATCAGCTCGAGGGCACCGAGAACCGCCTGGCCACCGAGCGCATGCGCTACAACGAGCGCGTACAGGAATACAACACGGCGCGCCGGCGCTTTCCGTCGAACATGACGGCCAAGCTGTTCGGCTTCGATGAATATCCGTACTGGGAAGTGCCGAAGGACGCGCAGGCCGTGCCGAGCGTCGACTTCGGGCGCTAGGCCGGCACTTCAGTTCCGGCATGCCGAAGCGCGCACTGCCGCCGGCGATCCTGTGGACGGCCGGCGCGCTTCTCTTCTTCCTGCTCGCCACCGCCAACTCCGGCGGCTACCGCTACGGCGCTTCCGATCAGGCGTACTACATCCCGGCCATCCGTGAGGCGATGACGCCGGCGCTGTTCCCGCGTGACGATGCGCTGCTCGATGCGCAGTCGCAGGTCATCCTCTGGGACGGGCTGGTGGCCGGTATGGCGGAACAGACCGGCCTGCCGCTGTCCTGGGTGTTCTTCGGGCTCTACGCCGCGGGCGTGCTGGCGCTGTACGTCTCGGCCACGCTGGTGGCGCGGGCGGTGGGCCTCGGCCCGGCCGGCACCATTGCGCTGCTCGCGCTGCTGACGCTGCGGCATCGGATCGCGAAGACCGGCGTCAACACGCTCGAGGGGTATCTGCACCCGCGCATGATCGCCTATGCGTGCGGGGTGCTGGCGATCGCCGCGTTCGTCCGGGGGAAACCGGGATGGGCGGCTGCTGCGCTGGCCGCATGCGCCGCGGTTCACCCGACGTCGGCATTGTGGTTCGGCCTGCTGCTCGGCGCCGCGGCGTGGGCGGCCTGGCCGTCGTGGCGGCGTCCGCTTGCCGCGGTCGCCCTGGCCGGCGCGGCCGCCGGGGTGTGGGCCATTGCCGCCGGGCCTCTCGCGCCGCGCGCCGTCGTGATGGACGATCTCTGGCTGTCGGCGATCGCGACAAAGGACTATCTCTTTCCCCACGAGTGGCCGGCGTACGCGTGGTTCTTCAACTTTCTGCCGGCCGGGATCGTGGCGCTGGCGCTCTGGCGCGCGCGCGATCTCGCTCCGGAGCTTCGCGGACTGCTGGCAGGCGCGCTGGCGCTGACCGCGTTCTTCCTCGCGACGCTGCCGCTCGTCGCGATGCGCTACGCGCTCGCGGTGCAGCTGCAGATTCCGCGCGTGTTCTGGCTGGTGGAGCTGATGGCCTTTCTCGTCATCGCGATTGGCATCAGCCGGCTCGGCGCAAGGGGCGGCCGGCGGGCGACGGCCGCCGTCGCGATGGCCTGGCTGCTCGTGACGGTCTCGGTCGCGCGAGGCGCGACGGTGCTGTTCGTCGAGAAGGAGGGCGAGCTGGTCGAGATCGGCCTGCCCGAGGGCGACTGGACCGACGCCATGCAGTGGCTGCGCGCGCAGCCGGTCGACGTGCACGTGCTGGCCGATCCGGGGCACGCCTGGCGGTACGGCACGAGCGTGCGCGTGGCCGCCGAGCGCGATGTGTTCCTCGAAGACGTCAAAGACGCCGCCATCGCCATGTACGACCGCGATGTCGCGGTGCGCGTCGTCGAGCGCAGGCTGCTTACGCACGACCTGGCGTCGAAGCCGCCCGGGGAGCTGCGCGCGCTGGCCGCGCGGTACGGGCTCCACTACCTCGTGACCACGGAGCGCCTCGATCTGCCGCTCGCCTACGAAAACGCCACGTTCAGGATTTACGCCCTGCGATGAGGCCATATGTCGCGCCGAGGTGGCTTCGCAACACCCACGTGATGACGGTGTTTGCGTGGGGCCGTCCACGCCGCCTGCGCGCGCTGCCCCGGCCGGAGCGGCGCCGGTTTCACACCGAAGCGCACACGACCGTTGTCGCGGCCTGCCACTGGCAGCCGGATCGCACCGCGCACACCACCCTCCTGCTGCTGCACGGCCTCGAGGGCTCCAGCGACGCGCACTACATGCGCGGCATTGCCGACAAGGCCTGGCGCGCCGGCATGAACGTCGTGCGCCTCAATCAGCGCAACTGCGGCGGCACCGAGCACCTCACGCCCGGTCTGTATCACTCGGGCCTCACCACCGATCCACGGGCCGTGCTCACCGAGCTGATCGAGCAGGACGGCCTGCCGGCGATCGTGCTTGCGGGTTACTCGATGGGCGGCAACGTGCTGTTGCGGCTGGGCGGTGAATTCGGCGACGCGGCGCCGCCGCAGCTGAAGGGCGTGGCCGCGGTCAGCCCGGTCATCGATCTTGCCGCCTGCGTCGAAGCCATGGAGCGCCGCGGCAACTGGATCTATCAGTGGAATTTCATGCGCAACCTCCGCGCGCGCATGCTGCGGAAGGCAACGGCGTTTCCCGAGGCGTTCGATCTGGCGCCGCTCGCGCGCCTGCGCACGATCCGCAGCTTCGACGACACCTACACCGCGCCGCATCACGGCTTCGGCGACGCGGCGAACTACTACTACCAGGCCAGCGCGCTGCGGATCATCGACCACATCCGCATTCCCACGCTGATCATCAGCGCCGCCGACGACCCGTTCGTGCCGGCATCGATCTTCGACACCCCGGAGCTTCGCAACAACCCGTCGATCCGCGTCGAGCTGCTGCCCCACGGCGGCCACTGCGCGTTCATCAGCGAGCGCGGCGAAGACGATGACGGGTATTGGGCCGAATCGGCCATCATCGACTTCGCGCGCCAAATCTCCAGATCACCAGATCACCAACTACAGCAAGGCCCGCATCTGTTGCGCGAAAGCGGGCCCCTTCCCTGATTCTTCGTGCTTGAAGAAGACGTAGACCTCGCCTGACGTCGAGGCCGCGCGCACCTTCTCGGTCCAGGCCGCAATGTCGGCGTCCTGATAGCCCTCGTCGCGCAGGCGGAAATACGAGAATGCCGCGGTCTGCACGACCGGCGCCGAAATCTTCTCGCTGTCGGCGATGCACAGCGCCGCCCCGCGCGCCTTCAGCGCCGCCAGCACGTCGTCGTCAAACCAGGACTCGTGCCGGAATTCGAACGCCGCGCGCGCCGTGTCGGGCATGTCGTCGAGAAAGGCCTCGAGGCGCGGAAGATCCTTCCTGAGATTCGGCGGCAGCTGAAACAGCAGCGGACCGAACTTGCTCTCGAGCCCGGAGGCGAGCCGGACGAACACCGCCAGCGTGTCGCCGACGTCCTTCAGCCGGCGCTCGTGCGTGAGGCGCTTCGGCGCCTTCAGCACGAACCGGAAATCATCCGGCGTGGCGGCCATCCAGCCCTCGATCGTCTTCGCGGTCGGCATGCGATAGAACGTGTAGTTGATTTCCACCGAGTCGAACCGCTCGCCATAGAACGTCAGCATGTCGGCGGGCTTCATCTTCTCGGGATAGAACGATCCCTTCCACTCGGGATAGTTGTAGCCGGACGTGCCGATCCAGATCTTCGACATGACGGGCGATAGCATAACGCCGGCGACTGTCCGCGAGCGAACAGCGGCGTGCCGTGCCCTTGACGCCACGTGCGGCCGCGCTATATATTGTCCCGCACTATATGGCTCCTGAAAATGATTTGAAGCGCGGGACGGCGGAATTGATGGTGCTGGCCTCCCTCGAGAGGCGCAGCCGCCACGGGTATGAAATCGCGAAACTGATCGACGACCGCTCCGGCGCCATGCTGCGCTTTCACGTCGCGTCGCTGTATCCGATGCTGTACCGCATGGAGAGACGCGCGTGGATCGAGGGGAAATGGATCGAAAAGGCGGGCCAGCGCCGCCGCCGCCATTACAAGCTCACGCCGGCCGGCCGGAAGGTCCTCGGAGAACAACGCAAGAACTGGCGCGAGCTGCTCGCGGCGCTGCAGCGCGTCGCCGGGATCGCCCCGCTCGGGTGACCCGATGGACTTTCGCGAATACGTCCGCGCATATCTGCCGCCGCTTGCCATAGCCCGCGAGCCGGAGATCGTCGACGAGCTGGCGCTGCACATGGCCGACCTCTATCAGGAGGCGCGTGCGGCCGGCTCCGACCATGAGACGGCGCTCGCCCGCGCGACCGCCGCCCTGCCTGCCGCCGCCGATGCGTTCGTGAACGATCTCGAATCGGCAAGCCGGGCGCTGCCAGGCCTCATCGTCGACCGATGGCGCGCCGCGCACGACCCCCTGCCCACGTCAGCGTCTTCCGGGAGTTGGTCCATGATCGACACGCTTCGCGACCTTCGCATCGCCATCCGTTCGCTCGCGCGCACGCCCGGCTTCTCCACCGTCGTCGTGCTCACACTCGCCATCGGCATCGGCGCCACGACCGCCATCTACAGCGTCGTCGACGCCGTGCTGATCAATCCGCTGCCGTATCCGACGGCCGATCGCCTGCAGATGATCTGGGTGACGAACCCTCAGCAGGAGATCGACAAGGACGTGACGTCGTATCCGACCTTCGCCGACTGGCAGGCGCAATCACAGACGTTCGACGCGATGGCCGCGGTCAGCAGCACGAACTTCACGCTGACGGGGATGGGCGAGCCGAGGCTGATTCCTGCGGCGCGCGTGACCGGACGCTTCTTCGACGTATTCGGTATGCCTGCTCTGCACGGACGCACCCTGCAGGACGCGGACACGCAGGGCGGACGCTATCAAGTGCTCGTGCTGAGCCACGCGCTCTGGAAGGATTACTTCGGCGGCGACGCGGGTGCGATCGGACGTACGGTTGCGGTCAACTCGCAGCCCTTCGAGATTGTCGGTGTCATGCCCGAATCGTTCAGCGCGATCCATACGGACCAGGCCTGGGCGCCGCTGTCGGCATCGGGGCCGCTCGGACAGCTCATGCAGAGCCGCGGCTCGCTGTGGCTCGAGATTATGGGCGTGGCGAAGCAGGGCACGCCGGTCGAGACCGCGCACAGTGAGATGTCGGCGATCATGAGTCGCCTCGCCCAGCAGTATCAGGGCAGGTACGACGGACAGGGCATCCTGCTCGAGCCGCTGAAGGAAGCGGCCGTCCGCGACGCGCGCCCCACGCTGCTGCTGCTCGGCGGCGCAGTACTTCTCGTGCTGCTCATCGTCTGCGCCAACGTCGCGGGGCTGCTCTTCGCGCGCATCTCGGCGCGGCAGCGCGAGCTGGCCGTGCGCGCGGCCATCGGCGCGGGACGCGGACACCTGGTCAGACAGCTGCTGACGGAATCGATGCTACTGGGCGTCGCGGGGTCCCTCGGGGGCATCGCGCTCGCATGGTGGGGCCTGCGCGCGCTGCTCGCCTCGCGTCCGGCACACCTTCCGCGGGCTGGCGAGATTCATCTCAGCCTGGAAGCGCTGGCGTTCGCGATCGTGACCGGTATCGTCGCAGCCCTCATCTTTGGGCTGCTCCCGTCGGTTGGATTGCTCCGCCGCGATGCGGCGGCCGGCCTGCGCGATGAGTCGCGCGGCAGTGTCGGCGCGGCCGGCGGCACCATGCGGCGCGTCCTCGTGGTCGCGGAGATTGCGCTCGCCTGCGTGCTCGTGACGGGCGCGGGTCTGCTCGCGCGCAGCTTTGCCGCCATGCAGTCGGTCGATCCGGGCTTCGAACGGGAACGCCTCTTCACGATGCGGCTCACGCTGCCCGCGGCGCGATATCCCGACGCTCAGAACCGTCGCACGTTCTACAACTCGTTGATCGAACGCATCGACGGCATCGCGGGCGTGGAGAGAACCGGCGTTCTCTCCAGCCTGGCGCTGTCGCGGCTTCCGAACTCCGCGTCGCTGCGCATCGAAGGCGCGCCGCCGCTGCCGCCAGGCACCCCGAATGTGCCCGTCACCGTGGACGTGGCCTCGCCCACGGCGTTCGAGGCATTCGGCGTGCCGGTGACGCGCGGCCGCACGTTCAACTCGGGTGACATGCCTGATGGCCTGCCGGTGGTCATGGTCAACGACGCGTTCGTCAAGCGCTTCTACGCGGGCCAGGATCCCATCGGCAAGCGCGTGACGTTCGACGGATTCGACAGAGGCGACCAGCCCGTGCGGTGGCTCACGATCGTCGG
>DATKDT010000133.1:0-2931 GCA_035512575.1 Vicinamibacterales bacterium | reverse complement strand
CCGCGAGCTCGAGGAGCGCGCGGGCCGGCGCGTCGCGCGCGGCGCGCTCTACACGACCCTGGACCGTCTCGAGGACAAGGATTTCGTGCGCTGGAAGCTCGCGCCCGGCGGCGATGCGCGCGGCCGCGTGCCGCGCCGCTGTTACACCGTGAGCGCCCGCGGCGTCACGGCCCTGAAGGCCTCGCAGCAGGTGCTGCGCGGCATGTGGCAGGGCCTCGAAGACATCCTCGGGGACGGCACGCGGTGAGCGCTCCGATTCCGCCGACGCTGGCGCGCCGCGTGCTGCAGCTCGCGCTCGGCCGCGGCATGCGCGCCCGCGTCGTCATCGCCGACCTCGACGAGGAATTCGACTATCGCGTGCGGGCCGGCGGCCGCGCCGCCGCCCGGCGCTGGTACTGGCGCGCCGCGGCCGGTGTGTCGCTGTCGTACATCCGCCGCCGCCCGCAACGTGTGCACGACCCACGGCATGGAGCCTCACTCATGGACTCGATTTTCCAGGACGTCAGATTCGCCGCCCGCGCGCTCCGCAAGTCGCCAGGCTTCACCGCCGCCGCGCTCGTGACGCTCGTCGTCGGCATCGGATCGTCGACGGCGATCTTTTCGCTGCTCAACAGCGTCGTGCTCCGGCCGCTGCCATTCGAACGGCCTGACCGGCTCATGTTCCTGGCGGAAGCGGATCCGGCCGGCGACGTCTTCACCATAGCCTGGCCGAACTTCCAGGACTGGCAGCGCGAGCTGAAGTCCTTCGAGGCGATCGCGGGGCAGGGCGCCGCGACCTTCAATCTGACCGGCGAGGGCGCCGCGGAGCGCCTGCAGGGCCGCGCGGTCAGCTGGAACTTCCTGCGCCTGCTCGGCGCGCGCCCGATCGTCGGGCGCGACTTCGAGCCGGCCGACGATCAGCTCGGCGTCGAACATCGTGTGCTGATCAGCCACGCACTGTGGACGAGGCGCTACGCGCGCGCTTCCGACATCCTGGGCCGCCAGCTGATGATGGACGGCCACGCGCACACCGTGATCGGCGTGCTGCCCGAAGGCTTCCATGTCTTCCGCGACGACGACATCTATGAGCCGTTCACGGTGAGGGCCACGCCGGGCAGCGGCTATCAGGATCGCGGCAACCATATGGCCCTGTTCGCGATCGGCCGTCTGCGTGACGGCGTCAGCGAGGTAGCCGCGCGGCAGGAGCTCGCAGCCGTCGCCGCCGCGCTCGAGAAGGCGCACCCCGTGACCAACGCCGGCATCACCGGATTCGTGCAGCCGCTCGCGCATCGGATTGTCGGCGACCTCCGGCCGACCCTGATCGCGATGTTCGCCGCGGTCGGGTTCCTGCTGCTGATTGCGTGCGTGAACGTCACCAACCTGCAGGTGGCGCGCGGCGCCGCGCGCCGGCACGAGCTCGCGGTGCGCGTCGCGCTCGGCAGCGGGCGGCTGCGCCTTGTCAGGCAGCTGATGGCCGAAAGCCTGCTGCTCTCGGCGGCCGGCGGCCTGCTCGGTCTCGTCTTTGGCGCCACCATGCTGCGCGTGCTGCTCGCGCTCGCGCCCGCGGGGCTGCCGCGCCTGGATGAGGTCTCGCTCGACGGAGCGGCGCTCGTCTTCGCGTGTGGCGCCGTCCTGCTCTCGGGCCTGGTGTTCGGCGTGATTCCGGCATTTCATGCGTCGCGCCGCAGCGGACAGCAGGCGCTCGTGCGAGCCAGCCGCAACGCGGGCGGGGCGGCGTCCATGCGTCTTCGCAGAACGCTGATCGTCGCCGAGACAGCGCTCGCGCTCATCCTGCTGACCGGCGCGGGATTGATGGTGAGGACGATGCAGCAGCTCTCCTCGGTGGACACCGGCATCGACGTCGAACACGTCGCGACCGTGCGCTTCACGATCTCGAACGCCGAGTGGGATGCCGCCCGCCGCCGGCTTTTCTTCGAGGAGCTCGAGCAGAAGGCGCGCGCGCTCCCCGGCGTTGCTGATGTCGCGTTGTCGATGTCGCTGCCTATCGAGGGAACCAACGGCTGGGGATCCGTCTTCATCCTGGGCGATCGCGCGCCGACGGCTACCGACCTGCCGAGCGCGGAGTTCACGCCCGTGACGTCCGGATACTTCTCGACGATGAAAATGCGGATCGTTGCCGGGCGCGCGCTCGAGCCAGCCGATCGCGGTGACTCGGCGCATGCCATTGTCGTCAACGAGACCTTCGCCAAGCGCTTCTGGCCCGACGGCAACGCCGTGGGGCAGCGCCTCAAGCAGGGATGGGTGGATTCGCCGACGCCCTGGCGTGAGATTGTCGGTGTCGCCAACGACGTCAAGACGTATGGCGTGGCCGAGACGACGCCGCTGCAGGTGTATACGCCGCTTGCGCAGGATACGGCGCGGAGCGTCGCGCTCATCGCGCGCACGTCGATCAAACCCGAGGCTGTGCTGCTGTCGCTGTCGGATCTGGTGAAAAGGCTGAACGGCGACCTGCCGGTCTACAACGTGGCGACGCTGAGCTCGATGCTGGCGGAATCCACCGCGCGCGAGCGCGTCACGGCAACCGTGCTCGGCGTGTTTGCGGCGATCGCGCTGTTGCTCGCGGCGGTCGGCCTTTACGGCATCGTCTCGCACGGCGTGACTGAGCGGACGCCGGAGATCGGCGTGCGCCTGGCGCTCGGCGCGGCGCCGGCCGCCATCGTCCGCCTCTTTCTGCGGGGCGGCGTCGCGACGGCCGGCACCGGGATCGCCCTTGGCGCGCTCGGCGCGTTCTGGCTGACGCGCTTTCTCGATCAGCTCCTGTTCGGCGTGACGCCGGCCGACGCGATCGCATTTGCCGCCGCGGCCGCGGCGCTGTTCGCCGTGGCGCTCATCGCGTGCTATCTGCCGGCCGCGCGTGCCGCCAGGATCAGTCCGACCGTCGCGCTCAGGGGCGACTGATGACGGCGTTCAGCGTACCGGTCCGAACAGGAC
>DATKDT010000132.1:0-33743 GCA_035512575.1 Vicinamibacterales bacterium | reverse complement strand
CCTTCTCGAGGCCGCGAAGGCGCTCGAGTCCCAGCAGAAAGACCAGCAACGCCTCGGCGCGCTTTGGCAGCCGGAGATCATCATCGAAGAACCGGGCGCCGTGTTCAGCTCGCCGCAGATGATTGAGTTGATGACGACGGCGCGGAAGGTGGCGGCGACGTCGCTGCCCGTGCTCCTGCTCGGCGACACGGGCACAGGCAAGGAAGTGCTGGCGCGCGCCATTCATCGCGCCAGCACCCGGCCCAATAAGATTTTTCTGCCATTCAACTGCAGCGCGGTGCCGCGCGACATGGTCGAGAGCCAGCTGTTCGGCTACCGGCGCGGCTCGTTCACGGGCGCGCACGTCGATTTTCCCGGAATCATCCGCTCGGCTGAGGGCGGCACGCTGTTTCTCGACGAGATCGGCGAGCTGTCGATGGACCTGCAGCCGAAGCTGCTCCGGTTCCTCGAGACGAACGAGGTCCACCCACTGGGCGAGGGGAAGCCAATCAAGGTCGACGTGCGCGTGATCGCCGCCACCAACGCAGACCTCGACGATCTGATTCAACTGAAAGAGTTCCGCGAAGACCTCTACTACCGCCTCAACATCGTCCGCTTCCACATGCCGCAGCTGTCGGAACGGCGCGAGGAGATTCCGCCGCTCGCCACGCACCTGCTGCGCAGGTTCGAGATGGACGAGAAGAAGCACGGCATCAAACTCAGCGACGAGCTGATGGAGTACCTGCTGCTCTACAAGTGGCCCGGAAACGTCCGCCAACTCTCGAACGAGCTGCGGAAAATGGTGGCGATGGTGCCCAGCAACGAGACGCTGACGCCGGAACATCTGGCCCCGGCCATCCGCGCGACGCGGCGCACCGTACCCGTCGATCCGGATGCGGAGACCGCACCCGCGGCTCCGCCGGAGGAAGCGCAGCCGGATGCCACGGCGCTGACCATGAATCTCGATCAGCCGCTGCCGGGCGCCGTCGAAGCGCTCGAGCGCGCAATGATCGAACACGCAATGACCCGCGCCGACGGCCGCATCGAGGAGGCCGCGCGCCTGCTCGGGATCTCGCGCAAGGGGCTCTTCCTCAAGCGCCGGCGCTGGCTTGACGGCGGCGAGACGCCTTCTCGCCCGGCCTAGCCTCGCCGCGCGAGGCGCCGCCGCGCTACTTCTTCACGGGACGCCCGAACCCGGGCTCGCTGCTCGGCGGCACGATGTTGTTCATCCGCATGTAGGTCACCAGGTTGCCGTAGTGCAGCGCGCTGTGGGTCATGTTGGTGCTCAGGAGGCTGACGCGCGGCATCTCGGCCGCGCCCATCTTCACCAGCTGCAGCGCGGTGACGTCGGTCAGGCTGTCATACGCGCGATCGCAGTACGCGATGGCGTCTTTGAGCGCCGCAACGAGGCCGGCTTTCGACGTCCTCGTCTGCTCGACCCGCGGCGCCGGATTCTTCTCGCCGAACACGGTGATGAAGCTGATTCTTCTGGGTGCTGGGACTAGCGAGCCCTCCGAAAACCCGCGAACAGTTCCAGGAAGTCAGGCTCGTATTCCTGCATCAGATTCGCTCCCGTTACGCCAGCCAGCTGCACGCTCCCACTTTTGTCGCCATAGAGCTGGCTGAGAAATGTAAACCTGACGCCAGTCGCGGTCGCGCTGTAACGGATTATGCGCACTGGGAGGCCGTTGATCTGTCTCGCGCTCTCGCCGAGCAGGGTGACATCTGAAGCGGCGGCTCTGGCATTCTGCATCGCGACATCGCGCAGTCCATCCAGAGAAATCTCGATGCGTTCATCAATGATCGTAACGAACGCGTCTCCTTCGCGATGGTAGAGCCTGACGTGCTCCCCGGTCTTGTCCTCGCGCCATTTCACAGGGTCATACACGAGCTCGAATGCTCCTCGCAGAATCGGCACGCTTGCACGGTCGCCGGGGCCGACGTTCTCTGCCCCCGGCACCGCCGCGGACTCTGACCCGACGACAAGTGGACCAATGGTGTCAGCCAGTTCGGCCACGTGCTCGAGTGCACGGTGTAACGTCGCAGTGTTGAAATCCGCACCCAATTCAGTAAGGGCGACGACATGACCATTCTTGTCCACTGCCACCTTCGCGAAATCAGCCTCGTAGCTTGCTGACAAAAGCGCTCGCAGCGTTTCAGCAGTCAATATGGCGTTTCGCATGACTGTTGCGGAGACGACGAGCATGTCGTCCAGGGCAATGACGTAAACCGGAATCGAGCCGAGATTCCTGCCCTCGAACGTCACCAGCCAGATCCCTTCCTTCTCTTTCTCGTATCGGAGTTTGGTTTGCTCGAGAGATTCGAGTGCGCGCTGGCCCAACTTTGGAGCCGCGCCCGGTAACTGGCCGGCCGCGTAGCCCCTCGTCCCCGCCTCCGGCGGTTGCGGGCCAGAGAACAGGAGCGCCATAAGCGCGATTGTCAGCATGTGAGGGAACCTCGGTGCGGAGTCTGCAGTGAGAAGCTGCCGGAGTCAAGCGACGCCCGTTGATCACTAACGGTCAAGGCAGCACGAAGCCCCCTCGGCTACTCTTCCAGCAGCCGCTTCATCTGCTTGTTGTGCCGGATGACGTGCACGGCAACCCACTCGCCCACCTGATACAGCGAGAGGCTGCCGACCAGCGAGGCGCTAATGGTGAACAGAGCGCGCTCGGGATCGAGCACGCGCGCGGCGGCGATCAGCTTCTCGCGCGACGCCGCGAGCAGCGCCAGCGCCTCGTCACGCGTGACGGGGCCGGTGGGCTGGACGCGCAGCGGGGCCTGCGCCCTTTCGGGAACACCCGCAGCGATCTCGGTGCCGGCCGGGCGCGCTGGCGCAGTGTGCTGATTGTCAGCCAGGTGGCGCTCGCGCTGATCCTCGTCGCGAGCGCGGGGCTGCCATGGTCGCTGCCCCCTGGTGAAAGGATGTCGGAAGGGGCAGAAGATCGGCCCGCGTCAGCGCAGTGTCAACAGAGATTCGGGAGTGGCCACGCAGCGCCCGTGTGGTCCCGCGTCGGTTCCCGCACGCTCCTCCGCCCCCACCGTCTGTAACGTTCCGCCCGCTTTCCTGCATTACCGGTAGCGCAGCCAACGCTGCGCCGAGCAGGAGGACACAATGAGAATCCGAGCGACAACGTTTCTTGCGGCGGCAGCCGTGCTGGCCGTCGCCACCGCCACCGTTCCAACCGCCGCACAGGCGCCCCTCAGGCGCATCGTGGTGTTCGGAACCAGCCTGTCTGATTCCGGCAACGCGTTCGCGTTGCGAGGAGGGACGAACACTCCGCCAGATTACGTGTTGGATCCACTCCTGGTTCCCAGCGCGCCGTACGCACGCGGCGGCCACCACTTCAGCAATGGAGCAACGTGGATCGAGCAGTTTGCCCAATCGAGGGGCCTCGCCGGCTCCGTGCGCCCCGCATTCCTCGCCTCAGATTCCAATGCGACCAATTATGCGGTGGGCGGGGCGCGAGCTCACGAGGACGGCGTCAACGTCAACCTCTCTGCGCAGGTGGATGCGCTTCTGCGTCAGTTCAGCGGCCGCGCACCGGCCGATGCGCTCTACACGATCGAAATGGGCGGCAACGACATCCGTGATGCTCTTGTCGCATACGCGGCCGGCCGGAATGGCGGGCCTATCATCCAGGAGGCCGTCCTGTCGATCGCGCGCAACATTCAAGTGCTCTACGGGGCAGGCGCCCGGGAGTTTCTCGTCTGGCGCGCTCCGAACGTTGCCTTGACGCCAGCGATACGCACGCTCGACAGGCTCAAGCCGGGCGCAGCGCACCTGACGACGCAGCTGACACAAGCTTTCAATGCGGGACTCGATGGTGCCGTCACGCAGCTCGCAGGACTTCCAGAAATCCGGATCGTGCGGCTGGATGCCTACGGTCTGCTCAATGACCTCGTAACATATCCGGCGGCGTTTGGCCTCACCGATGTGACGACGGCGTGCGTGACGCCCAACGTTCCACCGTTCACCTGCGAGCGTCCAGACGAGTTCCTGTTCTGGGACGGGCTTCATCCGACCAGGGCCGCGCACGCCATCATCGCGCAGGAAGCCGCTTCGCTGCTGGCGCGTTGACCGACGGGATACAACCACCCGCGACGAGGGAGTCATGCCGCACCACGAGACAACGCGCGATGCTCATGGTGTGGCTGGCTCCCGCGTTGATCACGAGCACAGGCGCCCGGCCGTCCCTTACCCCAGTAGCCGCTTCATCTGCTTGTTGTGACGGATGACGTGCACGGCCGCCCACTCACCCACCTGATACAGCGAGACGCAGCCGACCATGGGCGCGTCGATCGTGAGCAGGGCGCGGTCGGGATCGAGCGCGCGCGCAGCGGCAATCAACTTCTCGCGCGACGCCGCGAGCAGCACCAGCGCCTCGTCACGCGTGACGGGGCCGGGCGGCTGCATGCGCGGCGGGGCCTGCGCCTTGTCCGGCACACCGGTCGCAATCTCCTCCCACGTGCGTTCGGCGAAATCGGCGGACGCAGCCTTCGCGACGGGAAAGCTGCCGTCGAGGATCGCCGCAAACGACCGATTGACCGCGGCCACGTGCCACGCAATCTGCGCGGCGCTCCAGCCGCCATCCTCACGCGGTCGCTCGGCATCGGCCGCCGAGGCCGACTCGAGCCGCGCGGTGAAACGCGCCATCGCCTCCTCGAAGCGGGAGACGATGGCGGCGATGCGATCGGTGTGGTTATCCGCCAAAGTAATGCGGCAGGGGCATGTCGAGCATGGTGTGCAGGCCGGGCTTGACCTGCAGCACGAGCGGGATGGAGTTGACCACCATCGACGCGGTCGCCACGTCGCCGTGCACGCCGCCCGTGATCTTCGAGTTGATGTTCGGCGATCCCTTCACGCGCACCGCGTCGTACGACTCGGGCGCGCCAAGATAGGCCTCCATGTGCAGCCTGATGAGCGGCTCGCCGTTGCGATAGCCGACGCCGTCCTGGACGATGCCGCAGCACTTGCCGGCATCCACCGAGAGGAACTCGCTCGACACCGGCTTGTCGGCAATCTTTGGCTTGATTTCGTCGGTGATGCGATCCAGCTTCCAGCCCAGGCCGTGCGCAATCATCGAAATCGACTCGGCCAGGCCGACGTGGCGCACCGAGGTGTCTTCCACCTTCGTCTGAAACTGCTCCTTGGTGAGGCCCGCGCCAATCTTCTGCTGAAACGGCAGCCGCCGGATGCGCGCGTCCTGCACGCGATCGACCTCGATCGACTCGACGCGCTCGCACACCGCCGTCATCGCGAGCGGCAGCGCGTCCATCGTGAAGCCGGGATTGACGCCGGTGCCGAGCACCGCCGCCTTACCCTTGACCGCCGCCTTGTGAATGGCGCGCGCCCAGCGGTTGTTGCCAGACACCGGAAACGCCAGCTCCTCGGTCGTCGAGACAATCGGCACCTTCAGCTTCAGCACTTCCTCGAACTGCGGCACCACCTTCTTCAGCGACGAGCTGGTGCAGAGCACGGCGACGTCAGGCTTCGTGGCCTTGATCGCCTTCTTCAGGTCGGCGGCAATCTTCACGCCCAGCTTGCGGCCCGCGCCGGTGACTTCTCCGAGATCGCGCCCGATCTTCGCGGGATCGATGTCGACCGCGCCCACGATTTTCAGCCCCTTGCGGGCCGCTACCTGCCGCACGACGGCTGCGCCAATCGGGCCCAGCCCCACGTGCAGCACTCTGATGACGGACATGAAACACTCCTAAACACTGTATTGTGCCTCAAAATGGCGGTGCTACACTCGCGGCGGCCATGAACATCACTGACGGGTTTCGGCGCGCGCTGCGGGCGTGGCCGATGGCACTGCTGCTCACCGCGCTGGTCGCGCTGCTCGAGCCGGCGCTCGAGCTTCGCGAGCGCCTGGCCGGCGCCGACTTCGGCCTCGGCGGCTTCCCGTTCAACATCGCCGACGCCGGCCGCTACGCGGGGTTGTCCCACGCCGAAGCCGCGACGCTGGCGTTCCTGATGCTCGCCTGGGTATTCCTGTCGGGCGGCGTCATCGACCGGCTCGCGCGCGACACGCGCAGCTCGAGCCGCCGCTTCTTTGCCGCCGCGGGCGCCTGCTTTGGGCCGCTCATCCGCCTCGGCCTCCTCAGCCTCGCCACATACGCCGCGGTGCTCATCTGGATCGGTCCGGCCGTCACGCGCGCATCCGACGCGGCCGAGGGGCCCGCGCGCGTCGCGCTGTTCGGCGCCATGGCGCTGCTGCTGTTTCTGATCGCGCTCGTGTTCGACTACGCGCGCGTGCGCCTCGTGATCGAAGATCGCCGCAGCGCCATCGGCGCGCTTGCCGCATCGCTGCGCCTGATCCGCGCGCATCCTGGCCGCATCCTCACCGCGCAGGCCGTGTTCTGGCTCGCCCTCGTGCTCTGGCTCACCCTCCGCGCCTTCCCGGCCGTCGAAGGGTCTTACTCGCTGACCTACGCGTTCGTCGCCGGCGAGATCCTGTTCAAGCTCGCGCTCATCGGCACGCAAGCCTCGATCTACCAGCAGACGCTCGCCACCGCCGGCTGGGTCGCTCGCGAAGATCCACGCTGGCCGGATGAACCATCCGCAGATCCCGCCGCGCCGTAGTCACGCGTTATAGTCAAAGCATGAGCCGATCCGAACGTATCGCGGGCTGGCTGCGCGATCAGGCCACTGCCGCCAACGCCCGCGGCTTCATCCTCGGCATGAGCGGCGGCGTCGACTCCGCCATCGTCGCCCGCCTCTGCCAGATGGCCATGCCGGACCGCGTGCTCGGCGTGATCATGCCGTGCCACAGCCATCCTGAAGACGAGGCCGACGCAATGCTCGCGGCCGAGGCGTCGAAGCTGCCGGTCGTGCGCGTCGATCTGTCGGCCGCCTACGACGCGCTGGCACTCGACATCACCGCCGCCACGTCGGCCGAGCGCGGGCACGGCTTCAGGCCCGACGCCGCGCGCACGAAGCTCGCACTCGCCAACGTCAAGCCGCGTCTGCGCATGACGACGCTCTATACGATCGGGATGTCGCTGGGCTTCCTGGTGACCGGCACGGGTAATAGGAGCGAGATCGCCATCGGCTACTACACGAAATACGGCGACGGCGGCGTCGACCTGCTGCCGATCGGCGCGCTGGTAAAGAGCGAAGTGCGCGCGCTCGCGCGCGAGCTCGGCGTGCCGGCGCGCATCATCGACAAGCCACCGTCAGCCGGGTTGTGGGCAGGCCAGACCGACGAGAGCGAGATGGGATTTACATACGAGGATCTCGAGAAGTACCTCGACACAGGCCCCGAAAGCGTCGCCCCTGAAACCGCGGCGCGGATTCTTCACCTGATGAACACCAGCGCGCACAAAAGGGAGCTCCCTCCGGTCGCTCCCAAGTGAATTCAGAGTTGGTGAATTAAGAGTTGAGAATTACTGTCCCGGCAGCGCCGCGTGGTGACGCTCGAGGCCGACCAGCTTCCAGCCGCTGCCGTCGCGCCTGAAGTACACGCGCGCGGGTTTGCGCCAGCCCTCGTCCGCGCCGTCGGCGGCGACCGCCGCCATCACGAACGCTTCATTCGCGAGTGACGCCGGCAGCGGCGTGCGCTGGCCGTGGCCGATGCGCACGATATCCCCCACGCGACGGTGGGCGCCGCTCGCGTTGTCGAACGCGTACCAGGCCACGTCGTACGCCACCGCCGGCGGCGACACGCCGGCATCCATCGCGACATTCCTGAACGCGAAGCCCGACGCGTCGAGCACGGGATCCACCAGCGGCAGCACGCCGTTCAACCACACGCGCAGGATCTTCTCGCGCCGCTCCATCAGCGTGCGGACGATGTAGTCGGCGGCGCGCGGGTCGGAATAGCGGCCCTTGCCGACGAGGGCGCGGACGGCGGGCTCGTCGAAGCGGGCGATGATGCGCGCGGCCCAGAAGGCATCCTCGGGCCGCATGCGATCGTACGCGGGAATCGGATAGTTCGGCTTCCACTCGAGTGGATCGAAATACCGGCTCTCGAAGCTGCCGACCGACGGCGGCACGTCGGGATACTCGATCGTCGCCCACGGCCTGACGTACAGCCCGAACGTCAGCAGCGTCTTCAGGGCCGCGTCCGCATCGAACTGGTATTCGTTGCCGTGCCGCGCCGTCTGCCGCGCGTGCGTGCCGGCGCCGAGCAGCGAGTTGAAGTCGTACATGAAGTGCCTGACGAAGCGCCGTCCGCCTTCCGAGACGACGATGTCCTTCGAGTTGAGGCCGCGCGAGTCGTCATGATCGAGCCAGGCGGCAAACACGCGGGCGCCGCGCAGCTCGCGGCGGTGCTCGTGCGGAAAGATGTCGTTCGGGTCGTCGGGCCGCGTGCCGTAATAGCGGAAGCTGCCGATGCCGTCGCCGGGCGGCATCCTGCGCGCCACGGCACGGTAGCGGCCGTTCGGCAGCTTCGCCGACAGGGCCAGCACGCCGTCGATGTCGGCACGCGTCAGCGGCCGCTTCCGGCCGCCCTGCACGCTGATCGTCGCGTCGGGCAGCATCGTGTAGGCGCCGCCGTCGAACTCCACCAGATACTGCTCGACGACGTGGTAGCCGAAGGCGTGATAGAAGGCCGTGCCGATGACTTCCGCCGCGGTCGCCATCTCGAGATGCGCCGCGGGGTCGAACTTCAGCTGATAGTGGCGGCCGTCCGGACCGCGCACGCGGAAGCCGGGCGTAGCGCCCTCGCCCTTCCCCTCGGCCACCGGCCAGCCGGTGATGTCGAGCGACGGCAGCGTGTCGGGCCCGCGCGCGAGCACGTCGCCCGACGGAAGGCCCGCGGCGTAGCGGTTGGTGAACCAGCTCGAGTCGGGCACCTCGTCAATCGTGTTGACGTTGAGCGCGCGGATGTCGTCGCGCGTGCCGGGCTTCAGGAACGTCGACTCGACGAAGTCGTAGATGTCGCTGTCGTCGCGGTCCTCCATCTCTCCGACGTCAACGGCGTTGTCGTGGTCGACCAGCAGCGGGTCGTCGGAGCGGAAGAACGGCGCGGTGCGCTGCTCGGCGGCGGCAAGCGTGCCGAGGGCAAGGACCGCGGCGGCGGCCACCAAGCGTGTGCGAAGTGCGAAGGCGCTAAAACGCATTGCTGAACTTAATGTAGAAGCGCGGCGACTCGGGCGTGCCGAACGCCGCCTCGACGCGCATGAAGACGCCCTCGGCCGAGCCGAAGCGGACGCCGAGGCCGTAGTCGGACTTCAGTGAGTCGAGATCGCCGAGCGAGCGGCCCACGGTGCCCGCTTCGTAAAAGACGACGCCGTCGGTGCCGGGGAAGAGGTTGTAGCGGTACTCGGCCTGCAGCAGCAGCGCGGAGCGATCGCGGAAGCGGAACTCGGAATAGCCGCGCAGCGCGCGGCCGCCGCCGAGCACCGGCTGATAGTAGAGCGGCACTTCGGCGCCTTCGGCCGGGTCGGTGTGCCAGACGGCGCCGCGCAGCGCGATCACGCGCGTGCTGTTGAAGAACGGGATGAACTGCCGCACGTCGGCGTGCAGGGCGTTGAACGTGAGCGGCGCGCCGCCGCCGGCGTTCCACCGCGAGGCCTCGACGCGGTACTGCGGGCCGCTGCGCGGGTTGCCGGGCTGATCCGTGCGATCGAATACGGCGCCGGCGCGCAGCACCGTGAAATCGGGCTCGCCGGCGAAGCCGGGCAGCGCCGACGTGTCGAACAGCGCTTCAATCGACGGGTATCTCGTGTCCGTTCCTTCACGCGTCACAGGCCGGATGAAGTCGGCGCCGCCGTACACGCTGAGGCCCTCGCCGAGGCGGTGCTCGCCGGTGGCGCCCACGGCCAGCTCGCGCAGGGCGTAGCTCACGCGGCTGTCGCGATCGGAGCCGGGGCCGAAGCCGTAGAAGTCCTCCTGCGGCATGTCGCGCAGGCGGCCGAAGACGCCGAGCGCGGTGCGGCCGCCGTTCAGGCGCGGCATGCGCAGCCGGCCCTCGAGCGCCCAGTACCGCTTCCATGACATGCGCGCCGAGACGTCGGCGTCGATCTCGCCGCCGGCAAGCCTCTCATAGCGGTAGCCGGGACCGACGGCCCATCCGCCGCCGGGCGCCACGCTGCCGAACCGCGGATAGAAGCCCCGCCGCGGCTGCGTGCGGCGCACGGGCGGCGTCATGACGAGCGGCTCGACGCGCGCGATCCATTTTTCGAGTGTGGTCTTCCGCGGGGGATGCACGATGTCTTTCTTCGCCTCACGCGCGCGGCGCAGGAGCTCTTCGCGCGTGGCGTCGGGCGGTTCGGGCGCGGCGGCCACGACGGGCGGCACGGTCTGCGCGGCGCCGGGCGCCGCGAGCAGCAGGAGGATGACGAGAACCGAGAAGCTCAGCCGCATTGGCAGGGCAATGCATGAGCAAGGCTCGTGCCCGAGGAAATTAGGGACAGACCCTAATTATTCGCGTGGCTCGTTCGAATAATTAGGGTCTGTCCCTAATTTCCTCGGCGATCGCCTTTGCCGAGATGCCGTAGCGGTCCAGCAGTTCCTCGGGCTGGCCGCTGCGGGGGACGTCGCGCACCGCGAGGCGCCGCACCGTAAAGCCTTCGGGCGCCACCGCCTCGGCCACTGCGTCGCCGAGGCCGCCCTGCGGATAGTGGTCCTCGACGGTGATGATGCGGCCGCCCGTGGCGCGGGCCGCCTCCACCAGCGCCGCCTTGTCGATCGGCTTCACCGAATACGCGTCGATGACGCGAATGGCGATGCCTTCCTTCGCCAGCGTCTCGTGCGCGGCAAGCGCCTCGAACACGGTGACGCCGGCCGCCACGACCGTCGCGACGTCCTTGTCGCTCGACCGCAGCGTCTTCGACCCCCCTACCGTGAACGTCTCTCCGTTCTCGTAGATGACGGGCGTCTTCGGGCGCGACGTGCGGATGTAGCACAGGCCCTCGGTCGCGGCCGCGAGCGCGACCATCCGCTCGCCGCTCACCGCGTCGCACGGATACAGCACCGTGCTCCCCGGCACGGCGCGGAACAGGCCGAGATCCTCGAGCGCCATCTGCGACGGGCCGTCCTCGCCAATCGACACGCCGGCATGCGACCCGGCCAGCTTCACGTTCGAGAAGGAGATGCCGGCCATGCGCACGAAATCGGCCGCGCGATACAGGAAGCAGGCAAACGTCGACGGAAACGGAATCGCGCCGCGCGCCGCCAGGCCCATGGCCGCGCCCACCATCACCTGCTCGGCAATGAACATCTGATAGAACCGCTCGGGCGCGACCTTCTCGAAGCGATCCGAGAAGGTCGAGTTCTTGACGTCGGCATCGAGCGCGACCACGCGCGGATCGATCTTCGCGAGCGCCGCCAGCGCCGTGCCGTACGCCTCGCGCGTCGCCACGCTGTCGCCCAGCTTGTAGGCCGGCGGGGTGATGGCCTTCAGGTGATCGACCTTCGGCTCGGCCTTCATCCTCGCCGGCGCGGGAATGGCAGGCCGGGACTTCAGTCCCGGCGCGTCGACGTACTGCGCCTCGAGCTCCCTGATCGCGGCCTCGGCGGCCTCGCCGGTCAGCGGCTTGCCGTGCCAGCCGTCCTTCCCCGCCACGCTTTCGACGCCCTGCCCCTTGAACGTCTTCGCCAGAATCATCGTCGGCCGCCCCGTCGTGGCGCGCGCCTCGTCATAGGCGTCGAGCAGCGCCTGCACGTCGTGGCCGTCGACCTGGATGGTGTGCCAGCCGAACGCCTGCCATCGCGCCGCGTACGTCTCGAGGTCGTGCTCGAGCTGCGTGGCGCGGCTCTGGCCGTACTTGTTGATGTCGGTGACGGCGCACAGGTTGTCGAGTTTGTGGAACGCGCCGGCCGCCGCCGCCTCCCACACCGCGCCTTCCGCCGTCTCGCCGTCGCCGAGCAGCACGTAGGTGCGATAGTCCGACGCGATGCGCCGCGCGTTGAGCGCCGTGCCGACGCCGGCGCACAGCCCCTGCCCCAGCGATCCGGTCGCGACGTCGACGAACGGCAGCCGCGGCGTCGGATGACCTTCCAGATCCGACTCGATCTTGCGCAGGTCCATCAGCTGCTCGCGCGGGAACAACCCGGCCGCCGCCCACGCGGCATACAGAATCGGCGCGGCATGCCCCTTTGACAGCACGAACCGGTCGGCACCGATGTTCTGCGGGTCTTTCGGATCGAACCGCATCTCGCCAAAAAACAGCGTCGCCACGATCTCCGCCGCCGACATGCACGTCGTCGGATGGCCGCTGCCGGCCGCGGCGGTCGAGCGGATGGAGTCGATGCGCAGCTGCGTCGCAAGATTCTTCAGGACAGAGACAGATGGGCGGGTCACGGGGGAATCTTATCAAGTTAGAGGGCAGAGGACAGAGGGCACCGCGGTCTTATCGAGGCATGCCGCGCGCGGATGTATAATCCGCCGTCGCGATTCCATCCGAAGGAGCCACCCATGAGGCCGCAGCTGGGGCCGTACCACCTGATCGAGGAGATCGGAGCTGGCGGGATGGGTGTTGTGTACCGCGCGCACGACCCTCGTCTGCAGCGCGATGTCGCCATCAAGGTGCTGCCGCCCGGCACGCTCGCCGACCCGGTGGCCCGGAAGCGATTCCGCAACGAAGCGCTGGCGATCTCGAAGCTCAATCATCCCGGCATCTCCACGGTGCACGATGTCGGCAGCGATGAGGGAACCGACTACCTCGTCATGGAGCTGGTCCCGGGCGTCAGCCTCGACAAGAAGGTTCAGGGCGGCGCGTCGTCCGAGCGCGACGTCCTGGATCTCGGCGCCCAGATGGCGCTGGCGCTGGCTGCGGCACACGAGCAGCACATCATCCATCGAGACCTCAAGCCGGGCAATCTGCGCCTGACGCCCGACGGCCGGCTCAAGATGCTGGACTTCGGCCTGGCGCGGTCGCTCGAGGCGGCCACAGGCCTGACGACGACCGCAGCCGACCTGGAATCGGACGGCGTGGCCGGCACGCTCCCCTACATGTCGCCCGAGCAACTGCGCAACGAGCAGGTGGACCAGAGAACGGATATCTGGGCGGCGGGGGCCGTGCTCTACGAGCTGGCGACGGGCACGCGTCCGTTCGGGGCGACGTCGGCGGTTGCGCTGGCGGGAGACATTCTCCACAAGCCCCCCACCACTCCTCGTGCGCTGCGGGGCGACCTTTCGCCGGGCCTGGAATCCATCGTCCTGAGGTGCCTCGAGAAGGAACCCGGGCGGCGCTACCAGTCAGCGCGTGAGCTGGCCGCCGCCTTGACGGCGCTGACCGCCGGGACTCCGAGTTCGGCGATGTTCGCCGCCCGGAGGCCTCGAACGGCGCTGGTCGCCGTGGCGCTGGTCGCCGCGGCGGCGGGTTTGGGCGTGTGGTGGGCGCTCCAGTCCCGAGCCAGAGAGGCGCGGCCGGCGATTCGAACGGTCGCGGTGATGCCGCTCCAGAACCTGTCGGCCGATCCCGATCAGGATTACTTCGCCGAGGGCCTCACCGATGCGCTCGTCACGGACCTTTCCCGCATCGAGGGCCTCAGGGTTCTCGCGCGAGGCTCTGTCGCCCGGTATCGCGAAGAAGGGAAGGTACCTTCGGATCTGGCGCGCGACCTTGGTGTCGACGCGGTCGTCGACGGCACCGTCCTGCGCGAGGGCAACCAGGTTCGCATCAGCACGCAACTCGTTCTGGCGGCGACCAACACGAATCTCTGGGCGCAGTCGTACCAGCGCGATCTGAAGGATGTGCTCGGGCTCCAACGCGACGTGGCCCAGGCGATCGCCGAAGAGGTCCGTCTGCAGATAGCCCCCGAGCATCAGCAGGTGTTGGCGCGGCGACAACCGGTGGATCCGGCGGCCTATGACGCGTACCTCCGAGGGCGACACTTCTGGAACAAGCGCGGGCTGGAGGATCTCCGGAAGGCCGTGGCCTATTTCGAGGAGGCGATCACGCGCGACCCGACTTACGCCTCCGCCTACTCCGGCGTGGCGGACGCCTATATTTCGTTGTACGACTACGGGTATCTCTCGGCCGCCGATGTCGCAGCGAAGGTGCGGCCGGCGGCGCGTAAGGCTCTCGAACTGGACGACAGCCTGGCTGAAGCCCACAACTCGCTGGCGCACCTCGCCCTGCACGATTGGGAGTGGGACCTGGCGGAAGCGGAATTCAAGCGGGCCATTGCGCTCGACCGCGGATACGTGCCGGCGTACCACTGGTACGCGCTGTGTCTGACGGCGATAGGCCGTACGGACGACGCGATCGCGGTGATGCAGCAGGCGCGGGAGCTGGATCCGCTGTCGCTGCGGATCAACGCGGATCTGGGGATGGCCCTCCTCGCCGGCAAGCGGTACGACGAGGCCATCGCGCAGGAGGAGAAGACCCTCGAGCTGGATCCCAACTTTCGCGTGGCGTATTGGATCCGGGGAATGGCCTATCAGCAGAAGCACCTGGTGGATGAGGCGGAGGCTTCGTACCGCGAAGCGCTCAAGCGCTCGCCCGGCAACCCGAACTACCTGGCGGCCCTCGGGAATCTGTACGGTGCCGCCGGCCGGAAGGCCGACGCGCACGCCATCCTCGACCAGATGCACGCGCTGAACCAGAAGCGAGCTGTATCGCCGTTCTTCTTTGCGCTGGTATACGCGGGCCTGGGAGCCAAGGAAGAGGCGCTGGCGTGGCTGGAACGGTCGTATCAGGAGCGATCGGGGTCGATCCGGTATCTGAAGGTCGAGCCGCGGCTCGACAACGTCAGGAGCGAGCCGCGTTTCCTGGAACTGATGGAGAAAGTCGGGTTGCGGTGACCAGGTCGACTCGGATGTTCCCCCTCGTGCGAGCACGGGGAGCACCACCTGTCGGGGCGGCCGAGGGGCCCGCAACCGCCGCGCTAGACCGGCTGCAGCGCGGGCTGCTGAATCGCACGCGGCACGTCGCACGTGGCTCAGTAGTCGATGATGATGCGCGGATCCGACCCGCCGCGGGCGCGCAGCGTGAGGCCTTTCAGCGCGTCAACGGAGACTTCGACTCTCAACCACACCACTGGCGGTTGCACCTCGAACCCATGGTTGTTGCGGACGTCGCGGTGCAGATCGTGATCGCGCGCGCGGAACACCTCGCCCATGCCTCCGGCGCCGATCTTTTCGAGGAGTTCATATCGGCCGAGGCGGGTCCCGGAGTCGGTCTGCAAGGGTTGTCCCACTCGATTATCAGCGCGTTCCCGGGACTGTCAAGCCGGGACTGACAACAGGCCGCATCGAATTCAGGAGCGTCTCGGGATTGATCGTCGAGGGTCGAGTCGCCCGGGCGGCGCCCGTGCCGGCCGCAGCGCGGACACGCCAGGACATCGAGCCCAAACGTTCGCCGCATCAACTCCGCCCACTGATACGCACCGGGCCTGGACGGCGCGGCATCGTCAGTCTCCACTGACCGTTCCACGGGCGACGTATCGACACCCTGTGACGTCCCGGCGACGAGCGCCCTCCGCCACGCGGCGCGAGCTGACGACGATCCTGGAGCAGGGCGGCCTCTCTCCTATAATCGAATGATGTCTACCGAAGCTCGTGCAAAGGAGGCGATCGCGAAGGCCGGCAGCGCCAACGAGGCGATGCAGGCGGCGGTTGCGGCGCTCAAGGACCGTCCTGACTATTCGTGGGTCGGGATCTACCTGCTCGACGGCAACGAACTGGTGCTCGGACCGTATCTGGGCAAGCCGTCGCCGCACACCCGCATTCCGCTCGGCCGCGGCATCTGCGGCGCGGCGGCCAGCGAAAAGCAGACCATCATCGTGGACGATGTGAATGCGGACCCGCGGTATCTGGCGTGCAGCGTCGACACGAAGTCGGAGATTGTCGCGCCGATCATGATCGACGGCGAGGTGCTCGGCGAGATCGACATCGACAGCGACAAGGCCGCGGCTTTCGGCGAGGAGGATCGCGTGCTGGTCGAGGCGGTTGCCGCGATGCTCGCGCCTATCCTGAGTGCGGATCGTTCGGGGGTTCGGGGGTTCGGAGGTTCGGGGGTCAGGTGAGTAAAACCCATACCATCACGCTGATTCCGGGCGACGGAATTGGACCCGAGGTCACCGCGGCGGTCATTCGCGTGCTCGACGCGACCGGGGTGAAGATCGAGTGGGAGCGGCACGACGCGGGCGTCGCGGCCGTCGAGAAACACAAGGACACGCTGCCCGCGGAGCTGCTCGAATCGGTGCGCCGCAACGCTGTCGCGCTGAAGGGGCCGGTGACGACGCCGATCGGCGCCGGATTCACGAGCGTGAACGTCGGCCTGCGCAAGGCGCTCGACCTGTACGCGAACCTCCGTCCTGTCCGCAATCTGCCCGGCGTCGAGAGCCGCTTCCAGGGCGTCGACCTGATCATCGTCCGCGAGAACACCGAGGACCTGTATGCCGGCCTCGAGCACCAGATCATCCCCGGCGTCGTCGAAAGCCTGAAGATCATCACGGAGGCGGCGTCGACGCGCATCGGCAAGTTCGCGTTCGAGTACGCGCGCAAGCATGGCCGCCGCAAGGTCACCGCGGTGCACAAGGCCAACATCATGAAGCTCAGCGACGGGCTGTTTCTCGACAGCGTGCGCAACGTGGCGCGCGGCTATCCCGAGGTGCCCTACGACGAGAAGATCGTCGACGCCGCGTGCATGCATCTGGTGATGACGCCCGAGAAGTACGACGTGATCGTGCTGCCCAACCTGTACGGCGACATCGTGTCGGATCTGTGCGCGGGCCTGGTCGGCGGCCTCGGCGTGGTGCCGGGCGCCAACTTCGGCGAGCACGCGGCGGTGTTCGAGGCCGTGCACGGCAGCGCGCCCGACATCGCCAACAAGAACCGCGCGAACCCGACGGCGCTGCTGCTGTCGGCCGTCATGATGCTGCGGCACATCGAAGAAACGGAGGCCGCCGATCGCGTGGCCGCCGCGCTCTCGGCCGTCCTCATCAACGGCGACGTGCGCACGCGGGACATGGGCGGCACGGCGTCGACGACGGAATTCGCGGACGCGGTGGCGAAGGCGGTTTGAGGGCGCTCTGCTATAGTTGCGCCCTGTGACGGACGACATCACTGCGGCCGTTCTGGCGCGTGACGAGGTCGCCCGGTACCTCCGGGGCGCGAACGGCGAGTCGGACGCGGACGTGCACACCCGCGTGCTCGGCTACCTGGACGAGCTGAGGACGACGCAGCGCTATCCGTTCTACAAGGCGCTGAAACATCCGCTCTATCCCATCTTCAGGAAGATCACGCGCGTCGACGAGCATCTCGACCGCGTCCGCGACGCCACGTCGCGCGCGCATGTCGTGTACGTCTCGAATCACAAGAGCCATCTCGACTATCTCGTCGAGGCGCTGGCGCTGCTCGACAACGGCATCCGCCCGCCGGTGATTGCGGCCGGCATCAACCTGTTCGGCGGGCCGCTCGGCCTCATCAACCGGCACGTGACGGGCGCGATTCCGATCCGGCGCAACAGCAAGGATCCGGCGTATCT
Organism: Vicinamibacterales bacterium; assembly: GCA_035512575.1. Taxonomy (GTDB): domain Bacteria; phylum Acidobacteriota; class Vicinamibacteria; order Vicinamibacterales; family SCN-69-37; genus JALYRV01. Next base: position 16,379 of record DATKDT010000132.1, on the reverse strand, counting down.
CGTCACGCTCAAGGCCTACGTCGCCGAGCTGCTGCAGCGGCGCGATCTGCTGTTCTATCCGGAAGGCGGCCGCAGCTACAGCGGCGAGCTGAAGCCGTCGAAGATGGGGCTGCTGCACGCGGCGCTGCAGGCGGATCGATCGAAGCTGCTCGCGATGCCGATGGCCATCTCGTACGACTTCGTGCTCGAGGATCGATCGCTGTCGCGGCAGGGCACGAAGCGGCGGCAGCGGCCGTTCCGGCACGAGCTGGCGGAGATGGTGGGCCTGGCGGTCGGCTACCAGAGCCGCGCGTTCGTGTCATTCGGCGAAGCCATCCGGCTCACGGAGTACGACCCCGAGAACAAGCGCGACCTCGTGCGGCTCGCGCATCGCATCCAGGGCGACATCGGGCGGCTCTACAAAGTGCTGCCGTCGGCCATCATCGCCAGCGTGATGCGGCCGCGCATGGAGCGCGCGGCGCTGGCGGCGTGCGCCGACGCCCGCATTCGCGAGCTCGAGGCGAAAGGCGCGAACCTGTCGGTGATGACCGGCCCGCGCGCGCTCGACGAGGGGCTTGAGCCGATGATCGAGCACGGCATCCTCGCGCTCGACGGCCGCGGACGCGTGCGCGTGCGCAGCCGGCAGCTGCTGCGCTATTACGCGCGCACCATCCAACACCTGCTCGTCCAGAAGACCCTGCGCTGATGACATTCACGTTCGCGGCCGCGTCCAAGGCCTTCTTCCACGCGCTCGCCGGCAGCGACCGGATCAAGCACGCCGCGTCGCGCTACGGCATGCGCCGGCCCAACAGCTTCGCGCGACGCTTCATCGCCGGCGAGACCGTCGAGGAGGCCATCGACGCCGCGCGCGCCATCGAGGCGGCCGGCATGCAGGTGACGCTCGACTATCTCGGCGAGAGCGTGGCCGGCATCGACGAGGCCGCCGCGGCCACGCGCGAATACCTCGCGGTGGTCGACGCGATTGCCGCGTCGGGCGTGGGCCGCAACATCTCGCTGAAGCTCACGCAGCTCGGGCTCGACGTCGATCGCGCGACGACGGTGGACAACCTGCGGCGGATTCTGGATCACGCCGCGCCGCTGGATTTCTTCGTGCGGATCGACATGGAGAGCTCCGACTACACGGAGCGCACGCTCGAGATCTTCGAGACGCTGTGGCATCAGGGCTATCGCCATGCCGGCGTCGTGATCCAGTCGGCGCTGAAGCGGAGCGAGGCCGACGTGCGGCGGCTGAATGCGCTGGGCGCGCGCGTGCGTCTGGTGAAGGGCGCGTACAAGGAGCCGAAGGAGGCCGCGTATCAGGCCAAGGCGGACGTCGACGCGACGTTCCTGGAACTGACGCGGCTGCTGCTCGACGAGGGCACGTATCCGGCGATTGCGACGCACGATCCGGCGATGATTGACGCCGCGCGCGCGCACGGAAAATCCCGCGGCTACGCGAGTAATCGCTTCGAGTTCCAGATGCTCTACGGCATCCGCCGCGATCTGCAGGCAGAGCTGACGGCGGCCGGATACCCCTTCCGGGTATACGTGCCGTTCGGCCGCGAGTGGTTCCCCTACTTCATGCGCAGGCTTGGCGAGCGTCCTGCGAACGTCCTGTTCGTTGCAAAGAGCCTCATCCGTTGAGCAGCCGGAAGGACAGTGTGTAGACCGCTATACCTCTTCCGTTAGGTACGTTTTCGTAAGTCCCGCCCTTCTGGCATGTCGTTTGTAGTTCCTGGGGGTGTTGAACTTCGGCGCCCATCGCGGCGTCACACCAGGTAACGAAAGGAAAGGGACGAGCAACGGTCATGGTCATCAACGAAACCCAGCGGCTCTCGATGGGCCACGTGCACAACGGCGCGCGGGATGGCATCATCGCGCGGCTGGTGGCCTGGCTGGGCCAGTTCTTCTGCGGCGTGTTCCACGGACACCACTCGGTGCTGCACTTCGAGGGCGAGCGGATGCTGCTGCGCTGCACGTCGTGCGGGCTCGATTCACCGGGCTGGGACACCAAGGGCGAGCGTCCGCGCGTGAAGCACGCCGGCGATCCGCGCCGCCACTCGCTCGGCACGCAGCCGGCCATCGCGCCGATCCGCAAGGCGTCCTAACCGCAATACCGCATCGCAAGCGTGTGCAGCGCGGCTGCACACGCTTCCACATCCGCAAGCTCCACATATTCCTCGACGCTGTGCAGGCCCGCGCCGCCCGGCCCGAACAGCACGCTCGGAATCCCCGCCTCACCCAGAATCGCCGCATCCGTCCAGAAGCTCATGCCCGCCACGCGTGTGTCTGCGCCGTGCTCGCGCGCGATTGACAGCAGCATCGCCGGCAGCGCGTGCGTGGGCGGCAGCGCGTACGGCGAGCGCGCGGCGACGAGACGCGCTTCGGCATCGAACTCGGCGTCAGCCGCCTTCAGGCCGCGCAGGATGGCGTCGATCTCCTGCATGACGAGCTCCGCCGTTTCACCGTCCACCGTCCGGCGCTCGACCTTCAGCTCGCAGTGGTCGGGATAGCAGCTCCACTCGCGGCCGCCCGCGATGATCGACGCGTGCAGCGACGGCGGGCCGGTGAGCGGATCCGCCGCGCGGCCGGCAAGATCGGCGTTGAGCGCCTCGAGCCGCGCGAGCACGCGGCCCATGCGCAGAATCGCGTCGCGGCCGTCGGCGGGCCTGCTGCCGTGCGCGGCGCGGCCGCGCGTCACGATGTCGATCCACGCGAAGCCCTTGTGCGTAACCGCCACCTCGAGGCCGGTCGGCTCTGTGACGACTGCCGCGTCGGCGGTGAACGCTTTCACCAGCGCCTGCGCGCCGATGCTTGCGTATTCCTCGTCGCACACGCACGCGACGATTAGCCGGCCCGCCGTCCACTCCTCCTTCGCGCGGCGCGCGGCCTCCATCATGGCGGCCACGCCGCCTTTCATGTCCTGCGACCCGCGGCCATACAGGCGTCCACCGCGCACGTCGGGCGTGAACGGCGCCGCCATGCCCTCGACGCCGACGGTGTCGACGTGGCCGCAGAACATCAGCGTCGGACCGGGCGCGCGCCCTTCGAGCACGCCGACGGCGTTGGGACGCCCGGGCGCGGCCTCCTGCAGCTCGACGTCGAACCCCTCGCGCCGCATCCAGTCCGCGCAGTACGACGCAATCTCCGCCTCGCCCTTCGCGCCGGGCGCGAGATCGGGATTCACGGAGTCGATGGCCACGAGATCGCGCAGCAGGTCGATGAGCACGGGAGGATTGTACCGGCTCACGGCTGGAGCCTGGAGCCTGGAGTCTGGGGCCTGACCCCGCGATATCATCGCTGGGAATGAACAGGACGCTCGAAGGGCGCGTGGTGGCGATTACCGGCGCATCGGCCGGTATCGGCCTGGCCTGCGCCGCGCGCTTTGCCGGTGAGGGCGCGAGCGTGGCGCTGTCGGCGCGGCGGGGCGAGAAGATTGCCGCGCTCGCGGAGGAACTGACGGCGGCCGGCGCGCGCGCGATTGCGGTGCCGGGCGACGTCACGAACGACGCGGACGTGCAGGCGCTGGTCGATCGCGCCGTCGAAACGTTCGGCCGTCTCGACGTGATGGTCGCCAACGCGGGCGCCGGCTATCACGGCACGCTCGAGGACACGCCGCCCGACGTCGCGCGCCGGCTGATGGACGTCAACTTCATCGGCACGTACCTCGCCGCGCGCGCCGCAATGCGGGTGTTCACACGCCAGGGCTCGGGCCACCTGATCGTCATCTCGTCGATCGTCGGCCGGCGCGGCATCGCCGGCTCCGCGGTGTACGGCGCGACGAAGGCTGCGCAGCTCGGGTTTGCCGAGTCACTGCGCACCGAGTACCTCGGCACCGGCATCGACGTCACGGTCGTCTTCCCGGTCGCCACCGAGACGGAGTTTCACAGCGCCATGCGCCGCGACTACGGCGTGGCCGTCGAAGGACTCGGACCGACGCAGAGCGCCGACACGGTGGCGGCCGCCATTCACGCCGCCATCCTCAAACCGCGCCCCGAGGTCTACCCGCACGCGACGTCCCGCGCCCTCGCCGTCCTCGGCGTCGTCGCGCCCCGCTTCACCGACAGGCTGGTGAGGAAGTACGCGCGGCGGCGGAAACCGGCCGCGAAGGTGCCGCCGGAGCGGGCGTGATGGTCGTGATCATGAACGATCCGCTTCAGCTCGCGCACGCGATTGCCCGCGCCGCGACGGACGCGGGCGGCCGCGCCCTGATCGTGGGCGGCTGGGTGCGCGACCGGCTGCTCGGACGCGAATCCAAAGACGTCGACGTCGAAGTGTTCGGCATCGACGCCGCCGCCCTGAAGCCCATGCTCGAGGCATTCGGCCGCGTCGACACCGTCGGCGAGAGCTTCACCGTCTACAAGATCGCCGGCGTCGACGTGTCGCTGCCGCGCCGCGAATCGAAGACGGGCCGCGGCCACAAGGGCTTCACGGTGGTCGGCGATCCGTCGCTGTCGCTCGAGGAAGCGGCGCGGCGGCGCGACTTCACCATCAACGCGATCTCGTTCGATCCGCTCAGCGAGGAATATCTCGATCCTTTCAACGGCCGCGCCGACCTCGACGCGAAACGCCTGCGGGTCGTCGACCCCTCGACTTTCGGCGACGACAGCCTGCGCGTGCTGCGCGCGCTGCAGTTCGCTGCGCGCTTCGAGCTCGCGCTCGACGAAGAGACGAAGCGCATCTGCACGTCGATTCCGCTCGACGACCTGCCGGCCGAGCGCGTCTGGGGCGAGATCGAGAAGCTGCTGCTCGCCGCCGAACGGCCGTCGATCGGCTGGGCGCTCGCCCTGGAACTCGGCGTCGTCGACGCGCTCTTCCCAGGCCTGAAGGCGCTCGTCGGCTGCGAGCAGGAGCCCGAATGGCACCCCGAGGGCGACGCGTGGGTGCACACGCTGCAGGTGCTCGACCGCGCGCGCGCGCGCATCGGCGACCTCGATCGGCCGCAGGCGGTGACCGTCATGCTCGGCGCGCTGTGCCACGACCTGGGCAAGCCGGCGACGACGGCGTTCATCGACGGGCGGATCCGGTCGCCGTTCCACGAGGACGCGGGCGTGGCTCCTACGCACGCGCTGCTCGACACGCTCAACGTCAATTCGCTCGACGGCTACGACGTGCGCGCGCAGGTCATCGGCATCGTCGCGAACCATCTCAAGCCGGGCGCCTTTCACAAGGTGCCGAACGTCAGCGACGGCGCATTCCGCCGGCTCGCGGTGAAGGTCGATCTCGAGCTGCTGGCGCGCGTGGCCAAGGCGGACTGCCTCGGGCGCGTGCCCGGCACCTTCGACTGCACGGCGATGGACTGGTTTCTGGAGCGCGCGCGCGCGCTCGGCGTCGAGCATGGCGCGCCGAAGCCGTTCGTGCTGGGCCGCCACGTGCTCGCGCACGGCGTGAAGCCGGGCCCGCACGTCGGCATCCTGCTGAAGCAGATCTACGAAATGCAGCTGGACGGGCGGATTACGAACGTCGAGGAAGGTCTTACAGAGCTCGAGCGGTTGCTGCGGGCCCAAGGGTAGCGCGCAGCTCCACCAGCCGCTCCAGGGTCACGTTGCCGCCGCTCAGAATGGCAACGACGGATTCTCCTGCGTTCGTGACGAGCCCGGCGCGCACCGCGGCAACCGTCGCGGCGCCGCTCGGCTCCACCACGAGCCGCCCGCGGTCGTGCAGCCACAGCGTGGCTTCCGCAATCTGTCCATCCTCGACCGTCACGACATCGTCCACCCACTCGCGCACGTGCGCGAACGTGAGGTCGCCCGGCCGCACGGGCATCAGGCCGTCGGCAATGCTCGCGGTCGAGTCGAGTGTCACGGGCTCGCCCTTGCGCAGCGACGCCGTCATCTTCGCGGCGCCCGCGGGCTCCACGCCCATCACGCGCACGTCGGGCCGGCGCTGCTTCACCGCGGCCGCGACGCCCGCCACGAGGCCGCCGCCGCCGATCGGCACGACGATGCAGGTGACCTGCGGGAGATCCTCGAGGATCTCGAGCGCGCAGGTGCCCTGGCCTTCGATGATCCACGGGTGATCGAACGGCGGCATCATCACGAGCCCGCGGTCGGCCGCTTCCTTCTCTGCCCGCGCACGGCGCGCGAGCGACGTCGTCCCCTCGAGAATCACTTCGGCGCCAAGCGCCTTCGCGCCGGCAAGCTTGTTCGGAGGCGCCGTGGTGGGCATCACAACCACCGCGTCGACGCCCAGCCGCGCGGCCGCCATCGCCACCGCCTGCCCGTGATTGCCGGAGGAATACGTAATCACCCCGGTAGGCCGGAGCTTCAGCTCCGGCTCTTCCATCAGCCGCGCGAGCATGTTGTAGGCGCCGCGAATCTTGAACGCGCCCATCGGCTGGAAGTTCTCGCACTTGACGTGGAAGGCGGCTGTGCCGGCGGGCAGACGGTCCGCCATCTCGACGGTGAGATCGACCAGCGGCGTACGGCGCGCCACGCCGCGGATGCGCTCCGCGGCGGCTTCGATATCGGCAAGTGCAGTGAGCGTCACGAGGCCGTAAGTATAATCGTCGAGCATGCGCGCACTTGCTGCGGCGCTGCTGCTTGCGGTCGCGCCCGGACTCGCCTTCGCCCAGCAGACGCCTCCCGCCGTTCCCGCTCCGCCGGCCGAAGCGGAGCCGGTAATTCGCAACCGCCCCGTCTCGGGGTTCGTTGTCGACGCGCGCGGCGTGCTCGCGAAATTCGGGCAGCGCCCCCTCACGGCCACCGCGCTCGGCGTCACGGCAGCCGACCTTCCTGGCCCAGGCCTTGGCGGCTCGATCGGCGCGCACGTCTATCCGCTGCGGTTTGGGAACGTCGCGCTCGGCGCCGGCGGCGAGCTGCTGCTCGCGCGCAGGAGCCGGCAGCCGATCGACGGCGCGGGCGAGCCGGCGGGTGCAAACCAGAAGGCGCGGCTGTTCTCGATTGCGCCGCAGGTGTCGCTCAACTTCGGCAATCGCAATGGTTGGAGCTACGTGAGCGGCGGGATCGGAACCGCCAGCTTCGAGACCTGGCCCGAGCTGGAGACGATGCCGGATCGGCGCGTGCGCGCCATCAACTACGGCGGCGGGGCGCGATGGTTTCGCTCGCCGCACCTGGCGTTCACGGTGGACCTGCGGTTCTATGCGATCTCGCCGGGCCTCGCGGCCGGCACCGGGACAGGCCCCGATGCCGAGCGGCCGCGCCAGCGGCTGATGGTGATCAGCGCCGGCATCAGCGTGCGCTAGCGGCGCCGCGCGTCGGCCAGCGATTCCTTCAGCAGCCGCACGGTGCCTTTGCCCGACAGGATGTCTTCCGACATCTCCTTGCCGGCCGCATGCCGCGCGGCCTCGACGACCGCTTCGCGCATGAACGCATTCACGCCGCGCGCGCGCGCCTTCGACGCCGCGTAGGACACCAGCTGAAACTCGGGCGCAGTCAGCCGCAGCGTCACCGGCCGATCGGGTGGCAGCGCCTTCGGCTTACCTGGCTTACCAGCCGCCTTACCTGCCCCCTTACCCGCTTTCTTCGCCACGCTTACTTGAGATGCTCCTTGAAGAAGCGGATCGTGAGCGGCCACGCCCTCTCGGCCGCCCGCAGGTTTGCTTCGCGGCCGAACTGCTGCCGCAGGAAGCCGTGGCCGGCGCCGGGGAACATCTGCGCGTCGAGCCGCTTCTTCTCCTTGTTGAGGATCGGCAGCGCCGCGTTCACCGTCGTGTTCACGCGCGCATCGTCTTCGCCGAACAGCCCGAGCAGCGGCGCCACGACGCGATCCAGCAGCACCGGATCGGACGGCGCCCCTCCGTAGTAGACGACGCCGGCGTCGATGGCCGGCTGGTGAATCGCGTAGTTGAAGACACGGCTGCCGCCCCAGCAGAAGCCGACGATGCCCACGGCCCCGTTGGCGGCGGGAATCTGGATGGCGTACTCGCGCACGGCGTCGATGCGCTTGTTGGCCTCGTCGTTGGTGAGTCCGCTCAGGACCCGGCCGACCTGATCGGCCGGAATCGAATCGGTGTGGCCGCCGTTGGGCCCCATGCCCGACAGCATGTCGATCGCAATCGCGATGAAGCCGTCTTCCGCGAGCTGGTCGGCCACCGACCGTGCCCAGTCGTTCAGGCCGCGGTTCTCGTGAACGACCATGACCACGCCGGTCTTGCTCTTGCTCTCGGGATAGACGACGAACGCCCTGACGGGCGCGCCGCCGCCGCGCGGAATGTCGACCCACTCGCTGTGGCGCGGACTGGCCGCGAGCGCGGTGGCGACGAATTCCTGCGCCGGCGGCAGGGAATCGTCCATCTTCGCCGGCGGCGGGATCGGCTGCGGGCGTGCCGGGTCCTGCGCCTGCTGGGCGGCGGCCTGCGGCGCGCCGTGATTTTCGTGCTGCGCCGCGGCCGGAACGGCCAGGGCCGTGAAGGCGAGAGCGATCACAAACGGCTTCATCATCTGTCTCCAGTCAGGGGGAGCTGACCTGTCCGCCGAAGCGCTTCGCGCGAAGGCGGAGGCGTACGCGATTCTACCGCCGGGCCGTGCTTTCCGCCGCGGTCGCGCGGCGGTATTCGTCGAAGAGGCGCGAGACGTTGCCGGCCACCGATCGCAGCGACGGCGTCCAGCCAAGGGCGCGCGCCCGAGGGCTGCGCACTCTCTGATCGAGCGCCAGCGCGTCGGCGTAGGTGCCCATCTTCGTGCGCGCCTCGGCCAGCGGCACGTGCCGCAGCGACGGCCGCACGTGCGCCGCCTCGCGGATGGCCTCGACGATGTCGTTGACGCGCTCGTCCCCCTCGTCATTGGCGTGATAGATGCCCTTGGCATCGGGCGACGCAATCAGTCTCGCATACAGGTCGCCCAGGTCGCGATCGTACACCAGCGGCCAGTGGTTCTCGCCGCTGCCGATCACGCGCACCAGGCCTCTGTTGGCGTCCTTGAGCACATCGCCGACGATGCCGCGCCCGCCGCCGTAGACGATGCCGGGACGGACGACGGCCGTGCGAATGGCGCCCGAGGCGGCCTTGATCACGGCCTTCTCGATCGGCGCGCGCCAGGCCGAATGCGGAATGGGGTTGACCTTCGTCTTCTCGGTGGCCGGCTCGGGCGTTTCGCCGAGCACCCAGACGCCCGACGTGTAGATGAACAGGCCGCCGCCGGCCGAGCGCGCCGCCGTCAGCAGCGTATCCACGGTGAGCGTGTCGAGCTCCGGGCCGCGCGCCGACATGTCGATCGCCGTGTGAATCCAGGCCTCGGCCGACGCCGCCGTGGCGGCGTAGCTTTCGGGCTCGAACAGATCCGCGGTGAGCGGATGGCCGCCGCGCTTGTCGACCGCCGCGGCCTTCTCGCCGTTGCGGACGACCGCCGTCACGTGATGGCCCGCGCGCGTGAGCGCGTCGAGCACCGCCGACCCGATGTATCCCGAACCGCCTGTCAGAAAAATGCGCATGCTGGTGTGTGGAACCTACTATTCAATGGCGAAGCAGGCGGCGAGGTCAAATCTCCCAGCGGCGGCCCTGATCGAAACAGGTCATCTGCCCGTCTTCGCTGACCTTGAGAATCGGGCCGTACTGCGCCGCGCCGAACGCGGCCGCCGTGCGCGCGCCTTCGATTTCCACCGACGCCGGACCCGAGTGCAGCAGGATCGCGCCGGCGGCCAGCAGCGTGCCGGCCGCATCGGTGACGATGGCGCCGTCCATAGTCGACAGCGCGCGAAAGACGTCGGGCGACAGCTCGGTGGCGACGCGGCCGGCCGCGAAGTGCAGCAGGTCGCGGCGGTCGATCGCGCCGTCGGTCGGCTCGTGGTCGTGCGGCAGATCGAGCCGATCGGCCGGCGCCACCAGGCGGTCGAGCCCGTCGCGCCGATCGCGCAGCACGACGAACAGCGCGCCCTGACGGCTGTCGGCGAGGTCGAGCGCGGTCTGGAAAATGAGATGGGCCAGCGCGTCGTTGCCGACCGCGCGCGTCCACATCTCGAACTTCGCGGCGACGTCGAGCAGGTGCCAGCTGGCGTGGCGGAACGTGAGGACGTGCGTGCCCTCGGCGAACACGCGAATCTCGTGCGAGGGCGTGAGGATGATGCAGATGTGATGGTTGCCGGCCGTGGCCCGCGCGTGCGCCTGGTAGGGCGCGGCGACCGGGGCCACGAGCCTGCCCGGGACGTCGGCGCGCTTGTCCCATTCGGCCACTTCCACGATGTCGAGCACCTTGCCTTCACGGCTCACGAGAAAGGCCGTGCGCAGGCCGTCCGACAGGCGGTAGAAGGCCTTCACCGCGGTCAGGCCTTCGGCATAGTCGAGCATCGGCGTCATCGGGCGCGCGCCCCGCGCCGGGTCGGCCGAGCTGTCAACCAGCAGGACGCCCGAGGAGATCTCCCGGTTCTCGTACTGCGACAGCGCCGCCACGCGCAGCACTTCGATGGCCGTCGCAATCACGTCGGCGCGGCCGACACGCTCGATCGTGTACGGCACGTCGTCCAGGAAGGCGCCGACGTAGCGGTCTTCGATCGCGCCGCGGAACAGATCCAGCCGCTCGGCCATCAGCGCGGGGTCGAACATGGCGCGGTACCGCGCATCGAGCACCGAGACGATGGCACGCGCGAAGCGCACCTCGTCGGGCGTGAACGGGCGGTCGGGCGCGACGCGCAGCGTGTGCCGGAACTCGAACCACTTGACGACGATGGTGAGGGCGTCGCCGGTGGGCTCGATGGCCATGGCCGCCTCGCCCGCCTGGCCGGGCACGACTTCGGTGGCCAGCGCCGCACGCGAGAAGAACTGCTGCAGCGCCCGCTGCAGCATGCTGTCGTACAGGGCGGCGGAGGCCGACACAGTCAGGGCGTGGGGCTTGATCGTCACGAGAGCCTCTATGATAAAGCCCGATGCGCCGCGACACGCTCGCCGGATTCTTCCGCGACTATGTCGACGCGGCGCGGGCCCGCGGCCGGACCTTCATCCTCCACGACAACGGCTTCCGCACGCGGACGTGGACGTACGGCGAGGTTGCCGACGGCTCGCGCGCGTTCGCGGGGCGGCTGAAGGCGGCCGGCTTTGCCCGCGGCGACAAAATCGTGCTCTGGGGCGAGAACCGCGGCGAATGGGTGGCCGCGCTCTGGGGCGCCCGGCTCGCGGGCGTGGTCGCGGTGCCCGTCGACTACCGCGCGTCAGCCGACCAGGCCCACCGCATCCGCGACATCGTCCAGGCCAGAGTCATGCTCGTGGGCGCCGAGGTCAAACCCCGCAACGCCGCCGGCTTCGCGATCTGGCGGATGGACGATGCGCAGCTCTTCGAGGGTAAGGGAAGTGAAGGGGGTGAAGAGAGTGAAGCCAGTAAGGCCGGTTCGCTTGCGGAGGTCATCTTCACTTCCGGAGCCACGGCTGACCCGAAAGGCGTCACGCTGACTGACGCGAACATCCTCGCGAACATCCATCCCATCGAAGACGAGATCGCGACGTATCGGAAGTACCTGTGGCCGCTCCGGCCGATCCGGTTCCTGAACCTGCTGCCGCTCAGCCACATGTTCGGCCAGTCGCTCGCCACGTTCGTGCCGCCGATGGTGACCGGCACGGTGGTGTTCTCGAACGGCTACAGCCCGCAGGAGATCGTGCGGCAGATCAAATCGCGCCGCGTGTCGGTGCTGGTGTGCGTGCCGAAGGTGCTCGACCTGCTGCGCGATCACGTCGAGCGAAAAATGGGGACAGACCCCATTTTTACGAATCGCGAAAAAATGGGGTCTGTCCCCGTTTTTCGGCGGCTCTGGATCCATCGCGACGTGCATCGCATGTTCGGCTGGAAGTTCGTCGCGATTCTCGTCGGCGGCGCGCCGCTCGCGCCCGAGCTCGAGCAGTTCTGGCGCGAACGCGGGTTTCTCGTCATCCAGGGCTACGGCCTCACCGAAACGGCGCCCATCGTCACGCTGAACCATCCGTTCAAGAAGGGCGCGCCGGGATCGGTGGGCACGGCCATCAGCGGCGTCGACATCAAGATCGCCGGCGACGGCGAGATTCTGGTGCGCGGGCCGAACGTCACGAGCGGGTACTACCCCTCGACTTCGCTCGGGGCAGGCAACGCGCCGGCCGAGACGCCTTTCGACACCGACGGATGGTTCCACACCGGCGACGTCGGCGAACTCGACGCGGAAGGCCGGCTGACGATCAAAGGCCGCAAGAAGGAAATGATCGTCACGGCCCAGGGGCTCAACGTCTTTCCGGACGATGTGGAGCGGGCGGTGAACGCGCAACGCGGCGTGCGCGACTCGGCGGTGGTGGGGCTCACAGCAGGCGGCGAAGAGCGCGTGCACGCCGTGCTCGTGCTCGAGAGCGGCGCGGACGCGGAGGCCATCGTGCGCGGCGCGAACGCCGCGCTCGAGGAGCCGCAGCGCGTCTGGAGCTGGAGCGTGTGGCCGGGCGACGCGCTGCCGCGCACCGAAGGCACGCGAAAACTGAAGCGCCGGGAAGTTCAGCGATGGGCCCAGGGCGGCGCAGTGGCGCCGCCGTCCGCGCCGCCCGGCCAGTCGGTCGAAGACATCGTGACGGCCGCGATTGGCGGGCGGCCCGTGACGCGCGACACGCGCTTCGACGAGCTGGGTCTCGGCTCGCTCGACCGCATGCAGCTGCTCGCGCGCGTGGAAGACGTCTTCGACACGTCGATTGACGAGGGCGAATTCGCCGCGGCCGAAACCGTCGGCCAGCTCGCGAACCTCGTCGAACGCGTCGAACGCGGAACCGAACCCGTGGAACCCAGGGCCGTTCGCGTGCCGGATATCCCCTTCCCCGACTGGAACCAGTCGTGGCCGATCCGCGCGATTCGCCGCGCGAGCCTGCAGACCTGGGTGTCGCTGGCCTCGCGCCCCTGGATGCGCATGACCATCGAAGGCCTCGAGAACCTCGAGGGCCTCGATCACCCGGTGATCTTCGCGCCCAACCACCAGAGCCACATGGACACGCCGGCGGTGCTGCATGCGCTGCCCCCGCGCTGGCGATACCGCGTGTCGCCCGCCATGGCGAAGGAATGGTTCAAGGCGCACTTCTTCCCCGATGACCATCCGCTCGGTGCCCGCGTGCGCAACACCGCCAGCTACCTCGGCGCGACGATCTTCTACAACGCCTTCCCCATCCCGCAGTACGAGGCCGGGGCGCGCCAGACGATCCGCTACATCGGCCGGCTGTTCGACCAGAAACGCTCGCTGCTCATCTTTCCCGAGGGCAAGCGCACCGACTCCGGCGAGATCAACGTCTTCCGGCCCGGCATCGGCCTGATCGGCTCGAAGCTCGGCGTGCCGGTGGTGCCCGTGCGGATCGAGGGGCTCGACAAAGTGCTGAGCCTGCGTGCCAGCTGGCCCACGCGCGGACCGGTGCGCATCACCTTCGGCAAGCCCGTGCGGCTCGAAGGTGACAATTACGTGGAACTTGCTGCAAAGGTTAGGGATGGCGTGATTGCTCTGCAGCCCTACAGCCCCCCAGAGGAGGGTTCTGTGGCACAATAATTGGCTGAAGAAGAAAGGGAAGGCGTTACCAAAGCTTGAGCAAGGACGATTTAATTGATGTTCAGGGCACGGTCGTTGCCGTTCACAGCGGCGGCTTGTACCGCGTCCAGGTGGAATCGGGCCACGAAGTGCTGGCCCAGTTGAGCGGCCGCATGCGCCGTTTTCGCATCAAGGTCGTGCCCGGCGACCGTGTGACCGTGGGCGTCTCGCCCTACGATCCGGTCCGAGGCATCATCACCTTCCGAGCCCGGTAAGCCTGCGATTGATTTGAATTCAGATACAGTGCAGCACTCACGGCCGCGACGAGGACGTCGACGCGGCGCGGAGCAAGGCCCGGGCTCGCCGCATCGTGCCGCTTCGCAGCCGCAGCAGCAGCATCCAACCCCCGCGCGCGAATCCTCGCCGCACGATGTCGCTCCGATGGAATTCGCCGCGCTTCCGATTCACGCCACGCTCCGCCACGCGCTCGAAGAGCGCGGGTTCGAGCGGACGACGCCGATCCAGAGCGCCGTCATCCCGTTCGGCATCGCGGGCGAAGACGTCATCGGCTGCGCGCAGACCGGCACCGGCAAGACGGCCGCCTTCGTGCTGCCGCTGCTCCACCGCCTGCTCGCGTCCGACGCCGCCGACGGCACCACGGGCCCGCGCGGCTACACCCGCGTGCTGATCCTCGCGCCCACGCGCGAGCTCGCCGTCCAGATCGACGACGAGATTCAGGGCTTCGCGTATTACACGGGCCTGTCGAGCGCGCCCATCTACGGCGGCGTGCACATGAGCCCGCAGGACATCGCCCTCCGCGCCGGCGTCGACATCGTCGTCGCCACGCCGGGACGGCTGCTCGATCACATGCGCGGCGACGCGCCGAAGTTCGACCGGGTCGAGGCGTTCGTGCTCGACGAGGCGGACCGCATGATGGACATGGGCTTCTGGCCCGACGTGCGCCGCATCGCCGACAAGCTGCCGAAGACCGGGCTGCAGACGATGCTGTTCTCGGCGACGCTGCCCGACGAGGTGATGAAGTTCGCGCACGAGCTGGCGCCGCACGCGCACTACGTGCAGGTGGGGCCGAGCGGATCGCCGAAGACGATCACGCACGTCGCGCACATCGTGCCGTCTTCCGAGAAAGTCGACTACCTGACGAAGTTCCTGAGGAAGGAATCGCACGGGCCCGTGCTGGTGTTCGCGCGCACGAAGATCGGCGCCGATCGCCTGGCGCGCCGGCTCGCGCAGTCGGGTCTCAAGGCGGCGGCGCTGCACGCGGATCGCACGCAGGAAGACCGGCAGAAGGCGATCGAAGGCTTCAAGTCGGGGCGCTACCGCGTGGTGGTGGCCACCGACGTGGCGGCGCGCGGGCTCGACGTCGACGGCATCACGTGGGTCGTCAACTTCGAGGTGCCGACGTCGCTCGACACCTACGTGCACCGCGTCGGCCGCACCGGCCGCGCCGAAGCCGAAGGCCGCGCGCTGACACTGGTGGCACCGGAAGAGCGCCGGTCGCTTGCCGCGATCGAGCGCGCGTTCGGCCTCGAACTGCAATGACCGACGACCGGAAGGAACCGGGGCTCGAAGGTTCGACCGGTTCGACGGGTTCGGAACCTGAGGCGCCGGATGCGCAGGCGCCGGCCGCCAAGGCCGGACACCTCGAGCCGCAGACGCCAGGCGCCCCCGGTCCCGACCCGAACCGCCTCACGCCCGCCTGGGCGCGCTTCCGCTCGTGCCGCTGGCGCTGCGATCCCGAAGACGGCGAGTTCTGCACGCACCGCGACGTCCTCCCCTACGCCGGCAAGGAAGGCTTCAATCCGGAGTCGTGGTGTCCGGAATGTCAGTACTTCAAGCTCAAACGAGTAGCGCGGAAACCCAGTTACTGAAAATTTACTCAAACTCCTTCGCGAGCTCCGCCCATTCCCCTTCCGGCGCGAGCTCTCTGTACAGACGCCAGTGCGGTCTGGCTTCCGGCGAGCGGCCCATTTTTTCCAGCGTCACGGCCAGATAGAAATGCGCCTCGGGATAGCCGGGGTTGAGCGACACGGCTTCGCGATAGGCGGCAAGCGCGTCGTCGAAGCGGGAGAGGTCGTGGTGCACGTTGCCGAGGTTGAAGTGCGCCTCGAAGCAGTCGGGCTCGAGCGCGAGGGCGCGCTCGTAGAGCGCCATCGCCTCGATGTGCAAGTCGCGCGCGTAGTGGATGTTCGCGAGGTTGACCAGCGCGGGCACGAGCTCGGGATCGACGATGAGCGCGCGGCGGTAGGCGGCAATCGCCGCGTCCTGATTCTCGTCGGTGCCGTCGTCCAGGCGCGCGCCCTCCATGAAGTAGCGGCCGGCGAGCGCCTCGTCGCTGGCCTGCGGCGCGGGCGGCACGGGAAACAGCGCGGGCGGCGGCTCGGCCTTGCGCGCGAGCGTGACGACGCGCGCCTGATGGGTGGCGCCGTCGCGCCCGCGCGGCGTCTGGAAGTCGAGCTGCAGCTGCCCTTCGCGCCGCGACGTGAGCGACCGCACGACCGTCTGCAGCGGCGTGCCGGCGTCGAGCTCCGCGGCCGCCTGACGGATCAGGTGCAGATCGCTGAAGCCGTAGAAGCGGCCCGCGACGGGGCGCACGAGTCCCCACTTCTCGAAGAAGCGCAGATGCTCGTCGCGGATGCCGGGATACATCGCGCGGATGTCGCGCGACGTCTTGAACTGCGCGCGCAGCGCGTCGGTCGCCGGCAGGCCGGCGGCCTCGCACAGCTCCCCTTCCGACATGCAGCGGATGCCCTCGCCGTTGCTGGCGAGCTCCGGCGGAAAATCGCCGACGACGAGGGTGGCGCCGTCGCCGGTGGTGTCGAGCACGCGGCCGCCGAGCCGCTCGACGAGCGCGCGCGCGTCGCGGCGCGACAGCAGCGCGAGCTTGCCCGCGATGGCCACACGCTCTCCCGCAAGCGGACGGGCGGGAGAAGAAGCTTCAGGAATCGACGCCACTGACAGGGCCAAAATGAACCACATCC
>DATKDT010000131.1:0-3771 GCA_035512575.1 Vicinamibacterales bacterium | reverse complement strand
ACCGCCGTGGCACCAGCTCCTATTGCGTTCCCATACGGCCTGTGCCATGCTCCCCCTTGCTAAACCATAGGAGGGAGCATGGCCGGTCGCGCGGAAGTCTGGCAGGGCACGCTGGCGCTGATGGTGCTCAGGACGCTCGACACCCTGGGGCCGCTCCACGGCTACGGCATCGCGCGCCGCATCGAACAAACCAGCGGCGATCTCCTCTCCGTTAATTACGGCACGCTCTACCCCGCCCTCCTCAAACTCGAGCAGGAGGGGTACATCGCATCCTCCTGGGGCCTCTCCGACAACAACCGCAAAGCGAAGTTCTACACGCTGACGCGCGCCGGCCGGCGCCAGCTGTCGCGAGCCGCAGGCGACTGGGATCGGACGACCGCAATCATGGCGCGCTTCATGCGCGGCGCGAAGGAGCGGCCGTGAGAGCGGCGCGCGCATGGCTGCGGCGGCTGGCGGCGTCGCTCTGGCCTCGCGCGCAGCACGAAGCCGATCTCCAGGCCGAGATCGACAGCCACATCCAACTGCACATCGACGACGCCGTGCGCGCAGGCCTGACGGAGGCCGAAGCGCGGCGCCAGGCCGCGATCACATTCGGCAGCGTGGAAGCGATCAAAGAGGACTACCGGGACCGCCGCGGCCTGCCCAGCATCGACAGCCTGCTGCAGGATGTCCGGTACGGCCTCCGCACACTCGCGCGCCAGCCGGGATTTTCGGTGATCGCCCTGCTCGTGCTCGCGCTTGGCATCGGCGTCACCACCGCCATTTTCTCCATCGTCTATGCCGTGTATCTGCGGCCGCTGCCCGTGCACGCGCCCGAGCAGCTCGTCTACATCTACGCCTACAGCACCTCGACCCGCAGGCCGCCGGGGGTGCTGTACGGCCTCATGTATGACCGCCTTGCCGCGGAGGGTCGCGCGTTTTCGGCCGTCACCGCGCATTTCCCGTCGACACGGCCTGTCGAAGTCGATGGCGCATTCGAGTCGACGGCGATAGAGGCCGTGCGGGGAAACTACTTCGACGTGCTCGGCGTCGGCGCGCTGCACGGGCGCGTGCTGACGTTGGAGGATGACGACTACGCCAACCCTGACAACGCCGCCGTCGTCAGCCACCGTCTGTGGATGCGAAGGTTCGGCGGCGACCCGGGCATCGTCGGCCGCGAGATCTTCGTCGGCGAGAGGGCGCTCACGATCGTCGGCGTCCTGCCTCGCGGCTTCAACGGCATCAGCGACCCATGGAAGCCGACCGACCTCTATGCGACCCAGGCGCAGCTGTCGGGGCCGCCGCCGCGGGGCTCAACCTACGCTACCTATCCAATCGCGCGTCTTCGCCCCGGCGTGACACTGGAACGGGCCCGCAGCATCGTCGCCTCGCACGACGAGGAGCTGGCGCGCTCCTACACGCGGGAATCGAGGATGCGCCACCTCGTACTCCCTGCGTCGGACGTGCGCATGCCGTTCGATCCGATGGGCAAGATCGTCTCGGCGAGGATGTCCGGGGCGATACTGGCGCTCATCGCCGTGGTGCTCGCGATTGCGGCCGCGAACGTCGCTGGAATGCTGATGGCCCGCGGCGTCGGGCGGCGCGCCGAGATCGGCGTGCGCATGGCGATCGGCGCCGGCGCGCCGCGCATTGCCCGTCAGCTGCTCACTGAAGGCCTGCTGCTCGCCCTCGCCGGCGGCCTCGCCGGCTGGTTCACGGGATGGACCCTGCTCGAAGTGTTTCGCGCCTACACGCCGAATCAGTTCGCGCTCGACGTCGCCCTGAGCACGCCGATCTTCCTCTTCACCGCCGGCGTCTGCGTCGTGGTCGGCCTGATGGTCGGCGCGGGACCCGCGCTGCAGGCATCGCGCGTCGATGTGCTCAGTGCGCTGGGCGGCGGCGCGCAGGCGGTGACGCGCCGCACCCGCCTCCGCTTCCGCTACGGCATCGTCGTGCCGCAGGTGGCCCTGTCGCTCGTCCTGCTGCTCGTCGCCGGCGTCTACCTCAAGGACCTGTTGCGCATCGAGCGGACGGACCTCGGCTTCAGCAAACACGGATCGCTCGTCGTGCAGTTCTGGCTGAAGGGCCCGCCGCCCGGCATGGCGCCAACCACGGATCAGCGCCTGATCGCCGAGCGGCACGCGGAGCGCACGCGCAACTTCTATCGCAACGTCACGCAGCGTTTCGCGACGATGCCGGAACTGGCCGGCGCGGCGCTGTCCACGTCACTGCCGACCAACTACAACTCCTGGCGCGCCTTCACCGTGCTGACGCAGGACGGCCGGGTCGGCCACAAGCGGGCGTCGGACCGCGCGTTCGTCTCGCCCGGTTACTTCGACGTCATGGGCATCCGCGTGCTGAGCGGCCGCGCCTTCGACGAGCGCGACACCATGACCTCGCCGAAAGTCGCGATCGTCAGCGCGAAGCTCGCGCAGTTGCTGTGGTCCGACGGCAATGCGGTGGGACGCTTTCTCGCGTTCGACAACAGCGCCCAGGAGCGCACCCAGTGGCTGGAGATCGTCGGCGTCGTCAACGATGTCGCGCCGGTGCTCCAGGATCTCGGCGACAACCCGTTCATCTATCTGCCGCTCGCGCAGCAATGGCGGATGAGCGCCTCGCTCGTCCTCGCGCGCCCCGGGTCGAATCAGACGGCGGCGATTGACGCGATCAGAACGGCCGTCGAAGGAGCGGATCTCGGCGCCTCCATCACGCGCGTGCGCACGATGGAGCAGGCGGTGGGCGAAATACTGTATCCGCGGCGGCTGGCGGCCGCCATTCTCACGGCCTGCAGCCTCGTCGGGCTCATCCTCGCCTGCATTGGGCTGTACGGCGTGGTGGCGTACTCGATGGCGCAGCGGCTGCGCGAGATCGGGATTCGGGCGGCGCTGGGCGCCGGCCGGGCCGACATCGTGCGGCTGGTACTGGGCGAGGCGCTCGTCGTGTTGACGGCCGGATCGATTGCCGGTTTCGTCCTCGCGCGACTGGCCATGCCGGCGGTGTCGAACCTCGTGATTCCCGTTCCCGGCCCCGATGCGCTGATGCTCGCCGGCGTGCCCGTCCTGCTTGCGGGGGTCGTCCTCGCCGCGTGCGTGCTGCCGGCCAGGCGCGCCTCGCGCGTCGATCCGGTCGACGTGCTGCGGAGTCTGTAGCGGCGCGCGCAGTTTCTGCTTCGCGTTGCAGTTTCTTCAGCCGTTCCGGAACGGCTTGAGTCGGATCGTATAAAGGCGAAGCGTCCTCCAAGACTCGCTCCTTGACTGATTAGGATAACCCGCGTAGGGTTCCTCCTAATCAGCTTGGGAGAGCGCATGGCCTCCGAACCTTCCGGGATCCTGCCCGGCACCCTCGACCTCCTCATTCTCAAGGCCCTGTCGCTCGGCGAGCAGCATGGTTATGGCGTGCTGCTGCGCGTGCAGCAGATCACCGGCGGCGCGCTGGCTGTCGAGCAGGGCGCGCTCTACCCCGCCTTGTACCGCCTCGAGCGGCAGGGGCTCGTCGATGCCTCGTGGGGCGTCTCCGACAACAACCGCCGGGCGCGCTTCTATCGGATCACGGTGACCGGCCGCAGGCGGCTGCGTGAGGCCACGAGCGACTGGAACCGCATGGTCGCCGTCATGGCTGCCGCGCTGAAAGCGAAGGAGGCGTGATGCCGACGTTCCTGCGGCGGCGGCGCCGCGGCGAGGGCAGGATCGGCGACGAGCTGCGCACGCACATCGCCCAGCGCGCCGACCACATCGCGGCCGGAGGCGTGCCGCGTGGCGAAGCGCTGCGGCGCGCGCACGCCGAGTTCGGCGC
>DATKDT010000130.1:0-16878 GCA_035512575.1 Vicinamibacterales bacterium | reverse complement strand
GCAACCTCAAGCGTTAATTGGCCTTACGGTTGACCTGATCACCGTCCGGTGCTAAGGTGTGGTTCGCTTTCTATCCCAGCAGAAAGCGTTGGCAAAGCTCATGAGACAGTCACTACCAACGCTGATGCTGCTTGGCGTCTGTACGGCCTCCTGCGGCGGTGTCCGCCCGGTGGTCGCGCCGCCTTCCCCAACTCCGGCTGTTCAGGCCCCCGCTGCGGCTCAGCCGCAGCCGGCCGTACCGGCCGATCCCATCGACATCCTGATCACCGACTCGGAGCGCCAGTTCGCCGAAGGGCGGACGCACCTCGACGCCGGCCATCTGGAGCAGGCGCGCCAGGCCTTCGACCGCGCCATCGAGCTGCTGCTCGAGTCGCCGTACGGCGCGCGCACCGAGCCGCGGCTGCGCCAGCACTTCGATCGCCTCGTCGACCGCGTCAACGCGCTCGAGGTCATCGCGCTGCGGCAGGGCGACGGCTTCACCGAGAAGCGGGCCGACGCGGCCGTCATCGACGCGCTGCTCGCCAATTCCACATTTGCGCCGCCCGAGGCGTCCGAGCGCACGCGCGAGGCCGTCGAGGCGGATCTCGCCTCGTGGGGCACGTTCCCGATTGCCCTCAACTCGCGCGTGCTGTCCTACGTTGAGGCGTTCCAGGGCTCGCTGCGCCCGTTCCTCACCGACGGCCTTACGCGCGCCGGCCGCTACCTGCCGATGATCGAGCGCGTGTTCCGCGAGGAAGGCGTGCCGCTCGAGCTGGCGTACGTGCCGCTGATCGAGAGCGCGTTCAAGCCGTCGGCAAAGTCGCGCGTGTCGGCGCAGGGCGTATGGCAGTTCATGGCGCCCACGGCGCGCGATTTCGGCCTGCGCTACGACTGGTTCATCGACGAGCGCTCGGATCCCGAGAAGTCCACGGTCGCCGCCGCGCGCTACCTGAAGATGCTGCACAAGATCTTCGATGGCGACTGGGCGCTCGCGCTCGCCTCCTACAACGGCGGCCAGGGCCGCGTGCAGCGCGCCATGCGCAGCTCGGGCATCAACGACTTCTGGGGGCTGTCGAACGGCCCGGGCTGGCTGCCGCGCGAAACGCGCGAGTACGTGCCGATGATCATGGCCGCCATGGTCATCGCGAGGAACCCGGTGCAGTACGGCTTCGAGCTCACTCCGCTGCCGCCGCTCGAGTACGACAAGGTCAAGGTGGCGGGCGCCGTCGACCTGCGCCGCGTGGCCGAGTGGGCAGACGTATCGCTCGACCAGATTGAGGAGCTCAATCCCGAGCTGCGGCGATGGACGACGCCGGCGGACTATCCGGGATACGAGCTGAAGGTGCCATCGGGGCGGGGGCCGGCGCTCGTGGCGCGGCTCGCGGAGGTGGACCCGAGCGAGCTGGCCGCCTTCAGGCGCCACACCGTCGCCAGGAACGAGACGCTGGCCAGCATCGCCCGGAAGCACGGCGTGGCGCGCACCGACGTCGCGGTGGCCAACGGCCTCCGCGCCAACGCGAAACTCCGGGCCGGCCAGAGCCTGATCATCCCGCGCAAGCCGGCCGTCGCGCTGGCGGCCAACTCGTCGGCCGCCTCGCGCGCGCAGAGCACCGTGCAGCGCGCCTCGCGCAACACCAGCGCGCCGTCGAAGATCACCTACCGCGTCAGGAAGGGCGACACCCTGTCGTCGATCGCCTCGCGACACTCGGTGACCGTCTCCGACATCAAGCGCTGGAACCGGCTGCGCTCCAACACGATCCGCGCCGGCGCAAGTCTGACGATCCATCGATAGGAGCGGAGTCGCAGTTTCTCCGCTCTTTTTCCCTAAGTCCTAGACGTTTCGTGCGCCCCTGACTTGCAATGCGGGGGCGCATGCTCGCCCGCCTGCGCACCGCCACCATCGTCGGCATCGAGGCTATCCGTGTCGACGTCGAGGTCGAAGTCGTCGATGTCGGCATGCCGCACTTCGCCATTGTCGGCCTGCCCGACGCGAGCGTCCGCGAGAGCCGCGACCGCGTGCGCGTGGCCATCCGCAACTGCGGCTTTCAGTTTCCGCGGCACAAGGTGATCATCAGCCTCTCGCCGGCCGACCTGAGGAAGGCGGGCGCGGCGTTCGACCTGCCGATCGCGATCGGCATCCTGGCCGCGAGCGGCTTCGTGCAGCGCACGCGTTTCGAAGACTGGCTGTTCATCGGCGAGCTGGGGCTGAACGGCGCCATCCTGCCCGCCCGCGGCGTGCTGCCGGTGGCCGTGCACGCGCGCAAGTCCGACGTGCGATCACTGATGCTGCCGTCGGCCAACGCGCCCGAGGCCGCGGTCGTAGGCGGCGTCGGCCTCTTCCCCGCCGGCAATCTCGTGGAGGCGGCCGCGATCATCGACGGGCACGCCGAGCCGGCGGCGGTCGGCCCGTCGCGCGCGCTGCCGGAAACACCCGCGCCTGATCTTGCCGACGTGCGCGGCCAGGCGCTGGCGCGCCGCGCGCTCGAAATCGCCGCGGCCGGTGCGCATCATCTGCTGCTGTCGGGTCCGCCCGGCGCGGGCAAGACGATGATGGCGCGGCGGCTGCCCGGCATCCTGCCGCCGCTGGACGATGAGGCGGCGATGGAGGTGACGGCGATTCACTCGGTGGCGGGAGTGCTGCCGCCGGGCGCGAGCCTGGTGCGCGTGCCGCCGTTCCGCGCGCCGCATCACACCATTTCGGACGCGGCGCTGGTGGGCGGCGGATCGAATCCGCGGCCGGGCGAAATCTCGCTCGCGCACGAAGGTGTGCTGTTCCTCGACGAGCTGCCGGAGTTTTCGCGGCGCGCGCTCGAGGTGCTGCGCCAGCCGCTCGAGGAGGGGGCGGTGTCGATTGCGCGCGCGGCGCGGGCGGTGCGTTTCCCCGCTCGCTTTGCGCTGGTCGCGGCGATGAATCCCTGTCCGTGCGGCTTTCACGGCGACGGCACGGGCCGGTGCATGTGCACGCCGCCGATGAAGGCTGGATACGCGGGCAAGCTGTCGGGCCCGCTGCGCGATCGGATCGATCTTGCGGTGGATGTCGCGGCGCTCCCGATTTCTGCGCTTGGCGGCACGGCGGGCGCAGAGCCGAGCGCCGCGGTGCGGGCGCGCGTGCTGGCGGCGCGCGAGCGTCAGCGCCGGCGCGGCATGCTCAACGCGCGGCTCGACGGCCCGCGGCTCGTGGAGGCCTGCGCGCTGGACGCCGGCAGCTGGCAGCTGCTGGAAAAAGCGGGCACGAAGCTGGGGCTCAGCGCGCGCGGCGTCAACCGCGTCCGCAAGGTCGCGCGCACGATTGCCGACCTCGCCGGGGAGGACGCCGTGCGCTGGGACCACGTCGCCGAGGCCCTGCAGTTCCGGATGCTGCAGTGAAGGAGGTGAGATGCGGGCAGAGACGATGTATCTGGGCCTGCGCATCCCGCGCGCGGTCGTCGTCGAAGCGAAAGTCGCCGCGGGTGACGAGGTCGACGTCAGCGTCGAGGCCGGCGCTATCGTCCGCTCGTTTCGTGGCTTCAAGGCGCCCTGGCGCGGCAGGTCTACGGCTGAGCTGGCGCTTGGCCAGAACGGCTGCCCATGCTACCCTTCAGCATCTCTTCAGCGACGGACCGCTCCCCGGCGGACGAACATAGACAGCCAGACCGAAGCTAACGTTTCGTGCACGGCCGTTCGACTTAAATAAATATCAATACTGATGCGCCTTACCCGTTACACGATCCTCGTCGCCAACCGCGAATCCGGCGTGGTTCGCCGGTTCACGCTGCCGCTCAAGCCGCTCGTGCTGGGCGCGCTGGCGCTGATGGCCGTGCCCGTCCTCGTGGGCCTGGGCGCCCGCTGGTCGGCTGGCGCGGAGCTCGCCGCCCTGCGGCACGCGAACGAGGAAGTGCGCGTCGAGAACGAAAGCTACCGCCTCGCCACCGGCGAGCTGGCGGGACAGATTGCCGCGCTCCAGACGGCTGTGGACCAGCTCGGGAACGACGCCAATCTCGACCCCGCAACGCGCCGCGCGATTCAGAATCTTCCCAAGAACGTCCGCGAGCGCGCCATGGGCGGCGGCAGCGCCGCGGCGCCCGAGAACACCATCGGCGTCCTGCGCGGCGTGCTGAACGTCATCGATGCGCAGGTTTCCAGCGTGCGTTCGGCGGTCGAGCGCCAGCAGCTCCTGGCCAACGCGACGCCGTCCATCTGGCCGACGACAGGCTGGCTGACGTCCAGCTTCGGCGGCCGCGTCGACCCGTTCACCGGGGGGCGCGACTACCACGCCGGCCTCGACATCTCCGCCGACAAAGGCAAGCCCGTGCGCGCCACCGCCGACGGCACCATCAGCGAATCGGGCTGGTCGGGCAACTACGGCAACATGGTGCTGGTCGGCCACCGCTTCGGCCTGTCGACCCGCTACGGCCACCTCTCGCGCCTCGCGGTTGCGCGCGGCCAGTTCGTCCGCCGCGGCGAGGTCATCGGCTACGTCGGCTCCACCGGCCGCTCCACCAGCCCGCACCTCCACTACGAAGTCCTGCTCAACGGCCAGGCCATCAATCCCCTGCGGTTCCTCACTCGCTAACGCTCGTTCGGGCGCCCGGTCAATTGAGAATCGTAAATTGTAGGTTGTAAATTGCATTGTCCATTGGGGCATTGCGCATTGGCTGTCGCTACGCAAAAGGACGCTGCAGGCAATGGCACAATGCCCCAATAATCAATGCAATTTACGATTTACAACTTACATTTTTCAATGAGATAGAATCACTGGATACTCCCGGCTGGGCGCACCCGGCCGGGGAGCTGTCCCCTCATGATCAACACCGTCCTCGCGAAAGTCTTCGGCACGCAGAACGAGCGCGAGCTGAAGAAGCTGCGGCCGGCCGTCGCCGGCATCAACGACTTCGAACCCGCCCTGGAGGCGCTCCGCGACGAGCAGCTCAAGGCCAAAACGGCTGAGTTCCGCGGCCGGCTCGCCGCGGGCGAGACGATCGACGACCTGCTCCCAGAGGCCTTCGCCGTGGTGCGCGAGGCCAGCCGCCGCGTCACCGGCATGCGGCACTACGACGTGCAGATGATCGGCGGCATGGCGCTGCACCGCGGCTTCATCTCGGAGATGAAGACCGGCGAAGGCAAGACGCTCGTCGCCACCCTGCCCGCCTATCTCAACGCACTCGGGGGCAACGGCGTCCACATCGTCACCGTCAACGACTACCTGGCCCGCCGCGACTCGGAGTGGATGGGCCGCGTCTATCGCTTCCTCGGCATGACCGTCGGCGTCATCCAGCACGACATGACCGACGTCGAGCGCCAGGTCGCCTACGGCGCCGACATCACGTACGGCACGAACAACGAGTTCGGCTTCGACTACCTGCGCGACAACATGAAGTTCGACCTCTCGCAGTACGTCCAGCGAGGGCACCACTTCGCCATCGTCGACGAGGTCGACAGCATCCTCATCGACGAGGCGCGCACACCGCTGATCATCTCGGGCCCGGCCGAGGAATCGACGGACCTCTATTACGAAGTCGACCGCATCATCCCGAAGCTGACGCCCGGCAAGACCGTCCAGGGCAACGTCAAGGCCGAGGATCGCGAGGCCGTCGAGGCCAGCGGCGACTTCGTCAGGGACGAGAAGCACAAGACCGTGCAACTCACCGAGAGCGGCATGGCCAAGGCCGAGAGCCTGCTCGCCCACCGGCTCGCGCCCAACTCGGGCGGCCTGTACGACCCGGCGAACATGCCGCTGCTCCATCACGTGAATCAGGGCCTGCGCGCGCACACGCTCTTCCGCCGCGACGTCGACTACATGATCAAGGACGGCGCCATCGTCATCGTCGACGAGTTCACGGGCCGTCTGATGCCCGGACGCCGCTGGAGCGATGGGCTGCACCAGGCGGTCGAGGCGAAGGAGAAGGTCAAGATCGAGCGCGAGAACCAGACGCTCGCCACGGTGACCTTCCAGAACTACTTCCGCAAGTACGCGAAGCTCGCCGGCATGACCGGCACGGCCGTCACCGAGGCCGAAGAGTTCAACAAGATCTATAAGCTCGACGTCATCGAGATTCCGACCAACCGCCCGCTGGTCCGCATCGAGGAGCCCGACGCCGTCTACAAGACGGAGCGCGAGAAATACGACGCGATCGTCACCGACGTGCTCGAGCAGCAGAACCAGGGGCGGCCGGTGCTGGTCGGCACGGTCTCGATCGAGAAATCCGAGCGCCTGTCGTCACTGCTCAAGAAGCGCGGCGTGAAGCACGTCGTGCTCAACGCCAAATACCACGCGCAGGAAGCCGAAATCGTCGCGCAGGCCGGCCGCCGCGCCACCGTGACCATCGCCACCAACATGGCGGGCCGCGGCACCGACATCCTGCTCGGCGGCAACCCCGAGTTCATGGCGCGCCAGAAGATGCTGGCCGACCAGGTCGCCGAGCGCCTGCCGCGGGGCCAGGAGAAGTTCGTCGACGACGAGGAGTTCGTCTACTTCTACCATCTCGACAACTTCTATCGCGCGCCGCGGAAGCAGTACGAAGAAGACTTCCGCATGCTCAAGGCGGAGACCGACCGCGAGCACGAGGAAGTCGTCGGCGCCGGAGGCCTGCACATCATCGGCACCGAGCGCCACGAGGCGCGGCGCATCGACAACCAGCTGCGCGGCCGCGCCGGCCGCCAGGGCGACCCCGGCTCGTCGCGCTTCTACCTGTCGCTCGAAGACGACCTGATGCGCATCTTCGGGTCGGACCGCATCTCGGGCCTGATGGAGCGGCTCGGCATGGAAGAGGGCGTGCCGATCGAGCACGGCATGGTCACCAAGGCCATCGAGCGCGCCCAGAAGCAGGTCGAGGCGCAGAACTTCGGCGTGCGCAAGCACCTGCTCGAGTACGACGACGTCATGAACAAGCAGCGTGAGAACATCTACACGCTGCGGCGCCAGCTGCTCGAGGGGAAGATCAATCTCGACGACGAGGTCGTCGACACGCGCGAGTACCTGATGATCACCGCCGAGGACATCATCGGCGGCCACGTCGACCAGTACGCGGGCAAGGAGACCGACCCCGAGGAGTGGGACTTCGAGGGGCTCGCGCAGGCCGCCATCGACGAATTCGGCATCGCGCCCGAGGCGCTCGACGACGTCAAGCTCGAGGAGATGTCCCCCGACGAGATGGCCGAGGCCATCCACGACCTCGTCGTCGAGGAGTACAAGGCCAAGGAAGCCACGCTCGACGCCACGGTGCTGCGGCGCGTCGAGCGCGACATCATGCTGCAGATCGTCGACGCGCAGTGGAAGGATCACCTCTACAGCCTCGACCACCTGAAGGAAGGCATCGGCCTTCGCGGCTATGGCCAGCGCGATCCGCTCGTCGAGTACAAGAAAGAAAGCTTTGCGCTCTTCCAGGCCATGAAGGAGCGCATCGACGACGAGATGGTGCGCTATCTGTGGAGGCTGCGCCCGGTCGTCGAATCGACGGGCGAGGCGCGGGCGCCTGACGTGCGGCAGCCGCGCAGGCCGCAGCAGATCACGATGAACCAGCCGCGCGCGGCGTCACCGCTCGCGGGTCTGGGCGCCGAAGCCGGCGGAGCGAGTGGAGGAGGACCGATGCCTCCCCGCACGGGCGGCGACGACGCCGCCGTGAAGACGGTGCGGCGCGACGAGCCGAAAGTCGGACGCAACGCCCCCTGCCCGTGCGGCAGCGGCAAGAAATACAAGAAGTGTCACGGAGCTGCATGACCCTATGAATCCGGTCACCGATCGCCTGATGGACACCTCACGCGGCCCGGCCGGCCAGATTGAGTCGGGTCTGGCCATGGCCCTCACGTTCGACGATGTGCTGCTGGTGCCGCGGCACTCGCAGATCCTTCCCAGTCAGGTCGACATCAGCTCGCAGCTGACCAAACGGATCAGGCTAACCGTGCCGCTGCTGAGCGCGGCGATGGACACCGTCACCGAGTCGCGCCTCGCGATTGCGATGGCGCAGCAGGGCGGCCTCGGCATCATCCACAAGAACCTCAGCATCGAGGAACAGGCGCAGGAGATCGATCGCGTCAAGCGGTCCGAGAGCGGGATGATCGTCAACCCGATCACGCTCTCCCCCACCCATCGCATCTTCGAGGCGCTCGAGCTGATGCGGCAGTTCCGCATCTCCGGCGTGCCCATTACCGACGATGGCAGCAAGGAAGGCCGGCTCGTCGGCATCCTCACCAACCGCGACCTCCGGTTCGAGACCAATCTCAACCGCCCGATCGCCGACATCATGACGAAGACGGACCTCGTCACGGTGCCGGTCGGCACGACGCTGGACGATGCGCGCGAAATTCTGCATCAGGCGAAGGTCGAGAAGCTGCTCGTCGTGGACGCCGAGTTCCGTCTCAAGGGCCTGATCACGGTCAAGGACATTCAGAAGCTGATCACGTACCCGAACGCGTGCAAGGACAGCCTTGGCCGGCTGCGGTGCGGCGCGGCGATTGGCGTGACGAAAGACACCATGGAGCGCGCCGACGCGCTCGTGGCCGCGCACGTCGACATGCTGATCATCGACACGGCGCACGGCCACTCGCAGGGCGTGCTCGACATGGTCGAGAAGGTGCGCGAGCGCTATCCCGACGTCGACATCGTCGCGGGCAACGTCGCGACGGCCGACGCGACGCGGGCGCTGGTGGATCGCGGTGTGGACGCGGTGAAGGTGGGCATCGGCGCCGGCTCGATCTGCACGACGCGCGTGGTCGCGGGCGTGGGCGTGCCGATGATTTCGTCGGTCGCGGCCTGCGCGACCGCGGCGGCCGAGCGCGGTATTCCGGTGATTGCCGACGGCGGCATCCGCTATTCGGGCGACATCACGAAGGCGATGGCCGTGGGCGCCAGCGCCTGCATGATCGGCAGCCTGTTCGCCGGCACCGACGAGAGCCCGGGCGAGATCATCCTGTATCAGGGCCGCAGCTTCAAGGAGTACCGCGGCATGGGATCGATCGGCGCGATGCGCAGGGGATCGCGCGACCGGTACTTCCAGGACGAGTTCGATCTCGACGCGCAGCGCAAGAGCGCCGGCGCCACGCCGCTCGGCGACGGCTCCGACAAGCTCGTGCCGGAAGGCATCGAAGGACGGGTCGCGCACAAGGGCTCGGTGGCCGCGATGATCCACCAGCTGGTGGGTGGCCTGCGCGCCGGCATGGGCTACTGCGGCTGCGGCGACATCCCCACCCTGCAGAAGGACGCGCTGCTGATTCGCGTGACGCCGGCCGGCCAGCGCGAAGGCCACGTGCACGACGTCATCATCACGAAGGAAGCGCCGAACTACCGAGTCGAGTAGGTACACGTCATGAAGGCCCTGCCCATAGTCTTCGCCCTCGCACTCGCCACGCCTGCGCAGGACGTCGAATTCGCCCGCGCCTGGGAGCGCGCGCAGGCCGCACAACCCGCGCGCGTCGGATCGGTGGCGCGCATCGCGCCGGAAAGCGAGCCGGGCACGCCGCTCGTAATCAACGGCCGCCTCTACCAGGCCGACGGCCGCACGCCGGCGCCGGGCATCACCGTGTTCGCGTATCACACAGACGCGCGCGGTCTCTACGACGTGCCGTCCGCGGGGCCGCACTCCTGGCGCCTCAAAGGCTGGGCCGTGACCGACGCCGAGGGGCGCTTCACGTTCCACACGATCCGGCCGGCGTCCTACCCCAACGCCTCGGTCGCGCAGCACGTGCACCTGTATCTGGAGGGCCCTTCGCTGCCGCGACGCGCGGCCGCCGCCATCGAATTCGACGACGACCCGAAAGTGGCGCCCCGCCAGCGCGAGGCGTCGCAGCGGGCCGGCATGTTCGGCGGCGTGCGCCCCGTCGTCGCGCGCGACGGCGTCGATCACGTCGAAATCCATCTGCGAATCGAAGACAGGCGCTTCTTCTAGGCTGAGCCGGCAGTGCGCCCGCCGAGATTGGGTGCGTCAGCCGGTGATGGAGATTTCCCTGCGCTGATCGTCGAGCCGTGCAATTGAGACGCGCACCGAACCGGCCGGCGGATGGCTCCAGCGGTCGGGCCACTCGACGGCCAGCACGCCGGTGTCGCCGGTTTCCGACAGCCCCAGATCGGCCGCCTCGACCGGCGTCAGGCGATAGAGGTCGGCGTGGAAGAGCCGCAGCCGCCCGCCGTCGTATTCCTGGATCAGCGTGAAGGTCGGACTCGAGACGTCCTCGGGCGCGGCGCCAAGCCCTGCCGCGAGTCCCCGCACGAACGCGGTCTTCCCCGCCCCCAGCGGCCCTTCAATCAGCAGCACGTCGCCCGGCTCGAGCCGCGGTGCAAACGCGCGCGCGACCTCCATGGTTTCTTCCTCTGATTTTGTTTGGTGTGTCTCGAACAATCTTTAGTCTTCAGTCTTTCGTCTTTCGTCTTTTTCTAGCGGTGAGCTCGGCAACCGCATCACCGAGCCGCTCGATGATGTCGCCCGCGATCAGCGACACGTCGCTCTCGTCGGCCTCCGCGAGATCTCCCGCCAGGCCGTGCAGGTACACGGCCAGCTGCGCGGCCGCCTCCCCGTCGAGCAGCTGCGCCGCCCATGCCGCCACCATGCCCGTCAGGACGTCGCCGGTGCCCGCGGTCGCCATGCCCGGATTGCCGGTCAGGTTGATGAACGTCGAGCCGTCCGGTGTGGCGATGATCGTGCGATGGCCCTTGAGGATGATCGTCACGCGGTGGGTCGCCGCGAAGTCGCGCGCGACGTCGAGCCGATTCTTCTGCACATCATCTGCCGTCAGGCCGATCAGTCGTGCCAGCTCGCCCGGATGCGGCGTGACGATGATGTCGACGCCTTCCTTCGCAACGAGCCGTTCGGGATCGTCGACGAAGGCGTTGAGCGCGTCGGCGTCGAGCACCAGAGACGTCGCCGAGCGGTCGACCAGCGCGTGGACGAACGCCGTGGTGCCGGGACCGGTGCCGAGCCCCGGCCCGACCGCGATCACGTCGGCCGGAAACGCCAGCACGTCGTCCACGGCGGAGAAATCGATGGTGCCTTCCGGCGTCTCGTCGAGCGGCAGCGTCATGAACTCGGGCGCCATCGCCGCCAGAATCGGTACGCAGCTGCGGGGCGTGGCAATCGTCACGAGTCCCGCGCCCGATCGCAGCGCGGCCATCGCCGCCAGAAACGCCGCGCCGGTCTTGCCGACCGATCCGGCCACGATCAGCACGCGGCCGTAGTCGCCTTTGTGCGAGTCCTGCGCGCGCGGCTCCAGCAGGCTGCGGATGTCCTCGCGCGTCAGCAGCGCGAGCTTCGGGCCCTCCAGATTGTCGATGACCTCGTGCGGGATGCCGATGTCGGCAATGACGAGATCGCCCGCGCCGCCTTCGGCCGGCGGCAGCACCAGCGGCAGTTTCGGCGACCCCAGCGTCACCGTCATCGTCGCCTCGATGAAGGGGCCCGGCGGCTCCGGCGAGTCGGCGCTCAGTCCCGAGGGCAGGTCGACGGCGACCACCGGCTTGCCTGACGCGTTGACGTCGCCCGCCACGGTTTCCAGCAGCCCGCTGAGCGGCTCCCTCAGCCCGGTGCCGAAGATGGCATCGACGATGACGTCGGCGCCGAGCGCCTCGCCGCTGTGCAGCTCCCACGCCTGCGCGTCGGCGATTTCGACGACGGTAATGCCGAGCTGCCCGAGCGTGTTGAGGTTGGTGCGGGCATCGCCCTGCACGTCGGCGACGCGGCCGAACAGGAACACGGCCGGCTCGATGCCGCGCTGGGCGAGCGTGCGCGCGATAACGAACCCGTCGCCGCCGTTGTTGCCGCGCCCGGCGAGCACCGCCACGCTGCCGCCCTGCAGCCCGTCGATGTGCGCCTCCATCGCCGAGACGATCTGCCGCCCCGCGTTTTCCATGAGCACGATCCCGGGGATCCCGATGTCGTGAATGGTGCGCCGGTCGGCCTCACGCATCTGGGCGGAATTGAGGACTCGCATCGGGACGATTATGGCAGGCCACGGGCCCCAGGGCCTATGGCCTGATAGAATTCCCTCCGTGCCTGTCGTTTACGTGAACGGCCGCATCACGGATGCGGCCGGCGCGGTCATTCCGGTCTTCGATCACGGTTTTCTCTACGGCGAGGGCGTCTACGAGACGCTGCGCACCTACGGCGGTGAACCGTTCCTGTTCGACGCGCACATGCGGCGGCTGCGGCGCTCGGGGTCGATGATTCATCTCGAGGTGCCCGGCACTGACGACGAGATGATGGAACGGATCCGCGAGACGATGGCCGCCGAGCCGGGGCTGAAGGAGGCGTACATCCGCATCCTCGTCACGCGCGGCGTCGGCGAGCTCACCTACAACCTGGCGGCCACGCCGACGCCGTCCATCGTGATCATCGTGAAGCCGTTTCCCGAGCCGCCGGCGGCGCACTTCACCGACGGCATCGCGCTGGCGCTCGTGAGCGTGCGGCGCAACCATCCGAGCGCGCTCAATCCGCGCATCAAGTCGAACAACCTGCTGAACAACGCCCTGGCCATGCAGGAAGCGCTGCGCCAGGGCGCCGAAGAGGCGCTGATGCTCAATCAGCAGGACGAGATTGCCGAGTGCTCGCAGTCCAACTTCTTCATCGTCAAGGACGGCGGCGTGCTGACGCCGCCGCTGACGGCCGGGCTGCTGCCGGGCATCACGCGCGAGTTCGTGCTGGACGTGGCGCATGAGGCGGGCGTGCCGTCCGAGGAGCGGACGCTGACCACGGCGGACATGTGGGCGGCCGACGAGGCGTTCATCACGGGCACCACGCGCGAGATCACGCCGGTGGTGAAAGTCGACGGCCGTCCGTTCGGCGACGGACGCCCCGGTCCGATCACGCTGAA
Source organism: Vicinamibacterales bacterium (assembly GCA_035512575.1). Classification (GTDB taxonomy): domain Bacteria; phylum Acidobacteriota; class Vicinamibacteria; order Vicinamibacterales; family SCN-69-37; genus JALYRV01. The sequence goes on along the minus strand of DATKDT010000130.1, from coordinate 4,125 downwards.
GCTGCTCGAGGCGTTCAGGGCGAAGGCGCGCGGCTAGGACGGCCTCGCTGGTAGACACGCCTCGGGCGGCGTGCGGCGCGCTACCACTCCCATTCGTCCTGGTCGAAGCGTGTGCGCGTTTCGGCGTCGAGAAGGGCGTTGTCGCCGCGGAGGGCTGCTGCCTCTGCCGCGTCAGCCCACCCCGCGCGGGTGCCGGCGACGGGACGTACGACCAGCCTGCCGGGCCTGGCGTAGATCTCGACCTCCTCACGCAGATGCGCCTGCTCCAGCAGCGCGCGCGGCACCCGGATGCCCTGGGAATTACCGATGCGGACAATGCGCGTGCGCGTGGCCATGGTAATTACATCGTAGCCACCGGCCCGCCCGGCGGCAACCGTGCTCTCAAGAAGACCGCGGCTACCCGTCCTTCAGGCTCGCGACCAGATCGACTCGTGCCGCACGCATCGCCGGAATGACGCTGGCGACGAGCATTACGGCGACGAGGAGCGCAGACGATTGGGCGATTGCAGGAATGTCGGGACCGCCCGCGCCGGGGAACTGCGTCGCGACGAGGCGGCTCACCCCGAGGCCGACCGTGCCGCCGATGAGAAAGCCGAGCGAGACCGTTTTCATCGACTGGGTCAGCACGAGCGTCAACACACCGCGAGGGTCCGCGCCGAGCGCCATGCGTACCGCGAACTCCCGCGCGCGTTGCGTCACGGCGTATGACGACGTGGCGAACAGGCCGGCCGCGGCAAGGAGCAGCGCGATCACGCCCAGCAGTGCGGACATTCTGGTGAGCCAGTGTGACGGCCCCATCGATCGCTCATTCACCGACGCGAGCGAGCCCATGTCGCCGATGGGGACGCGCGCATCGATGCGGTTCGCCAACGCTCGAATTGCCGGCGCCAGGTCTTCCGCCCTGTCCCGAGTCCGCGCGTAGAGCGTGAGGGCGGGCTCAGGTCCCAGCGGTGACGGAACGTACACTTTGCTGACGGCTTTGCCGTCACGCGTGTACCGCCGCTCGCCGGCCGACTCAACCACGCCGACGATCGTGACGTCACGTGCCTCAGCCAGGGCCTCCTTGTTGCTCTGGCGCCGCGACGGCGCCACCCGAACTGTTCGGCCAACGGCCTGTCGATCAGGCAAGCTCTCTGCATAGATCTGGTTCACGATAGCAACGCGCGGTGGGCCAGTCGGATCCTCGGCTGTGAACGTCCGGCCTGTCGTCAGCGGCAGCCCGATGGCACCAAAGAGATCGCCACCGGCATAGCCGCCGACCACGACCTCCGCTTCGCGACCAGGCGCCCACACGATGACCGAGCCAGGTCCCTTGCCTCGTCCAAACGTCCACACGGACGTCGGGCGGGCGAGACCGACGGCTTCCGCACCCGGCAGATGCGACGCACCGTCGAGCAGCCGCTGATAGAAGTCGGCGGCGGATTCCGGTGAGTAGCGAAGTTGATCGAGGTCAAACGACGTCATGAGGAGGCGATCCGGGGGCGTCCCTCCCGTGCCTCCCTGGCCTTCGACAAGGGTGATGAGTTGACTGCCCGCCACCAGCACGCCGATCGACAGCGCGATTTGCGCCACCACCATGCGGCGTTTGCCTCGCGATTCGGACGGGGTCGCCTCCGTCGCGGCGCGCGAGACGCTCAGCGCCTGCAACGGCGCGTGCGCTGTGACCCGAAAGGCTGGTACGAGTCCCGACGCAACGGCGCACATCACCGCGGTCAGGAGCGTCCAGGCGAGAACCGTGGCATCGATCGGCATCGGCAATGACAGGCGGCCACTTGCGGCCGTCAGCGTGAGCCAGGCGAGCGGAAGTGCTGCGGCAGCCGCCATGCACGCGAGCAGGAGGCTCTCGAACAAGAGCTGGCGGACGACTCGTCCGCGCCCTGCGCCAATGGCCAGACGAATGGCGACGTCCCGGCGCTGCCGCGATCCTCGGGCCAGCGTGAGGCTCGCGGCATTCACGCAGGCGATCGCGAGCACGAGCACGGGAATGGTCATCACGAAGAGGATGCGCCCCGCCCTGAATGCGGGGTCCATCAGTGAGACGGCGGATGCGGACGCCAACCCCTGTGGTGACCCGGCCGCTGCCGCGCGGTTCGAGGCGATCACGGTGGCGGCGGCGACCACCGCGACCCCTTCAACTCCGGGCTTCAACCGGCCGACGAAGAACAGACCGTCGGGACGCAGGATCGTCGCGGAGTCCGGCGCGATCCGCGACCCAAGTGCCAACGGCAGCCAGATGTCCGGGCCATCGCGACCCAACCGGACCGTCGTGCCGGCAAAACCTGGCGCCGCCACGCCAATCACCTGCACGACCTCGCCGCCCACGCGGATGGTCCGTCCAATCACACCTGGGTCGCTGTCCAGCGCCCGACGCCAGAGGCGGTGAGACACAACGGCGACGCCGGCGTTGGCGGGCTGTGCCTCGTGTGCACCAAACGTCCGTCCCAGTGCAGGGCGCGAGCCAAGCACGTCAAAGTAGTTCTCGGAGACAAGGAGTCCGAGCACCGACCGCGGTTCAGGCAGCTGCAGGGCCATCCGCTGCGCCGTGGTGGCCGCCACGTCGCTCAAGGTCGAGAGACCCTCGCGGAGGGCATGGTAGTCCTCGCTCGAGTTCATGAGATTGCCCGGAGGACGGCCGCTGGGAAGCCTTCGGATCTCCACGTTCAGCAACCGTTTCTGACCGGTGACGCCAGGGTAGCCCTTGAACAACCACGCGTTGATGAACGCATACGCCACGACGGTGACGGCGATGCCTACCGCGAGGCTGCCCACGACGGCCAGCGACAGGGCCGGCGATCGGCGAAGGGTACGCGCCGCGTATCGGATGTCGCGGGCGAGCGCGTCCAGCGACGCACCCGTACGCGCGTCGCGGGCAGACTCCCGTGTTTGTTGTATGCCGCCGATCACGGAGAGCGCCGTGCGGCGCGCCTCCTCCGGCGTCATGCCCGACTCGATCCTGGCGTCGATGTCGTGCTGGAGAAACGACTCGAGTTCGGCGTCGAGCATGCGATCCCGGGCGCCGCGACCGAGCCAGCGGCGAACCATGGCGACGAAGCGGGAGAGATGTCTGTTCACGCGCCCTCCAGCACTCGAGTGATGGCCACCGTGATCACTTTCCAGCGGTCCTGCTCTTTCGCCAGTTGCCGCCGGCCGGCCCTTGTGATCGTGTAGAACCGCGCCTTCCGGTTGTTCTCGGACACGCCCCACTCGCCGGCGATCCACCCGTATTCCTCAATTCGTTGCAAGGCAGGGAACAGGCCGCCCGGCGTCACCTGGAACACATCGTCGGTCAGGTCGCGCAGCCGTTTCATGAGGCCCCATCCATGAATGGGGCCGCGCTCGATGATGCGCAACGCGAGCAGGTCGAGCGTGCCTGAGGGAACGTCCTTGCGGATGGTCACGTCATACTCCTATCGCGACGCGACAGAAGATACCCATACGACCTATCGCATGTCAACAGGAGTGTGATTGCGGAGCCCTCGTGTGCTGAGCAGACGCGCTCAGGCGCCGGGTCGTCGAGCGGGCGGCGTGCCGTGTTCCAGCGCGACGGCGTAAAAAGGACGTCGGAGCGACCGCTCTTTGGCGCGACTCGCCCCGACGGCGCGCTGGAATACTGCACGCCGCCCTCGACCATCGGCGACCGGGGCGCCCGCGATGCAGACTGGAAAACCGCGCTAGAGGCTCAGACCCCCGACCGCATGTAGCGGCCGATCGCGGCCACGGTGCGGTCTACGTCCGCCATCGAGTTGTAGAAGTGCGGCGAGAAGCGGAGGCCGCCGCGGTCGGCGCCGCCGCGGGTCGCGCACACGATGCGGTCCTGTTCGTAGAGCGCGGTCGAGAGACGCCGCACATCGAGGGAACCGGGCAGGAACGACACGATGGCCGCCGACCGTTCGGGCGCCGGATCGGTCCATACCTTGACGCCATCGATCGCTCGCAGGCCGGCCATCAGCGCCCCGGCCAGCGCCCGCGCCCGCCGCTCGATCTTCGCGATGCCGACGTCATTCTGCAGGGCGATCGCCTCGCCGAACGCGGCCATCGCCGCCTCGTCGCGCTGGCCGTTGGCCTCGAGACGCCGTGAGATGCCTGTCGCGCCGCCGTACAGGCTGATGACCGCCGGTGACAACT
>DATKDT010000129.1:0-14721 GCA_035512575.1 Vicinamibacterales bacterium | reverse complement strand
GCAGGCGGGCCAGGCCGCGCAGCAGGGACCGCGCCGTCCCGCGATGCCCGCGGCGCCGCAGGGCGCCGACATCTGGACGATCGACACCAATCACACCTCCGCCCAGTTCGCGGTGCGGCACATGCTGGTCTCGACGGTGCGCGGCACGCTCGGGCCGGTCGTCGGATGGGTGAAGTACGACGGCCAGAATGCCTCGTCGCTGGCCGTCAACGTCGCCATCGACGTCACGGCGATCGACACCCGCAACGCCAACCGCGACCGGCATCTGCGCAGCGACGACTTCCTGCTCGTCGAGCAGCATCCCGACATCACGTTCGTCTCGAAGCGCGTCGAGGGCGTCACGCCCCAGGGCTTCAAGCTGGTTGGCGACCTGACAATCCGCGGCGTCACGAAGGAGGTCGTGCTGGACGTCGAAGGGCCGTCGAAACCCGTCCAGCGCGCCGTCACCGCGCCTCCCGTCGTGGGCGCGACCGCGACGACGACGATCAATCGCAAGGAGTTCGGGGTCAAATACAATGCCCTCATCGAGGCGGGCGGCGCGGTCGTGGCCGACGAAGTGAAAATTACGATCGACATCGAGGCGAGAAAGAGGACATGAACCTGACTGCGGCACTGGTGCTGAGCGCGGCCCTGGCCGCGCAGTCGTATGTGCCGCAGCGTGTGTTCGACACGAAGGCGGGTGCCTGGACGGACTTCGAGGCGATGAGCGCCGATCTCGCGCGCGCCGACGTCGTCATGGTCGGCGAGCAGCACAACGACCCCAACACGCACGCGCTCGAATGGGCGCTGCTCGAGGCGCTGGCGCGCCGCCGCGGCGATCTCGTCGTGTCGCTCGAGATGTTCGAGCGCGACACGCAGGCCGGGCTCGATGCCTACCTGGTCGGGCGTCATGACGAGGCGGCATTCCTCAGGGACAGCCGTCCGTGGAAGAACTATCCGAACGACTACCGGCCGCTCGTCGAGCTCGCGCGCGAGCGGCGCTGGCCGGTGATTGCCGCCAACGCGCCGAAGGAGCTGGCGTCGAAGGTCGCAAGGGAAGGCCTCGAGGCGTTGAAGTCGCTGCCACTGTCGGAGCAGGCCTGGCTGCCGGCAGACATGCAGTGCCCGAAGGACGCGTACTTCGACCGGTTCGCGACGTCGATGAGCAGCCACCCTTCCGGCGACGGCCCCGACGCGGTCGCGAAGCAGGCCGCCATGGTCGAGCGCTACTACCACGCGCAGTGCCTGAAGGACGAAGTGATGGGCGAGTCGATCGCGCGCGCCGCCGAGGGCCCCGGCGAGGGGCCGCTCGTCGTCCATTACAACGGCGCGTTCCACAGCGACTTCGGGCTCGGCGCCGCCGCGCGCGCGACGCGCCGGCTGCCCGGCTCGCGCGTGGTGGTCGTCACCATGCTGCCGGTCGCCTCGCTCGACGGCCTCGCGCCCGCGGGCGAAGACCTGCGGCGCGCGGACTATCTCGTCTACACCCTCAGCGCGAAACCTCCGCGGTAGCCCGCCGTCGCTGCGCCCTCAGCCGCTACGCGATCTTGTCCCACGCCGTCATCGTCTCGAATCGGCGCAGCTGCGTGTCGAAGCCGGCCGTCGTCGCGCTGAGCGATCGGCCGTCGGCCGACACCACGTACGTGCCTTCGCCGGCCAGCGAGCCGTCTTCCCGCCGCGCCTCGACGCGAAGCGTGCGCCCGTCGGGCTGGGACGCCACGCTACTCAGGCCGGGGAAATCCGGCAGGGGATAGGGCCGGCCGTCGGGCACGAACGTCTGGGGGCGCTCGGTGATCATCTCTCCCTTGGCGTTCATGCCTTCGGCATTGAGCACGTACGCGCCTTCCGGAGTGAGCTCCAGCCGCATCGTGCCTTTACCGGGGCGATGGTTTGGATCGAACTGCGACGCCGTGGGGTTGAGTGTCCATGTGCCGGTGAACGGGTCTGTCATCACTGACCTCCTGTGGTCCCGTTGTACGGCCGGCGCCGCGGCCGCGTCCTTAAGGAACTGCTAAGATTCGCGCCAGGCCGATGGCGCCCGAAATCTACGAGTTCGGCGGCTACATGCTCGATGTGCCCGGGCGCCGCCTGTCCAGACAGGACGCGGCAATCCCGCTCCCTCCGAAAACCTGCGATCTGCTCGTCGCGCTGGTCAGACGCGCGGGCAGGCTCACCACGAAACGCGACCTGCTCGATCTGGTGTGGCCCGATGCTTTCGTCGGGGAGGGCATCCTGTCGGTGCATGTCTCGGCGCTGCGAAAGGCGCTCGGAGAGCAGTGCATCGAGACGGTTCCGCGGACCGGCTATCGCTTCGCCCCTCCCGTGACGCGGCACGGCGCCGCCGTCGATCCGTTCGGCGGGCGATGGCTGCTGCCGGCGCTGCCGGCGCGTCCCGAAGTCCACGAGCTCATCGGCCGAGGGAGGACCGCCCTCATGACCTCGTCGCGCGCGGAGCTTCCGGGCGCCGTCGATGCGTTTCGCACGGCCATAGAGCTGGATGCGGACTATCCGGCGGGCCATGCGGGGCTTGCCCAGGCGTGCTGCGCCCAGGCGGAGCTTCGTCTCAAACCGCACGGCGAGGCCTATGCCGAGGCGCGTGCCGCCGCGCTTCGCGCCCTGGCGCTCGATCCGTCGTGCGCCGACGCGCACGTCGCGCTCGGCACCGTGCTGTTCCTGCGCGACTGGAACTGGGCGGCCGCCCGGCGGAGCGTGGAGCGCGCGCTGGCGGCGGACGCCGGCCATACGGAGGCGCAGCTGCTGTACGGGCGGGTTCTGGAGGTGCTCGGCGAGTTCGGCGCGGCCCTCGCGGCGAAGCGGAAGGCGCTCGAGCGCAACCCGCTGTCGCCGCTCGTGCATCTGCAGATCGCCATGTGTTTCTGGAACCAGCGGCGCTACGACGATACGATCGAATGGGCCCGCCGATCGCTGGCGCTCGACCCGCGGCATCTGCTCGCGAGGGAATACACCGCCGGCGCGTATCTGATGAAAGGTGACGTCGATCGGTACATGGAGGAGAGCCTGGCGCATGCCGAATCGCACGGCGTGGACGCCGCCGTCCTCGATGAGCTGAAGCGGATTTACATGGAGGCGGGAAGGCCGGGCGTGGTTCGGTACGCCCTTCGAAACGCTCCCGATCAGCCCGCGGCCGCGCTTCAACTGGCGCTGATGCACGGCGAGGCGGGCCATATGGACGAGGCGTTCCGTCACCTCGATCGCGCGCTCGACGCGCGGGATCCCAGCCTGGTCTATCTGGCGGTCGGACCGCAGTTCGATCCGCTGCGCGGCGACCCGCGTTTTGCGCAGCGTCTGGCGCGAATGGGGCTCGCGCCTATTTCGAAACCTCCGCAGTAAAGCGCAGCGTCTCGACGCGGCCCGCGCGCTGCAGCTGCAGCCACATCACGTAGCGGCCCGCGCGCGGGAAGCGCACGTCGAACGCGGGCCGCGCGATGCCGCCCTCCGCCAATTCGATCGGGTGCGCGTGCGTCGGATCGCGCAGCGTCTCGTCGATCGCGAACAAGTGCGCGGCCGCGCCCAGATAGGGCTCGAGATCGTCGGGGACGGCGCCGGTTGTCGCGTCCGTCACGTCGAATGTCAGCCGGGCCTCGCGGCCCGCGCGGATGTCAACCGGCTCCAGCCTGGCCTGCACGGTGGGCGCGAGCCGGTCTCCAATCCCCCCACGCGCTTTCGGGTGCTTCGGCAGCCGCACCATGCGGAGCTGTGGAAATCCATCGACGGGCATGAAGTCGCCCACGAGCCAGTAGTGTTTGTCAGGCCGTTCATCGATCGTCACGACCAGGGTGTCGCCCGAGAGTTCCGGATGCACGTGATCGAACAGCTCCAGCGTGTCGTCGACGACAAACAGATGAAACGGCCGCTCGTGCAGCGTCACGAACGACGTCACGGGACGCCCGTCCGCGCCTCGCGTGACGCGCATCGTGACGCGCGTCCCGTCGCTGATGGCCTCCGTCTTGACGATCTCGAGGTTGAACGCGTCGAGCGACGGTGCCGGCATCTCGACGAGCGCCATGCCGCAGCGCGGGCAGGCGCCTGACGCCGGGCTCCGCGCGTCCGGATGCATGGGGCACCAGAAGCGGTCCGGCCCTTCCGGCGCGATCTCGGCAACCTCCTGGCGCGGCGCGTCGACCGGCCCGACGATGTAGGCGGCGTCCGAGATGCGGGTGCGGTTCGTCGACGCGGGAAGCGCGGCCAGATGCGCCGCCAGTGACGGGACGAGCCGGCCGCGTCCGATCACGCGCGCATCGGGGCCGGCGCCGCGGTCGATGACGATGATGCGGCCGGGGGCGCGGAGGGCGAGGCCGAGTCCGGGAATGATCGCGCGCGTGCCGCCGAGCCGCGCCTGGTGGTCGTCGAGCGTGCGCAGGGGATGCGGGGAGGCGAGGCGGACGTACGTCTCGGGCAGGGCCGTGGCGGCGAGCCGCGCGGGCGTGCGCTCCGGTGCCCCGCCGTCGATCCACTGCACCAGCAGCTCGCGCTCGAACGGCGTCAGCGCGGCGCCGCCGGCCGGCGAATAGCCGTGTCCCTCGAGGATGGCTTCGCGGATGGCACGCGCCCACGGGCGCGCAGTGGCGAACGTCGACAGGTTGACGAGACCCGATGTGTGGCAGGACACGCAGCGCGCGTCGACGATCCGCTGGACGTCTCCATCCCAGCTCAGACGCGTGGACACGCGATCGTGCGGCGTGAGGCTGGCGGAGAACACGAGCAGCGCCGCCGTAAGCGGCGCCGCCATGCGTTTCATCGATGGACGAACGAGACGAGCAGCCCGGTGTACTGCATTTCTTCCCAGGTCTGATCGCCCCACAGCACGTCCGACTTCGGATCGGGGTTGTCGGGGTTCGCGGCCGAGTTGTCGTAGTGCGCGATGGCCAGAAGCGTGGTGCCTTTCGGCAGCCGCAGCGGCGTCGCGAATTTGTAGTAGTTCTGCCAGTTGAAATCGTAGCGCGGGATCGACAGGACGACCTCGCGCCGCCCGTCGGGGTAGATCGCCTCGTACTTCCAGCGCTTGCCGCGCAGGTGCGTGTGCGGGAAGAGCCCCCACACCTTCACGTCTTCGGCGAAGGTGATCTGCGCGTCGACCCGGAAGTCGGCGGCACCGGCGGGAATCTTCATGCCGCGGTTCATGAAGTGCGTGGCGCGCACCTCGTCGGCCGGCGGCGCGTCGGCGAAGACAAGCCCGATGCGCGACTGGTCTTCGGCCGGCTTGCCCGTGGTCGTGTAGTGCATCTGGAACACGAGCGTGGATCCGGCGCGGAGGCGGATGGCGGATCCCTCCGGCAGGACGACGGGCGGCGTGCCTGGCGCGAACGTGCCGAGCAGGCCCTGCGTCGGGCCGGTGGGCGCGTTTTCCTCCGAGAGACGCACGGGCTCGGGGCCGTCGAGCTGCTCACGCGGCTGCGTGAACAGCGGCCGGCGCGGCGCGTCGCGCGCCGGCGGCTCCGCCAGGCGCACGAACACGAGCGCGTGGTGCACGACCTCGCGGTTGCCAGGCCGGACTTCGATGGCCGTGATGAACTTGTCGTCGGTGAAGTTGGTCGGCACGTCGAAGTACTGGTAGTCGATCATGCCGTCCTGCTTCACCGCATAGGGCTTCGGCATCTCGAGGATCGCGTCGGGCGTGCCGATGCGCCAGCCGTCGGCGAACGACGGCGGCGCCGGCGCCTCGGCCGCGTTGCCTTCGGGCGCGCCGGCGTTGGCCCATCGCGCGATCGTGCCCTTTTCTTCAGCGGTCAACACGCGCGCGTTCCGGAACTGTCCGTGCGCCGGGTCGGCATGCCACGGCGGCATGTAGCCGTCGCTCGTCTCGTCGCGCATGGCCTTGGCCCACGGACGCGCGTCGGCGTACGTCATGAGCGACATCGGTGCGATCTCACCTGGCCGGTGGCACTCGACGCAGTGCGTGTAGACGATGGGCGCGACGTCGGCCGCCCAGGTGGGCGCGGCCGGCTGAGGCGGCGCCGCCGAGCGCTGCTGCGCCATTGGGGCCGTTGCGAAGACCGCGATGAACAGCAACGGGGCGGCAAGGTAGGCAAGTCTGTGTTTCATGGAGAGCCTAGTACGCAGCATTGTAAATTGTAAATTGTAAATAGCATTGTCTATCGATCATTGCTCTGGCGTGGTGAGCAGCCTCTGGCAATAGCCCGATGGCCAATGCTATTTACAATTTACGATTTACATTTCCCGTCTTTTTCACACCCGCCTGCGATGCGATGCCGATTCCTGGCGATGACGCGGTAGCCGGCGTCGGCGATCGGGCGCACCGGCCAGACGCGGTAGAGGCGCGCGAGCAGGCCGAGCGGGCCGCCGCCGTGCTCCAGCGTGCGCGCGATGGCGGCGGCGCCGCCGAGCACGCGGCCGTCGGCGTCGACGAGCTTGATCTCGCCCATCATGCCCTCCTGCGGCAGCATCGGAAACCGCTCGCGCACGCCCGGCGCATACGCCGATTCCACCTGCACGCGCCCGCGCCCGAACCGCCGCAGCCGCTCGGCCTGCGCCGTGCAGAAGCGACAGGTGCCGTCGAACAGAAGCGTAGGCTCAGAGCGCGACACGGTGCCTCCCCGAGTGCAGGTAGTTCATCGTCTGCACCGTGAGCAGGATGACGAAGTCGAGGCCGGCTTTTTCTTCCGACACCTTCAGCCGCAGGTTGAGCTCGTTGGCGCGCGTGATCATGTCCTCGATCACCTGATCGATGGTGTACTGGTATTCGCCGGTCGCCGCGGCCACTCGGCGCCGCACGTCGCGCTTGATGCGCGCGATGAAGCGCGACGCCTTCATGTTGCCGCGATACTGCGGCTCGTCCGAGAAAAGCCGCCGCAGGTCGCGGTCGTAGAAATTCGGCCGCTCGACGCCGTAGTGCGTGCGCTTGCGCGCGTAGTGTTCGCGGAGCGTCTTGCGCATGGTGTGCACGGGGTCGACCTTGCGCCGCGTCCTGACGACCGGCGGCTTGCCCGCGATGTCCTTCATCAGCGCGTCGACGTACGCCAGCTTCTTGATCGCCGGCCAGCCGGCGAACCGCTCGCGCCAGTCGTCGTCGGGCGTCAGCCACACGGCAAACGTCTCGGCGAAGTCCTCGTCCGGGTGGCTTTGCGCGTACCAGGAATCGAGGTGCACGACAAAGCTCTTCGAGTACGGCTTCGGCGTGTAGTACTCCGGATAGGCCTTCTTCGACTGGCCGAACACCTTCAGGCGGCGGCGCCGCCGCTGCAGCACGTACGCGTTGTCAATGGCGTGCCCGACTTCGTGACGCAGGATCTGCATGCACCATTCCGGCGTGCCGCCCTCGACCTCGAGCATCTGGGCTTCCTCGAGCTTCGCAAGGCGCGGATGCGCCAGATAGAACGGCATCGCCACGCCGGGCACGTGGTCGGGCGTAAACCAGTCGTCCGAGAGCCAGTAGTGCGGCCGGAACTGCAGGCCCCGCGCGTCGAGCTCGCGCGCGAGTTCCTCGATGCGCTCCTCGAGCACGCTGCCTTCGATCGTCAGCCCCAGCTCGCACACCCGTACGTCGAGCAGCTCCTCGTCGTCGAGCGACGCCCAGCCCTCGCGGACGGCACAGGGCTTCCGCGCACGCCGCGTCTCGGGGCGGTCGCGGGCCGGGCGGTCCATCCGGATTGGCTCCGACATGCCCTAAGTCTAGACAGTCTGGCTGTCTGAGCGGAAGAGAGCCGAGACGGGATGGCTTCCGCCTTCCCGGGGTTCTCCCGCGTCCGCGGCTCGGCTGAGGGCGCAGGCGCCGGTGTAGAATGCCCGCGCCCTCACCCGCAGGAGACTGCATGTCTAGACACTGGATAACGGGGACCATTGCCGCGGCGCTGGCCGTCAGCGGCCTTTCGGCCGGCGCCACGCAGACGCCGCAGCCCGCGTTCGATCAGTCCGCCGCGATCGCGGAGCTCGAACGCCAGATCGCCGGCAGGGAAGAACAGCCTGCGACCGAGGTCTTCATGAACATCACGCAGTACAAGGGCGTGACCGCCGGCCGCCTGCTGCGGATCATGGACTACGGCTTTTCACGCGGCCTCGGCGTCACCTGCACCCATTGCCACGTCGCCGGCGAATGGGATCGCGACGACAAGGCCACGAAGCAGATCGCCCGCGACATGAGCGGCATGGTGGCCACGATCAACGGCGAGCTCCTGAAAAAGGTTCCGAACCTGCGGAGCACGAACCCGGCCGTGAACTGCACGACCTGCCATCGCGGGCAGATTCGGCCGGCGCTCCAGCTGCCGCAGACGCCAGTAGCGCCGCGATGACGCGGGCACGCGCGTTGATCGTATGTGCCTCTCTCGCGTTGCCGGCAGCGGCTGCAGCGCAGCCGGCGCTTCCCATCGCGGCGCACAACGACAACCGCCGGCCAGCCGGTACGCTGCGCGACGGCACGCTGTTGCTGCGCCTCGAGGCGGTCATGGCGCGTTGGCTGCCCGAAGGCCCCGCCGGCCCGGCGCGCGACGTGCAGGTCTTCGCGGAAGACGGCCGCGCTGCCGAAGTTCCCGGCCCGCTCATTCGCGTGCCTGCCGGCACCGATCTGCGCGTTAGTGTGCGCAACCGGCTTGCGACGCCTCTGAAACTGCGCGGGATGATGGAGCATCCGGGCGATGCCGCCGCGATTGTCGACATACCAGCGGGCGAGATCCGCGAGCTCAGATTCGAGGCCGGCACGCCCGGCACCTATTTCTACTGGGCGACCACGACGTCAGAGAGCTACGTCCTGCGTCGAATGATCGACAGCCAGTTGTCCGGCGCGTTCGTCGTGGATCCGGAACGGCCGGCCGATCGGCTGCCGGACCGCATTTTCGTCATCAGCGAATGGCTGGATCAGAGCGTCCGGCCGGCGAAGTTCACCGCGGCAATCAACGGCGCCTCATGGCCCCACGCCGAGCGTCTGACGCTGCCGTTTGGAGAAGCCGTGCACTGGCGCGTCGTCAACGCCTCGTTCGGCGTGCACCCGATGCACCTGCACGGCACGTTCTATACGGTCGAAAGCCGCGGCGATGCGGGCCGCGACGCCATCTACGACGCCGAGAACCGGCGGCTGGTCACGACCGAAATGATGGAGCCGGGCACGACCATGGCCATGCGGTGGGTGCCCGATCGCGTCGGCAACTGGCTGTTCCACTGCCACGTCCTTGCGCACGTCACGGGCGACATGCGCCGCGGCGACATGACGCCCGCCCAGCGCGAAGAGGCTGCGCACCATGACGAGCACGACATCGAGAAAGCGATGGCAGGTCTCGTCATCGGCATCACCGTGACGTCTGGCGACGAGACGGCCGCGCCCGATCTCGAGCCGCACGTCCGCAGGCGGCTGACGCTGCGCATGACGCAGGAGCCGGCCCGCTACGGCAGCGGTCCGTCACTCGGATTTGCCATCCTCACTGATGACGGCACGCCCGTCCCGAACACCGCGCCGCGCCTCGTCGTGCCGGGCGAGGCGGGCGGCGTCCCGAATCCGAGTCCCACGCTCGTGCTCACGCGCGGTGAGCCCGTGTCGTTGACCCTCGTCAGCGAGCTGCCGCGAGACACGCAGATTCACTGGCACGGGATAGAGCTTGAAAGCTACCACGATGGCGTGCCCGGCTGGAGCGGACATCTGCGCCAGATCACGCCCGCCATCAAGCCGGGCGATCAGTACGAGGTCCAGTTCACGCCGCCTCGGGCAGGCACGTTCATCTACCACACGCACGCGCACGACCGCGAGCAGCTCGCGTCCGGCCTCTACGGCGCGCTCATCGTCGTCGAGCCCGGACAGACATTGGATCCCGCAACGGAGCGGATCATCCTCATCGGAGGTGCCGGCCCCCAGTCGGCCGCCATCGAGGTGAACCGCAGTACGAACCCGGCCGCCATGGATCTGAAGGTGGGCGTCACCTACCGTTTCCGGCTAATCAACATCACGCCGAACCTTACGGTGTTCACGTCGCTTCGCGGTGACTGGGGGGTCGTGAAATGGAAACCCGTGTCGAAGGATGGAGCCGACCTGCCGCCCTCGCAGATGGAGGCGCGCCGGGCGCGGCAAACGATTTCGGTGGGCGAGACGTATGACTTCGAGTTCAGGCCCGAGGCTCCGGGCGAGCTGCGGCTCGAAGTACAGCGGCGTTCCATCGACGCGATGTTGACGTCCATGGTCATCAGGGTGTCGAAGTAGGCGGGACGGGACCAGTTCCGGTTCCAGTTCGCAGTTCTTTCCGTAACGTTTCCGAGCCAGGGCTTTACTTCCCCTCATCTGTGTGTCTTCGGGCACCGCAAGGAATCCTGCCCCGGAGTAGGGAACTGCGAACTGGAACTGGAACTGGAACTGGACGGTTAACCGTGCTATACCCTTGTTGCCCCTGCAGCACAACCTAGGAGAACCCATGTCCCCGATTCGTCCGATCGCGCTTGCCGTTATCTGCGCGCTGAGCCTCGCCCCGGCAGCCTTCGCGCAGACGCCGCCGCCGCCGCCCACGCCTCCGGCGCAGGACCCCGTCCGCGTCGAAGAGCACGTGGTCGTCAGCGCGACCAAGGTTGAACAGCAGCTTGTCAATGCGCCCGCGACCATCACGGTCATCGGCCTCCGCGCGCTCGAAGTCTCGGCGTCGCAGAGCTACGCCGACCTGCTGCGGAACGTGCCCGGGGTCAACATCACGCAGGTGTCGGCCCGCGACGTCAACATCACGCCGCGCGGCTCCACAAGCACGCTCTCGACCAACCAGCTTGCCGTGCTCGACGGCCGCTCGCTCTACCAGGACTTCTTCGGCTTCGTCATGTGGGACTTCATGCCCGTGAACCTCAACGAGCTGAAGCGCATCGAGGTGATTCGCGGGCCGGCCTCCGCCATCTGGGGCGCGAACGCCGTCTCGGGCGTCATCAACGTCATCACGAAGACGCCGCGCGAGATGCTCGGCACGTCGGTCGCCATCGGCGTCGGCACGTTCGACACCAGCGGCGGCGCGGCCACCGAGGACTCGGGCTCGCTGTGGTACCTGAACGGCACGCATGCGGGCGTCATCAGCGATCGGGCCTCGTTCAAGGTCTCGGCCGGCTACTACACGCAGGACGCGTTCGCGCGGCCGACGGGAACGATTCCCGGAAAGACCACGCCGTATCCCGCGTTTGACAATCAAGGCACGTCGCAGCCGAAAGTCGACGGCCGGCTCGATTACAGCCTCGATAACGGCGCGTACATGACCTTCTCGGGCGGCTACTCCGGCACCGAGGGCATCATGCACAGCGGGATCGGCCCGTTCGACATCGAGAGCGGCACGTGGATGGGGTACGGCAAAGCCAATTACACGCGCAATGCCTTCCGCGCGCAGGTCTTTTTCAACGCGCTCGACGGCGACGCGGTGCAACTGCTCACTCGAGGTCCCGGCGGCACGCCCATTCCGTTCGCCTTCAAGACCAGGACGCTCGATCTCGAGGCCGGCAACGTGACCACGTTCGGCCGCAATGTGTTGACGTATGGCGGCAACCTGCGCCACAACACGTTCGACCTCACGATCGCACCGGATGCCGACTCACGCACCGAAGGCGGCGCATACCTCCAGGACGAAATCTTTCTGCACGACGCGCTGCGCGTCGTCGTGGGAGCGCGTGTCGACAAGTTCACGTCGATCGACGGCGTGGTCGTGTCGCCGCGCGCGGCGGTCGTGATCAAGCCCGTCGCCGACCAGTCGATTCGCGTGTCGTACAACCGCGCCTTCCGCGCGCCGTCGGCCATCAACAACCACCTTGACGTGACCATCGCCGAGCCGCTTCCGCTTGGGGCGCTGCATCCACTGCTTGCGGGCGGCTTCTTCTTCGTGCCGATCCGGGCCGTCGGTAATCCGGATCTCCAGGAAGAACGGCTCGATGCGTTCGAGGTCGGGTACACGGGCATCTTCGGCCGCACGACCCTGACCGCGGCGTGGTACCTGAACAGGTTCAAGGACCAGATTCTGTTCACACAGACCGACACGTACGGCATCTCGCCTCCTCCCGCGGGATTCGCGGAGTCGCTGGGACCGCTGGGGCCCTTCGCGCCGCTGTTCTGGGGCGGCATTTTTCAGAGCGGTATTCGTTTCCCTTCGCGCTTCAGCTATGAGAACTTCGACAGCAGCATGACGCAGAAGGGTATCGAGCTGGGTGTCGACACCGCGATCAACGATCGGGTAAGCGTCTACGCGAATTACTCGTGGCAGGGCGAGCCCGAACCGGAAGATCTAGAGAAGCTCCCGCTGAGCGAGCTGAACCTTCCGCCGGAGCACCGCTTCAACACGGGCCTCAACTTCGTGGTGAGCCGCTTCCTCGGCAGCCTCGGCCTCAGCTACGTCGACGAGGCGTTCTGGCAGGACGTGCTCGACTCGCGCTATCACGGCCGCACCGACGCCTACACGCTGGTCAACGCCTCGGCGGGCATGCGCTTCGGCACGCGGGACCGCTTCCAGGTGATGCTGAAGGGCACCAACCTCACGAACGAGGACATCCAGCAGCACATCTTCGGCGACATCATCAAGCGCCAGTTCGCGGCGGAGATGAGGATCAACTTCTAACGCTGGTCGTTTGGGGTTCGGCGGTTCGGCGGTTCGGGGGTTCGGCGGTTCGCTTGTCCGGTTCGGACAGCGCGCCGTCGACCGCCGGACCGCCGCTCCACCTCCGAACCAGACGATGAACTACCGAACCTCCGAACCCCCGAACGACATGAAACATCTCTTCGTAGCAGCCGCCCTGCTTCTCTCAGTCGCTGTCCCTTCGACCCAGGCGCCGACTCTCGAGGCGGTCCTCGCCGGGCTGGAGACGCAGCTGGCCGCCGACTTCGAGAAGGACGGCGTGGGCGGCGCCAGCATCGGCGTCATCGTCGGGCCGAAGCTGGTGTGGACGAAACATTACGGCTTCGCCGACATGGAGGCGAAGCGCGCGCCGACCGGCGACACGGCCTATCGCATCGGGTCGATCACCAAGCAGTTCACGGCGCTCGCGCTGCTGCGGCAGGTCGAGGCCGGCACGATGCAGCTGACCGATCCGCTCGAGAAGCACGTGCCGGAGCTGAAAGCTCTGAGAAGCCGGAAGGACGGCTGGCCCGCGCCCACGCTGCTGCAGACCGCGACGATGATGTCCGGGATCGCGCGCGAGCCGGGCGCCGAGTGCCGCGATCATTCGGTCGGGCCGCTGGCCGTCTGGCAGCAGAAAGTTCTGGGCTGCCTGCCGGCCACGTCCTATGCGTTCGAGCCGGGCACGCAGTACCTCTATTCGAACATCGGCTACGCCACGCTCGGCATCGCCGTCGAGCGCGCGGGCGGGAAGCCGTTCACCGATCAGGTGATCGAGGGCATCGTGACGCCGCTCGGCATGTCGCGCACCGCATGGGACGCGACACCGGCGCTGCGCACGGATCTCGCGCACGGCTACACCCGGCGCGACGGCAAGGCCGACCGCACGCGGCCCGACGCCGAGCTCGACGGCCGCGGCTACCGCGTGCCCAACGGCAATCTGTTCAGCACCGTCAACGACCTCGCGCGTTTCGTGATGTGGGAGCTCGGCACGCTCGAGGCGCCCGTCATCAAGCGCGAGACGCAGACGTTCAACTACGCGCGCACGTATTCGGCCAACGGCACGATGTCGAGCGGCTACGGCCTCGGCTTCATGGTCACGCGGCGGGGCGATCTCGTGGCGCTTGGCCATGGCGGATCGACGGCCGGCTATCGCGCGTCGGCCCTCTTCAACCCGCGGACGTCGACCGGCGTGGTCGTGCTCCGGAACGCCGAGGGCGGCTCGTTCGACGCAGGCCCGATGGCGCTCCGCGTCCTCGAACGGGTCGCCGCCACACAGGCCGTCACGCAAACACGATAAGATCGCGGGGTGGCACGCCTCGGATCATCCTTTCCCAGAGCAGAACGCGGTAGCGGCGGCCGGAGGTCGGGCGTCCTGCCGACCGGTCCCGCCGATCCGAAGAAGAAATCGATACGCTGGTCCGCCGCGGCCGCGGAAGCCCGCGAGCTCGTCCGGCATCACCGCAAGCGGCTCGCGCTCGGCCTCGCGCTGATGGTCGTCAGCCAGGGCGCCGGCTTCGTCCTGCCCGCCAGCTCCAAGTTCCTGATTGACGATGTCATCGGCAAGGGGAACGTGGGGATGCTGTGGCCGCTGGCCCTGGCCGTGGGCGTGGCGACCGTGATTGGCGGCGCGGCGTCGTTCGCGCTGTCGCAGGTGCTGGGCGTGGCCGCCCAGGGCGCGATTGCCGACATGCGGCGGCGCGTGCAGGCGCACACGATGCACCTGCCGACCAGCTACTTCGACTCCACGCAGGCCGGCGTGCTGATCTCGCGCATCATGACCGACGCCGAGGGCATCCGGAACCTCGTCGGCAACGGTCTCGTGCAGCTGGTGGGCGGCACGTTCACGGCGCTCATCTCGCTCGGCGTGCTGTTCTGGCTCAACTGGCAGCTCACGGCGCTGATGCTGCTGTTCCTGGGCACGTTCGGCATCGTCATGGCCACGGCGTTCAAGCGACTGCGGCCGCTCTTCCGCGAGCGCGGCAAGATCAACGCGGAGGTCACCGGCCGGCTCAACGAAACGCTCGGCGGCATCCGCATCGTCAAGACCTACACCGCCGAGAAGCGGGAAGAGCTGGTCTTCACGCGCGGCGTGCACCGCCTGTTCCGCAACATCGCCAAGTCGATCACCGGGGTCTCCGCCACCACCGCCGGCAGCACCGTCATCGTCGGCATCGTCGGCGTGCTGATGATTTGGCTCGGCGGCCAGTCGATCCTTGCG
>DATKDT010000128.1:0-8998 GCA_035512575.1 Vicinamibacterales bacterium | reverse complement strand
CTCTTCGACTCGCTCACGGTGCGCGAGAACGTGGGCTACAAGCTCTGGGAAGAGCTCAAGCAGCCGCTCGATCAGGTGAACACGCGCGTCGAGGAGGTGCTGGGCTTCATCGGGCTGACGGACTTCATCGACCGGATGCCGTCCGACCTGTCGGGCGGGCAGCGCCGCCGCGTGGCCATCGCCCGCGCGATGGCCGCGAAGCCGCGCATCCTGCTGTACGACGAGCCGACCACCGGGCTCGACCCGATCACGGCGGTCACGGTCGACGAGGAGATCATCAAGCTGCGCGACCTCGAGAACATCAGCTCCATCGTCGTCACGCACCAGCTGCGCGACGCCTTCTACGTGTCAGATCACACCGCGGTGAAGACGCCGGGCGGCATCGAGTTCGTGCAGGCCGACGAGGAGAAGCGCTCGCAGGCCGAGTTCCTGATGCTCAACGAGGGCAGGGTGCACTTCGAGGGCACCTCGGATGACCTGAAAGCGTCTGACGACCCGTATCTCAAATCATTTCTGTCATAGGTTGAAACGACATGCCACGCACGAAATCACTCGCCTGGTCGCAGCTCAAACTCGGCATCGTCGGCCTGGTCGCCATCGCCCTGGCGACGATGCTCATCATTGCCGTCGGAGGACAGGCGGGCTTCTGGTGGGAGCGCTACACGCTCAAGACGCGCTTCCCCAATGCCGCCGGCATGAAGGCGGGCGCCGTCGTGCGCCTGGCCGGCAAGGACATCGGCAAGGTCACCTCCGTCGATTTTGCCGGCTCCGAGATCGAGGTCGGCATGGACATCCACGAGGACGTCAAGCCCCTCATCACCACGGACTCGCGCGCCTCGATGGGATCGCTGAGCCTGCTCGGCGAGCCGATCGTCGAGATCTCGGCCGCGACCACCGGCACGCCGCTCGAGAACGGCGCGTACGTGCAGTCGACGCCGGCGTCGGGCTCGCTCACCGAAGTCGCGGCGACGGCGCAGACCACGCTGGGCGAGGCGAACAAGATTCTGCTCGGCATTTCGGAGGGCCGGGGCAGCGTCGGCAAGCTGTTCACCGACGAGCAGCTCTATGCCGACACGACGAGTTTCGTGAACGCGGCCGAGGCCGTCGTCCGCGACCTGCAGCGGGGCCGCGGCACCCTCGGGCAGCTGACGCAGAACCCGGCGGTCTATCAATCGCTCGAGCGGTCCCTGCGCAGCCTCGAGGCCATGACCGCCCGCATCAACCGCGGGGAGGGCAGCCTGGGTGCGTTTCTGCACGACGATGCGATGGCGAGATCGCTGTCGTCGGCGTCGGCGAACGTGGATGAAATCACCGCCCGCCTGAACCGGGGCGAGGGCACGGCCGGCAAGCTGCTGACCGACGACGCGCTGTTCACGCGGATGACGGAGCTGACGGGGCGTTTCGAGAAGCTGGCGGCCGGTCTCGAGAGCGGGGAGGGCACGGCGGGCGCGCTGCTGAAAGATAGGCAGTTGTATGAGAACATGAATCGAACCGTGGCGGAGCTCAGTGGCCTCGTCGCGGAGATTCGCAAGGATCCGAAGAAATATCTGAACATCCGGGTCAGTATCTTTTAGCGGGAGGACGAAACATGGCGCGATACCAGGAAGACTCAGGCGGCGGCGTACTGGCCGCGTTCCTACTCGGCGCGCTGGCCGGTGCGGCGGTCGCGCTGATGTACGCGCCGGGCCCCGGCGAAGAGACGCGGCGGCGGGTTGCCGAGGGGGCGCGCGAGGGCCGCGAAAAGGCCATGCGCGCCGCCGAGCGCGGCCGGGCGGCGTTCGAGAAGGCCCGGCAGGCGGCCGGCGGCGGCACCGAGGAAGCGCTGTGACCGACGCGTCGAATCTGTTTCTCGGCATCATCGCCTTCGCGGTGCTGGTGATGGCCGTCCTGCAGCTCGGCGCGGTCGTCATGCTGGCGCGCTACGCGAAGCGCGTCATGAGCCTCACCGAGGAGCTGCAGCGCGAAATCAAACCGCTTGCCGCCAAGGTGCACGCCATTGCCGACGAGGCGCACCGCGCCGCCGCGCTGGCGACGCACCAGGTCGAGCGCGTCGACGCGCTCGTGACCGATGTCTCGCGCCGCGTGCACGAAACCACCGCCTCCATCCAGTCGATCGTCACCGGGCCGGTGCGGCAGAGCACGGCCCTGTTCGCCGGTCTCCGCGGTGTGCTGGCCGCGCTGCTGACGACGAAAACCGAACGGCGCTTCGAGCGCGACGAGGAAGAAGACGCGCTGTTCGTCGGCTGACCGCCATACTCGGCGGGGGTTGACCCCCTGACGCGGCAGGTGGTAGCTTCGCGCTTCACGCCCGTGTACGCCGGGAGGAGTTCCACCTGATGTTCCGTGTCCTACGTGTGCCGCTGGCCGCAGCAGCGCTGGCCGCCGTGGCCATGGCGGCTGCCGCCGTGCCGGCTCTCGCGCGGCAGGGCGCGGCGTCCAAGTCCGCCGCCCTTGCCAAAGAGCTCGTCGACCTGCTTACGAAGCAGAAGCTCACGAGCATGGCGGCGCGCGATCCGGTCGAGCGCGATCGCTTCATCGCCGCGTTGATCTATCCCGGTCAGCTGATGGTCGTCACGGGCAGGTACACCGTGCCCGTGCTGCTCGACGAGAAAATCGCCTTCGGCAAGTTCATGGACGTGTACATCGAGCTCAACGGCGCCGCGGTGCCCGACTCGAAGGTCTTCATCGAGGATCAGTTCGCCGACGGCCTGTCGCCGACCCGCAAAGAGGCGCCGTTCGACATCGTCGTCGAGGGCGAAACCACCCGCCTGTTCGACGGCAATCACCGCAAGGCAAAGATGTCGAAGGACGAATACAACAAGGCCTTCGCCGACGCGGACGAGAAATACGCGAAGCTGCTCGAACTGCTGCTCAAGCAGGCGAAGGCCAGCGCCAAGAGCTAGGCCGGGCCGGGCGGTTGCCGCTGGCGCGCGCTTGGGCTATTCTGTCTGTTCGGTTGGGCGCTTGGCTCAGTTGGTAGAGCATCGCCTTCACACGGCGGGGGTCAGTGGTTCGAGTCCACTAGCGCCCACCAACCACCTTCAATTGCAGATTGACGACCTACGATTGACGATTTATTGACCAATAAATCGTCAATCGCACTTCTGCAATCCTCATTTTCTTCTATCAGGCAGCCGCCGCTCGCTCGGGCCGTCGTAGATGTGCCGCGACGGCTCGATGACGCGCATCGGCTGCTCGCGCTCCTTCTCCTCGAGCGAGTGCGCGACGATGCCGGGGATGCGCGAGATGATGAAGAGGGCGTCGCTCACTTCTGGCGCCAGGCCGATGTCGGCGCAGACCGCCGCGATGGCGCCGTCGACGTTCACCGGCATGGTCGTCTCGGTGCCGATGCCCTTGTCGTGCAGCGCCATCCCGAGCGCGCGGATCATCTGGATGTGCGGGCCTTCGAGGTCGAGCTCGAGCGCCATCTGGAACAGGCGGGCTGCGCGCGGGTCGCGCTGGTGGTATCGGTGGCCGAAGCCCGGGAACAGATCGTGTTTCGCGTGGACGCGGTCGATCAGCTCGATCGCCGCGTCGCGGTAGCTCTTGCCCTGCTGCGTGAGCTCGAGCCCCTCGTCGAGCAGCTGCCGGCAGGCCTGGATGTCGCCGCCGTAGAACTTGCCGAAACCGAGCACGCCGGCGGCCACCGCATTGCGGGTGGCGGCGCCGGTCGTCGTCACGTTGCGCGCGGCGAGCGTGGGCGGGGGCGTCACGCCGTGATCGATGAACGACACCAGCAGCGCCTCCACGAGACGGCCGATGGCCGGACCCGGCACTTCGCCGACGAGCAGCAGGTAGATCGACTCGCCGAAGCTGAGGCGCCCCATCATCTCGTCGAGCGGATAGCCGCGCACGAGAATCCGGTTCGGCTCGATGCACGTCAGCGCCGTCTTCCACTGGCCCGCGCCCGCCGCTTTCCGCTTGGCATCAGCCATTTGTTAAGCCTCGGAATAATAGGGACAGTCCCTATTTATTGAGTGTGCCGCGAATAAATAGGGACAGTCCCTATTATTCCGTTCCGTACAGGCGGTCGCCGAAATCACCGAGCCCGGGCACGATGAACTTGCGCTCGTTGAGGCCGCGATCGATGACCGGCGTGTAGATGCGCACGCGCGGATGCGCGGCTTCCACCGCCGCGATGCCCTCGGGCGCGGCCACGATGCAGAGGATGCGGATGTCGCGGGCGCCGGCATCGGTCAGCACCTGGATGGCATCGACCGCGCTGCCGCCCGTGGCCAGCATCGGATCCACCATCAGCACGTAGCTCGAGGCCATGTTCGTCGGCAGGCGCGAGTAGTAGCGCGACGCGACGGCCGTGGTCTCGTCGCGCCGGAGGCCGATGTGGCCCACGCGCGCCCACGGAATCAGCCTGAGCACGGCGTCGAGCATGCCGAGACCGGCCCGAAGCACGGGGACGACGACGACGTCGCCGGCGACGCGCTGGACGTCGGCGGCGCCCATTGGGGTTTCGACGGTCGTCTTTTCCGTGGGCAGATCCTTCAGCGCTTCGGCCGCCAGGAACAAACTGAGCCGCTCGGCGAGGCGGCGGAAGCGGCCGGGCTGCGTCCGCACGTCGCGAAGCGACGCCAGGGCGTCCTGCGCGAGCGGATGCGAGACGAGGTGAACCGGCATGGGGCGACTATATAACGGGTTCATGTAAGATCGGCGCTCGCATGATGCGACTGTTCGCCCTGTTCGTCCTCTCCGCCGCCTCCGCCGCCTCCGCCGCGTGCGCCGCCGGCAGCGCCGCGCAGCCGGCGCCGGTGACCGTGATCACCGGCGGCACCGTCGTCACCGTCGACGCCGCCGGCCGCGTGATCGAGAACGGCGCGGTGGCGTTTCAGGGCGGCAGGATTCTCGCCGTTGACAGCGCCGACGTCATTGCCGCCGCCTATCCGGGCGCCGAGCGCATCGACGCCGCCGGACACGTCGTCATGCCGGGCCTCGTCAACACGCACGGCCACGCGCCGATGGTCCTCTATCGCGGCCTCGCTGACGACCTCGCGCTGATGGACTGGCTGCAGCAGTACATCTTCCCGGCCGAGGCCAAGACGGTGTCGCCCGAGTTCGTGCGCGCCGGGACGCGCCTGGCCGCGCTCGAGATGATCGCGTCGGGCACCACGACCTACGCCGACATGTACTACTTCGAGGAGGAGATCGCCGCCGAGACGAAGGCGGCGGGCCTCCGCGGCGTCCTCGGCCAGACGATCATCCAGTTTCCGGTGGCGGATGCGAAGACCTGGCAGGAGGGCCTGGCCCGCGCCGAGGCGTTCGTCCGCCAGTGGCGCGACGACCCGCTGATCACGCCCGCCTACGCGCCGCACTCGATGTATACGCTCGACGCGGCCATGCTGAAGGCCATCCGGGCCTCGGCCGACCGCGAGCGCGCGCCCGTGCTGATACATCTGTCGGAAACCCGGGTCGAGAACGAGGACTCGCAGAAGAATCACGGCGCCTCGCCGACGGCATATCTCGACGGCCTCGGCTTTCTGAAGCCGGGCACGCTTGGCGCGCACGGCGTGTGGCTCAGCGACTCGGATCTCTCGATTCTCTCGAGGCGGGGCGTCAGCCTGTCGCACAATCCGGAAAGCAACATGAAGCTGGCCAGCGGCGCGGCGCCGGTGGCGAAGTGGCTCGCGGCGGGCATCCCCTCTGGCATCGGCACCGACGGCGCGGCCAGCAACAACGACCTCGACATGTTCGAGGCGATGCGCCTCGCGTCGTTCCTGCAGAAGCACACGACGGGCGACCCGCGCGTCATGCCCGCGAAAGTCACGCTCGAGATGGCGACGCTCGGCGGCGCCCGGGCGCTCGGCCTTGCCGACCGCATCGGCTCGCTCGAGCCCGACAAACTCGCCGACATCATCGTCGTCGACATGTCCGCGGCGCACCAGACGCCGGTCTACGATCCCGTGTCGCATCTCGTCTACGCCACGCGCGGCAGCGACGTGCGCGACGTCTTCGTCAACGGCCAGGCGCTGATGCGCGATCGGCAGATGACGACGCTCGACCGCGCGGCGGTGCTTCGCGAGGCGCGCGCCATCCAGCAGAAAGTCAGGGCGGCCGTTCAGAAATGATCACTCTCATCAGCGAAGCCGCGCTTCAGGCGCGCGTGAAGGAAGTCGCGAAAGACATTCAGCGCGATGCCGGCGGCGAGCCGCTGCTGCTGCTCGGCGTGCTCAAGGGCGCGTTCATGTTCATGGCGGATCTGATGCGTCAGATCCAGGGCGACGTCACCTGCGATTTCATCTCGGTCTCGAGCTATGTCGGCGCGACGTCGAGCGGGGAAGTGCAGATCCGCAAGGACGTCGACAGCCCGCTCGAAGGCCGCCGCGTGATCATCATCGAGGACATCGTCGACACGGGACTGACGATGCACTACCTGCAGGGCATTCTGCAGAACCGCAATCCGAGCAGTCTGAAGACGGCGTGCCTGCTGAGCAAGCCGTCGCGGCGCAAGACGGCCGTGCCGGTGGACTACGTGGGCTTCGAGATCGACGACAAGTTCGTCGTCGGCTACGGGCTGGACTTCAACGAGCGATACCGCAACCTGCCGTACATCGGCATCGTCGAGGGCGGGTCCTGATGCCGCTCCGGTTCGGGATCATCACGGAAGCCGACGCACGGAACCTGCCGGTCGGATCGACCGTGGAGCTCGACAAGGGCGGGCACGTGACGCCGCTGGCGCAGGACACGCTGCGCGAGCGCCGCGTCACCGTGATTGTCGGCGGCCCTATCGACCCGGCGCTGCCCGACGATCTTGCGCCGGTCTCGCCGGCGAGGCGCATCGCGATCGGGTCCGATCACACCGGCCTGGCGATGAAGGACGCGCTGATCGCGCACTTCAGGAAACAGGGGCTCGCCGTCACCGACTACGGCACGAACACGCCGGAGGCTGTCGATTATCCCGACATTGCCGGCCGCGTGGCCAAAGCGGTCGCGCGCAAGGAGGCCGACGCCGGCATCGTCATCGACGGGGCGGGCATCGGCTCGACGATTGCGGCCAACAAGGTGCGCGGCATCCGCGCGGCCATGTGCCTCAACCAGACCATCGCGCGGTACGCGCGCGAGCACAACGGCGCCAACGTCGCCGCGCTCGGCTCGACGATGATGTCGCATGACGAGGCGATCGCCATCGCGGGCATTTTCCTGACGACGCCGACGAAGGAGCCGCGGTACCTGCGCCGGCTGCTGAAAGTGCGAGAATTAGAACGGTAGGCCGGGGCTTCAGCCCCGGCGGCACTATGAACGACATCGACATCCGACAGCTGATCGACATCATCACCGCGGAAGTCATTGCGGCAACCCGGCAGAAGCCGGCCGCCGCCGGCGCCCGGTGTGCCTGTCACGCCACGCAGATCGACTGCTGCCCGGACCATCTGCGCGGCGTCATCGACGCGGGCGCGACGCGCATCGGCCTGCACGCCGCCGGCGGGGCCGCGGCGGGCGTCGCGGGGCTCATCGATCACACGCTGCTCAAGCCCGACGCCACGCGCAGGGAGATCGAACAGCTCTGCCGCGAAGCGGCCGACCATCATTTCGCGACGGTGTGCGTCAATCCGACGTGGGTGGCCCTGTGCGCGAAGCTGCTCGCCAATTCCAGCGTCGGCGTCTGCACGGTCGTCGGATTCCCGCTCGGCGCCACGACGCCAGACACGAAGCAGTATGAAACGCGACGCGCCATCTATGACGGCGCCCGCGAAGTGGACATGGTGATCAACGTCGGCGCGCTGAAATCGGGCGACCTGCGCGCCGTCGAGCGGGACATCGAAGCCGTCACGCTGCCGTGCCGCGACTGCGGCGTCGTGAGCAAGGTGATCATCGAAGCGGCGCTGCTCACCGACGAGGAGAAGATCACGGCGTGCACGCTGTCGAAGGCCGCGGGCGCGGACTTCGTGAAGACCTCGACGGGCTTTGGCCCCGGCGGCGCCACCGCGGCCGACGTCGCGCTGATGCGGCGCGTGGTCGGTGAGGAAATGGGCGTGAAGGCGGCCGGCGGCGTGCGCGACCTGGAAGGCCTCAAGGCCATGGTCGAAGCGGGCGCCTCGCGCGTCGGCGCGTCGGCCGGCGTGAAGATCGTCCAGCAGAGCGCCGGCAAGACGGCCGGCGCGTCGGCGCCCTCGGGCTAGTAGCGGATCCCGCCTCGCTCTCCGCGCGTCCTATCCGCGATGCGAAGCGCGGCCCTCGTGCTGCTCGCGAGTCTCGCGGCGTCCCAGTCGCCCGGGCCGCCGTCCGTCTCCCTCTTCCTCGATGCCGCCTCCGCCGACGCAGGCGTGTCCACCCGCGCGCTCGACGTCATCGGCGCGTCGTGGCGTGACTCCTACACCGCTCTCATCGTGGACGCGGCCCGGTTCCTGCCGCGCGACCCGTCGGCGTCCGAGGGGGTGGAGCGGCTCGAGGCTGATGCCGAGGGGGCCGTCGGCTTACGTACGCAACGGCCCGCGTCGACGCCGGCGTCTCGCGCCCGGCTGCGGTTGATCCGCTTTCTGCAGGCCCGCACGGGACAGCGGTTCGGCGACGACCTGGGGCGCTGGCGCGAGTGGATGTGGCGTCTCCCGTACGACCCGCACCCCGACTACCCGGCCTACAAGCGCGAGATCTACGGCCGTGTCGATCCGCGCATGCGGAACTTCTTCCCGTTCGGCGTCAGGTCTGACATTCGTCTCGATGAGATCGACTGGGGCGGCGTGACGGTCAACGGCATCCCGCCGCTCGTGTCTCCGCGCGTGGTGCCGGCGTCCGGGGCCGGCTACCTGAAGGACGGGCACATCGTCTTCGGCATCGTGATCAACGGCGAGGCCCGCGCGTACCCGCGCCGCATTCTGGCGTGGCACGAGATGGCCCGCGACCGGGTGGGCGGCGTCGACCTCGCTGTCGTCTACTGCACCTTGTGCGGCACGGTCATTCCCTACGAGAGCCGGGTCGCGGCCCGCAGCTTCACGTTCGGAACCAGCGGGCTGCTGTATCGATCGAACAAGCTGATGTTCGACGAGGAGAC
>DATKDT010000127.1:0-10463 GCA_035512575.1 Vicinamibacterales bacterium | reverse complement strand
GCGCCTGATGGCGACGCCGAAGGCGCCGGCGATCGGGTCCCGCCTGCGGTTGCTCTAGAATCAATGGCTTGACCGACATCGCCGCGCCTGCCGCGCCGCCGGGCCTTGCCGAGCCCGCGCCGGCGCCGCCCCCGCCGCCCGACTCCGATCGCCGCCGCTACGATCGCTCGATCGTCGAGGGGCCGCTGCGCCCGGCGGTGTGGAAGATGGCGTGGCCGACGATGCTCACCAACATCTTCGGCGGGCTGCAGGGCATCGTCGATCACGTCCTGGTCGGCAATCTGGTGGGCTACACCGCGAACGCCGCGATTGGCGTGGCCTTCCAGATCCTGCTCGTCGTCATCGTCTTCATCACGTCGCTGTTCACCGGCATGAGCGTGCTCGTGGCACGATTCGCGGGCGCGGGCGACGAGGACAAGGTCAACCGCACCGTCTATCAGGCGTTCCTGACGGCCATCTTCATGTCGATGGGCGTCATGGCGCCGGTCGGGTATTTCGCGGCGCCGTGGCTGCTCGATTTCGCGAATGCCGCGCCCGAAGTGAAGGCGCAGGCACTGCCGTTCCTGCGCGTCATGTTCCTCTTCAGTGGCGGCATGCTGGTGTTCTTCATGCTCGGCGGCGCGCTGCGGTCGGCGGGCGACGCGCGCACGCCGATGGTGCTCGGCATCGCGCTGACGGTGCTGAACCTGGTGCTCAACGTGATTCTGATCCGCGGACTGGGGCCGATTCCGGCGCTCGGCACGCTGGGATCGGCAATCGGCACGTCGCTCGCGTCATGGATCGTGGCCGGCTTCTCGCTCTGGAAGCTGTGGACCGGCGGCTGGGTCGTGTCGTTTCCGCGGCATCACGGCTTCGCGCCCGACTGGACGATCATCCGGTCGCTCTTCCGCTTCGGGCTGCCGACCGGCATTCAGGGCATCGCCATGAACGTCGGCGGCGTGCTGATGCTGGCGTTCATCGGATCGCTGGCGCAGAGCGCCGCGGCGCAGGCGGCATTTGCCGTGTCCTACACGCAGCTGTTCTCACTGATCACGTGGACGGCCGTCGGATTGATGGGCGCGGCGGCGGCCGTCGCCGGTCAGAATCTCGGCGCGGGACAACCGGATCGCGCGGCGGAGGCCGTGCACGTGGCCGCGCGCTTCGGGTTTGCCGGCGCGGGACTCGTCGGCGTCTTCTTCCTGTTCTTCCCGCGGCAGCTGCTGGCGGTCTTCGGTATGGACGAACCCGAGGTCGTCGAGATCGGCGTGCAGCTGCTGCGGGTGCTCAGCGTCTCGGGCATCTTCATCGCGGTGGCGCTCACCTACACCGGCGGGCTCCAGGGCACCGGCGACACGAAGAGCCCGCTCTACATCTCACTGGTGTCGCAGGTGATCGTGCCGCTGGGCATCTGCTTCGTCATTCAGCGGGTCAGTGTGCTCGACCCCATCGATATCTGGGTGGCCATCCTGCTCGGTCACGCCACCCGCTGCGCGCTCACGGTCCTGCGCTTCAACCAGGGCCGCTGGCGAGCGATTGCGGTCGACATCGACCGGTAGACGGTGCGTCAGCGGTAGGTGACGGAAGGGACGTACTGCTCGATGAACGTCCGGACGTCGGTCGGGTTCAAGGCCTGGTAGTAGTTCGTCCCGTCGTTGCACGCCGTCTGGGTCGTGGCCGACGAGATGCCGGCAAGGACCCAGCCTCCGCCTTCCGACAGGAAGATCGGCCCGCCCGAATCACCCGAGCAGATCGAACTCGATGGCGGCGCGTACTTCGTTTCGAGACGTGTCGCGGTGACGTTCGATACCAACGTGCTGCCGGCGCGCAGCCTGGTCGTTTCGCCGATCTCGTTGCGCCCGAACCCGGCAAGGATCGCCGGTTCGCCAATCCGGCCGCTGCGGCTCATGAGCAGCGCGGACGGCGCGCGCGGCAGGTCCTCGCCCAGGAGGACGACGCCGATGTCAAACTGCAGCGAGCTGGTGTCGAAGCGGGGGTGATAGGCGAACGACGTCGCCGTGTACTGCGGACCGACGCCGAGCCACACGAGAACCCCGGTGATGCCGCCGTCGAGACAGTGCGCAGCCGTGAGCACCGCGCGCGGCGCGATGATCGTGCCCGAGCACGCTCCGGCCGATCCGGCCGCGTCGCGCATGTTCAGCTGAACAACCGGACCCCGCTCGGGGTTGCACTCGGCGCCGTTGTAAATCGAAATGGTGCTGCCGATCCCGCCCACCAGGTCGCAGGCCTGGGCCGCCGGAATGGGCGCGGACTGCGTCGGCGTCGTCGGCACCGACGTGCCTCCGCAGGCGGCCAGCAGCAGCGCGCCGGCCGGCGCCAGGACCCGGCCGAAAGTCATCTTCTTCACTTACATATTTTGACACGGCGCCAGGGCTTCTGGCCTCGATCCTGCTTAGGCCCGCCCCGGCTCCCCCGCCACCCGCCCTGGCTCCCCGCTCGCGCGGCGAAGGAGTTTCCGTGGGCCGGACACTGTATGAGGTGCTCGAAGAAACGCGAGGGGCGGCAGCCGTCCTTCGGACCGGGGGCGATCTCGATCCCGAAATCAGTCAGAAGCTCGTCCGTTTCGAAATCGCCGTCGAGCACGCGCTGGACACATCCCCTGACAAGGCGACGGTTGCGCATCCGGAAGAGGTCGTCGCGCTCAACGCCCTCTGCGACCTCCACCTCGCCGCGCAGAGCCGGCCCGAATCCCTGCGCGCGCGGCTTCGCCCGATTGTCGATGTCTGGATCGCGTACGCGGCATCCACCGGACTGACCCCGCAGGAACTGGCACAGCCGCGTCCCGACGACCCCGCCGGGCCGGTCGATGCGTGGCTGAGGGCGGACACCTGATGGCGGCCAACGCCTTGGCCGATCGGGTCAAAGATTGGCCGGTCGGCCGGCGTAATTCTCGAAAACAGGCCTGAATTCACCGGTTCAAGCGGCGTCTGACGGGCACGGCACGTGCACTATGGGTGGCACGCGCTGAGTTCCGTACGAGTGACGCCGTCGGCACGCTGGGGAGTGGTCGCCGGCGTTGCCTGCGGAGCTCGCGCTTCTCCTCTACTCGGTCGAGGGGCCTTCGGGGGGCATGCCCGGAGGCCCCTCTTTTGCTATTTGCTCCTCCATGACATCTCCAGGAGGAAAAATGGCCGAGCATACGCCCATCCACAACCGCGGACCTGAAGAAGAGAAGCGCGAAGCCGCCGTCCATGAAAGCGCGGAGGACCAGGCGCGCCGGCCACGTACGGACTCTGCCGAAACCGAGGAGCCCATCCCTCAGCAGGGGACGCAGAAGAGCAAAGGCGCCCGCGACGAAGCGCTGCGTTAGCATCCCCATTTATGCTGCGCGCCGCTATCGCACTCGCCGTCCTTCTGCAGCCGCTGCCTCAGAAGCCTCCCGCACACGAAGAAACCGTCGTCGTCGAAGCCACGCGCACCAACAAGCGGCTCGAGGACGTGCCCGTGCGCGTCGAAGTGCTGCAGCGCGAGGAAATCGAAGAGAAGATGCTCATGACGCCCGGCGACATCGTCATGATGCTCAACGAGATGGGCGGCCTGCGCGTGCAGGCCACGTCGCCGTCGCTCGGCGCCGCGACGGTGCGCGTACACGGACTCCCGGGACGGTACACGCAGTTCCTGGTCGACGGCCTTCCGCTCTTCGGCCAGCAGCCGGCGGGCATCGGCCTGCTGCAGACGCCGCCGATGGACATCGGACGCGTGGAAGTGATCAAGGGCGTGGCATCGGCGCTGTATGGATCGTCGGCGCTGGCGGGCGTCGTCAATCTCGTCTCGCGGCGTCCGGCCGATTCGCACGAATCCGAGATCCTCCTCAATCAGACCAGCCGCAGCGGCACCGACGCCCTGGTCTGGCTCTCCGGCCCCCTCTCTTCCGGCGCGGGCTATTCGTTCATGGGCGGCGCGCACCGGCAGGCGCGCCAGGACGTGGAAGGCGACGGCTGGTCCGACCTGCCGAAGTACCGCCGTGTGACGGCGCGGCCCCGGTTGTTCTGGACGCAGCCGTCCGGCGGATCGTGGATGGTGACGGCGGGCCTGGTGCGCGAAGACCGCAGCGGCGGCGGGCGCACACCCGAGGGCGGCACCTATGCGGAAGCGCTCGACACCACACGCGCGGACGGCGGTCTCAGCGGGCGGTGGCCCGCCGGCCCGGTGATGATGACCGCGCGCGCATCGGTGTCGCGCGCCGCCCACCAGCATCGGTTCGGCGCCATCGTCGAGGACGATGTGCATCGCACGGCGTTCGCGGAGCTGGCGGCGGTCGGCGGCGCGGGGCGGCATGCATGGGTGGCCGGCGCGGTATGGCAGGCCGACGAGTACGAGACGCCCGTGGAGGGCGCCAGCTACACGCACCGCTCCCCGGCCGTGTTTGCGCAGCACGATTTCATGATCTCCCCGCGCGCGAGTGTCTCGACAAGTGCGCGCGTGGAAAGACTCGGCCCATATGGCACGTCGATCAGTCCGCGGTTCTCGGCGCTGTTCCGTCCGGACGGGTGGACGCTGCGGGCATCGGCCGGGGCCGGGCGCGCGGCGCCCGTGCCGCTGACCGAAGACACCGAGGCGATCGGACTCTCGAGAATCACGATCGACGATGCGCTGGAACCGGAGCGCGGTGTCAGCGGCACGGTGGATGTGGTCCGGAGCTTCGAGCACCTCTCGATCGGCGTGACCGGATTCGCGGCGCGCGTGCGCGATCCGCTCGCGCTCGAGCTGCGCGACGTGTCCGCAGAGGCTGGCACGGGAAACGGGCTCGTCCTCACCAACGCGTCCGGACCGATCAGGACTCGCGGCGTCGAGCTGCTCGGCCGCTTTCATCGGGGCCCGTTCGCCGTCACGCTTTCGCACGTGGAACTCGACGCGACGGAAGCCGTGGGCGGCGCGCGCGCGCGGATAGCGCTGCAGCCGCGCCGCTCATCGGGTCTGGTCGGGATGTGGGAAGAGGAAGACCGCGGCCGGATTGGCGTCGAGGTGTACTACACCGGCCGGCAGCGGCTCGATGACGATCCGTTCCGCACCGAATCGGCGGCGTACGTCATCACCGGCGCGCTTGTGGAATGGCATGTGGGCCGGGCGCGGCTCTTTCTCAACGCGGAGAATCTCGGCGGCACGCGACTGACGAATTACTCGCCGTTCATCCGGCCTTCGCGCGCGATCGACGGGCGATGGACCGTCGATGCGTGGGCGCCGCTCGAAGGGCGCACGATCAATGGCGGGATTCGGATACCTGCAGGTTTCTGAACGCGCTCGTCACGTCAGGCTTCGTCCAGAGACCCAGCCGGCCCGAGATCGGATGATGGAGATAGTGCTCGACGGCCAATGACGTGCCGGAAACTGCGGCTCGAATCCACTGCCCGGTGACCGTCAGCTCCAGACGATGCCATTCGTCCTTCGCAAGCTGCGCGTGCTCCAGGCCGTGCTTGATCACGGTGCGCCTGGGGCCGTCCATCCTCCATAACGCGACGTTGCCGTCCTTGGTGTTGTACCGGACGTAGTAGTACGAGTCGCCACCCGTGTGTCCGAACACGAGACCGGCGCTGTAGTCGTCCGTGCCGCCGATCAATTTGAAATCGACCCACACCGTGCCGCCGGCGAAATTTCCGGGCTCCCGGAACAGCGCCAGCGGATAGCCCTCCTTCTCCGCCCACTTCGTGCCGTCGTGCGTGATGATGGCCCCGTCGCCCCGCCCCGAGGCCGTCCACTCGCCGGCCACCGACTGGACGGGACCGCGCCCGAGCGGGATCGTCACCTCAATCTTCGCCGCGGTCTGCTGCGCGCCAACTACGACTGCTGGTAGTAGAACGCTCAGGGCCGCTAGCATCCGGACAGCTGCATGCATTTCAACGTCCTCAACAGGAAGGTCCACTACTGGGCCAGCGCGATTATCGCCATCCCGTTGTTCATCATCATCTGCACCGGAAGCATCCTGCAACTCAAGAAACACTGGTCGTGGGTGCAGCCCCCCGAGCAGCGCGGCAGCGTGACGGCGCCCGTCCTCGAGCTCAGCGATATTTTCGAGGCCGTCAAGAACGATCCTCGCCTCGGCGTGACCAGCTGGGACGACGTCAACCGGCTCGACGTCAGGCCCGACAAAGGCATCGTCAAGGTCTGGCTCAAGTCGGACTGGGAAGCGCAGGTCGACCTCGGGACGGGCGAAATCAAGCAGATCTGGTTCCGCCGCTCCGACTGGATCGAATCGATTCACGACGGGTCAATCTTCGGCGACGGCGTGAAGCTCGGGCTCTTCTTCCCGACGGCCCTCACCCTCCTGCTGTTATGGCTCGGCGGCATGTGGATGTGGCTGTTTCCCCTCATCAACAAGCGCAAGGTGCGGGTGCGCAAGCGGCGGATCTGGACGAGACGGCCCGTGCCGCCTCCGTTGTAAGGTATTAGCGCATGTCCGATGCCCGGCTCGGCCCGCTCGAAGCCCGCGTACTCGACGCGCTCTGGACGCGCGGGCGCCCCTGCAGCGTGCGCGACCTCCAGCACGCGTTTCCCGGCGTGGCCTACACGACGTTGATGACGACGCTCGACCGGCTGCACCGGAAGGGCGTGCTCGTACGCGAGAAACTGGGGCGGGCGTTCGTCTATGCGCCGCGCGAGTCGCGCGAGCGGTTTCTGGCCGCGCGCGCGGGCGGAGGCCTGGCGCCGCTGCTCGCCGATCGCGAAGGCGCGGGCGCCCTGCTGTCGTTCTTCGTTGACGCGGTCGAGCGGCAGGACGAGGCGCTGCTCGACGAGCTCGAGCGGCTGATTCAGCAGAAGCGGAAGAAGGACGAGCAGCCATGACGTTCGGCATGCGCTTCACGCTCGTCCTGCTGGCCGCCTTTTTTCTGGCGTCGGCCGTGAGCTCGCTTGCGGCGTGGCTGTCTGCCGGTCCGGTGATTCGCGCGACGGCACGCGCCGCC
This sequence comes from Vicinamibacterales bacterium, assembly GCA_035512575.1. GTDB lineage: Bacteria > Acidobacteriota > Vicinamibacteria > Vicinamibacterales > SCN-69-37 > JALYRV01. The sequence continues at coordinate 3,567 of DATKDT010000127.1, read as the reverse complement.
GCCGCGCCCCGCGCATGGCTGCTTGCGTGCGTCCGGCTGCTGCCGGCGTCCGTGGCGATCGCGACGACGGCCCTGGTGCTCGCGCCCGGCTACTACCGGCACGAGCAGCGCGGCGAGCCCGAAGGCGTCGGCCTGATCCTCGCGCTGGCAGCGGCGGCCGGCCTGCTGATCGCCGCCGGCGCGGTCGCGCGTGCTGTGGCCGCCGTGATACGGGCGTCGGCGCTGCGCCGCGCATGGCTGGCGGCAGGACGGCCGATCGACGTCGCGGGAACGGGCATGCCCGCGTACGCGATCGACTCGGCGTTCCCGCTGGTCGCGGTGCTTGGCGTGCTGCGCCCGCGCCTCTTCATCTCATCGTCGGTCCTTCGCGCCTGCTCTCCTCCGCAGCTTGCCGCCATCGTCGAACACGAGCGCCGGCATGTGGCGGCGTGGGACAACGCCGTACGGCTGCTGATGGACGCCGCGCCCGACGCCGTCGGTCTGACCGGCGCCTCACGGGCGCTGGCGGCCGCATGGCATCAGGCGGCCGAACACCGGGCCGACGATGCGGCGGCGCGCAAGATCGATCTCGCGTCGGCGCTCGTCCGGGTGGCCCGGCTCGCGAGCGGCACGGGGCCGGGCGTGCTTCCGGCAAGCGCGCTCTATCGAGGCGAAGGACTCGAGGAGCGGGTCAGGCGGCTGATCGATTCGGATCCTGACGAGCCGGACATGCCGCGCGCGGTGCTGTGGGCATCTGCCGCGGCGTTGACGATCGCGATCGCGGCCGCGGCGACGAGCCCGCGCGTGCTCGAGCTCGCGCACGCGCTGCTCGAAACCGCCGTGACCCTTCCGTAGCGCTCCTCCGCGCCATGCGCCGCCTTCCTGCCATCATGCGCGACCTGTCGCTCGCCGCCGCCCGCGAGATGGCCATCCGGTCGCCCGAAAACCTGGTGCAGGCGCTCGAGCAGGTGGCCGGCGTGCATCAGATTTCCGAGGGCCACGCCGTGGTGCCGGCGATCCGCCCGACAGGCCAAATCAACAAATCAACAAATCAACAGATACTAATGGCGTGAACGATTCGCCCGTGCGCGTGGCGGCCGTGCGCCGCGTCGGCGCGGCGCCGGCGGACGCCGACGCCGATCTCGTCGCGGTCGAAGACCCCCTGCAGCTGGAGATCGAACATGGCCCGCCGGCCGCGCGCGCGCGCGTCAACGCGGGCATCGTCCTGCGCACGCCCGGGCGGGACGAGGACCTGGCGGTCGGACTGCTGTTCGCCGAGGGCTTCGTGGCGTCGGCGCGGGACATCGCGCGCATCGACAGGCCGGCCGCGGGGCATCTGCGAGTGAGCCTCGCGCCGCACGTCGAGGTGGACGCGCGTCTCGCGCGCCGCGTGCTCGTGCGATCGAGCGCGTGCGGCGTGTGCGGGCGCGATGCCATCGACGATCTGTCGGGCGCGGGCGCGGCCGCGCTTCCGCCGGGCCCGGCGGTGCAAGGACGGACCCTGCAGTCGCTGCCCGCGCTGCTGCGCGCCCGCCAGACGGCGTTCGAGGACACGGGCGGCCTCCATGCGGCGGCGCTCTTCGATCGCGACGGCGCGCTGCTGGGATGCGCGGAGGACGTCGGCAGACACAACGCGGTAGACAAACTCATCGGCGCCCACCTCCGCGCCGCGGCCTTACCCCGCTCACCGTCCCCCTTATCTTCGCCCTTACCTGTGATTCTGATCGTCTCCGGCCGCGCGGCCTTCGAGATCGTGCACAAGGCGGTGCGGGCGCGCGTGCCCGTGCTCGCGGCCGTGGGCGCGCCGTCGAGCCTGGCGGTCGAGACGGCGCTCGCCTTCAACCTCACGCTGGCGGGCTTCCTGCGCGCGGATCGCTTCAACGTCTATTCCGGCTTCGACCGGATTGTGTAATCTGACGTCATGGCGATTGCGCTCGGCACCGACATTCTCTTCAAGAAGGATCTGCTCAAGGGACGCCGCATCGGGCTGGTGTGCAATCCGGCGTCGATCGACGCGGCGTTCCGCCACGTCATCGACCGGGCCGCGGCCGCGGGCGTCGCCATCGGCGCGCTGTTCGGGCCGCAGCACGGCATCCGGTCCGACGTGCAGGAGAACATGATCGAGTCGCCGCACGGGCGCGACGAGGCGCGCCGCGTGCCGGTCTACTCGCTCTACAGCGAGACGCGCGAGCCCACCGACGAGATGCTGGCCGGCCTCGACGCGCTGGTGATCGATCTGCAGGACGTCGGCACGCGCATCTACACCTACATCTACACGATGGCCTATTGCCTGAAGGCCGCCGCGCGCACCGGGCTGCCCGTCATCGTGTGCGATCGCCCGAATCCGATTGGCGGCACGGCCGTCGAGGGCCCGATGCTCGAGAAGGGCTACGAGTCGTTCGTCGGCCTGTACGAGCTGCCGATGCGCCACGGCATGACGATCGGCGAGCTGGCGCGCATGTTCAACGAGCATGTCGGCCTCGGCGCGACGCTCGACGTCATTCCGATGCAGGGGTGGACGCGCGGCATGTACTTCGACGCGACGGGGCTGCCCTTCGTGCTGCCCTCGCCCAACATCCCGACGCTCGACGCGGAAATCGTCTATCCGGGCACGGTGCTGTTCGAGGGCATCAATGTCTCGGAGGGCCGGGGCACGACGAAGCCGTTCGAGCTGATCGGCGCGCCCTGGGTCGCCGACGCGGAGGCGTTCGCGCGCGGCCTCAACGCGATCGGCCTTCCCGGCGTCGTCTTCCGGCCCCACGCGTTCGAGCCGACGTTCCACAAGCATGCGCAGGCGCGCTGCGGCGGCTGCCAGATTCACGTGACGGATCGCGAGGCCTTCCGATCGGTCGAAACGGGGGTGGCGCTGGTGCTCGCGTGTCGCGAGGCGGGCCCTGAGGCGTTCACGTGGCGGGAGCCGCCGTACGAGTACGAGTACACGCTTCCGCCGATCGACATCCTGTACGGATCGAACAGGCTGCGCGCGGGCATCGACGCCGGTCTCACGGCGCGGCAGATCGCCGAACAATGGACGGAGCCGGTACGCGCGTTCGAGCAGCTGCGCGCACGCTACCTGCTCTACTGATCAGCCTTTCGCGTCCTTCGCGTCCTTGGTTCTCGCAAGGCCCGGCGCCTGGCGCTCCTGCTTTTCCGGCGGGTCGATGTGCTTCACCAGGTGGGCGCGCAGCGACTCGAACGCCGCGGCGGGCGTGTTGACACGCTCCATCAGCTTCAGGTCCTGCCGCTCGATCGCGCCCCATTCCACCAGCGGGGCGAAATTCAGGACGGGATCCCAGTAGTCGGTGCCGTAGAGGATGACCTTCAGCGCCTTCGAGAGCTTCGCCGTCTGCGCCAGCGTCAGGATCTCGAACATCTCGTCGAGCGTGCCGAACCCGCCCGGGAAGATCACCAGCGCCTTCGCCAGGTACGCGAACCAGAACTTCCGCATGAAAAAGTAATGGAACTCGAACGCCAGGTCGGCGTTCACGTAGCGGTTGACGCCCTGCTCGTAGGGAAGGCTGATGTTCAGGCCGATGCTCTTGCCGCCCGCCTCGCGCGCGCCGCGGTTGGCCGCCTCCATGATGCCGG
>DATKDT010000126.1:0-5949 GCA_035512575.1 Vicinamibacterales bacterium | reverse complement strand
TGCTGCACGAGCTGTCGGAATCGCTCGCGCTGCTCGGCACCGCCGGCACGAAGTTCGACGCGATCGAATACCGCGCCGTGCGCCAGACGCCGGTGTTCTTCGGCAGCGCGCTCACCAACTTCGGCCTCGAGCCGTTCCTCGAGGCGCTGATCGCGCTGGCGCCGTCGCCGTCGCCCCGCCAGGCCGACACGCGCGTGGTCGAACCGACCGACGATCAGTTCACGGCCTTCGTCTTCAAGATCCAGGCGAACATGGATCCGAAGCACCGCGACCGCGTCGCGTTCATCCGGATCTGCTCGGGCCGGTTCACGAAGGACATGGCGATGCAGAACAGCCGGCTCGGCGAAACGATTCGCGCGTCGCGCGCGTACCGCTTCTTCGGCCGCGAGCGCGAGACCATCGAGCTCGCCTACGCCGGCGACATCGTCGGGCTCGTGAATCCCGGGCGCTTTGCCATTGGCGACACGCTGCACACCGGGCCGGCGATTCGCTTTCCCGAGCTGCCCCACTTCCCCGCCGAGCACTTCGGCCTCGTGCGCCTGACCGACCTGCGCCACAAGCAGTTCGATGGCGGCCTGCGGCAGCTCGAGGAAGAAGGACTGATGCAGGTGTTCTTCGCGCTCGGCGGCCGGCGCGAGCCGATCGTCGGCGTCGTCGGCGCGCTGCAGTTCGATGTGATCGTGGCGCGGCTGGCGTCGGAGTACGGCGTGACGGCCACGATCGAGCCGGCGAACTATGCGGCGGCGCGCTGGCTCGAGCCCGGCGTTCCCGTAGTGGCCGTGCCGCTGACGGGCAACATCACCGCCGTGCAGGATCGCGCGGAGCGCGCGGTGCTGCTGTTCTCGACCGCGTGGGAGCTGCAGTACTTCGAGCGCCAGCACCCGCAGTTCCGCCTGTTCGCCGAACCGCCGGTCTGAGTCGCTCGCCTACGACACTCGCGTCAACAGCCGCACCTGATCGCCGATCGTGGCGCCGTCATCGAAGGTGACGATGACGGCGAACCAGATGTCGTCGGTGGGCGGAGGCAGCGGCGAGTACACGACGCCCACGTCGAGAGAGGCCCGCCCGCCTCGCGGCAGCAGCAGATCGAGGAGCGGGAAGTCCTTGTTGGGGCGCGTATTCGTGGCGATGACGCTGTTCCGCGTCCGATTGAGGACGCGCGACTCCACTGTTGAGATGCGGCGGTCGCGGGTGCCGTTGTTCTCGAGCGTGATGCTGGTTTCGAGCACGCCCCACGCCGCGGGCGTGCACGTCTCGCAGGTGACGAGCCTGCCCTCGGCCTGCGCGGGCAGAATGAGCTTCACGCCCTGCAACGCCGGAAACGTCGGCCCGCCGCCGCAAGCCGAAATCGCCAGGGTCAGCGCCGTCGCCGCCAGCAGCCGGATGTTCGTCCGGGTCATGAGGCCAATCTAGCGTACCTTTCGGCGCCGCAGAAGCCACTCGATTGCCAGCGCCGGCACGCCGAGCAGCAGCAGCTCGCGCGCGAGCACGCGCAGGTTGTAGCTCCAGAACTCGTCGAGCCAGTAGCGGCGCGAGACGGCCATGAAGACGTGCACGTCCGATTCGTAATAAGACGTGCCGAACGGCCAGAGCGCCATGATGCCGATGGGCGTCGAGGTGTCGGTGCCGAGCCAGTCGAGCATCGCGTGCGAGAGCACGGCGAGTGCGAGCACGGCGGCAAGCGGGCCGGCGCGGGGCCTGCCGCGCGAGCGCAGAAACAGCCAGGCGAGGGCGCCCGTGAGCGCCGCGGCGCCGATGCTGTGGGTCTCGGCGCTGTGGCGGCCGATCAGAAGATCGAGGTCCGGGGCCACGCCGAATGCCACGGCGCCGACGGCGGCGCCGGCACCCAATAGACGGTACCGCGCGCGTATGGGCGCGGTGAGAATCAGCGCCCCGAGGGCATGGCCGACCGGGGTAGGCATGTGCCGCCATGTTATCCGCCGCTTTGACCTTATCTGTCATGCCAGCCCCGCACACTGGGTGCAGAAGCCGATGGGGTTGCAGAAAGGCGAAAGTCCAGGCAGTCGCTAAGTGGCAGTAAATGCAGCGTATTAGCGCGTTCTTTTGTCTTGACATTCGCCTCCGGCATTCCTAGAATGCACGGGATTGCACTCCCGTTTCCGACTGACACGACCTTTACGAGGACCGCTATGCCGCCAGTGAATGAAGACCGTATCGATAAGGAACGCTCCAAGGCCATCGAGATGGCCGTGGGCCAGATCGAAAAGCAGTTCGGCAAGGGCTCGATCATGCGCCTGGGCGGCAAGGACGCCATTGCCGCCATCCCGTCGATTTCGACCGGCTCGGTCAGCATCGACTGGGCGTTAGGCGTCGGCGGCGTGCCGCGCGGCCGCGTCACCGAGATCTTCGGGCCCGAGTCGTCAGGCAAGACCACCCTCGCCCTCCTCGTGATTGCCGAAGCGCAGCGCAAGGGCGGCATGGCGGCGTTCGTCGACGCCGAGCACGCGCTCGACGCGGCCTACGCCAAGAAGCTGGGCGTCGATCTCGACAACCTCCTCGTCTCGCAGCCCGACAACGGCGAACAGGCGCTCGAGATCGTCGAAGTGCTCGTCCGCTCCGGCGGCGTCGACGTCGTCGTCGTCGACTCGGTGGCGGCGCTCGTGCCGCGCGCCGAAATCGAGGGCGAGATGGGCGAAGCGCAGATGGGCCTGCAGGCGCGCCTCATGTCGCAGGCGCTGCGCAAGCTCACCGGCATCGTGTCGAAGTCGAAGACGTCGCTGGTGTTCATCAACCAGCTGCGCGAGAAGATCGGCGTGATGTTCGGCAACCCTGAAACCACCACCGGCGGCCGCGCGCTGAAGTTCTACTCGTCGGTGCGCATCGACATCCGCCGCATCGGCGCCATCAAGGACGGCGACCAGATCGTCGGCAGCCGCACGCGCGTGAAGATCGTCAAGAACAAGGTCGCGCCGCCGTTCCGCGAGGCCGAGTTCGACGTGATGTACGGCGAAGGCATCTCGCGCGAAGGCGACCTGCTCGATCAGGCGGTCGAGAAGAAGATCGTCGACAAGAGCGGCACGTGGTTCTCCTACAACGGCGAGCGCCTCGGCCAGGGCCGCGAAAACGTCAAGGCGTTCCTCAAGGAGAACAAGGAAATCACGTCGGCCATCGACATCGCCGTCCGCCGCGAGCTCGGCCTCGCGCCGGCCACGGAAGTCGTCGAAGCGTAGGCGGTAGGCCGGGGCTTCAGCCCCGGCATCGCTGCAATCTGGCTAAACTGCACGGATGACCCGCGCCCAGCGGCTCTTCGGCTTCCTCGTCCTCGGCCAGGCGGCGCACTCGCTCGAGGAATGGGCCTTCCGCCTGTGGGACTCGCTGCCGCCCGCGCGCCTGATCTCTGCCGCGCTGTCGGACGACCTCGAGCGCGGCTTCATCATCTTCAACGTCTCGATCTTCGTCTTCGGCGTCTGGTGCTTCTTCTGGCCGGTCCGCCGCGGCTGGCCCTCGGCGCCCGCATTCATGTGGGGCTGGGCCATCGTCGAAATCGCGAACGGCTTCGTGCATCCGGGCTGGTCGCTGATCCAGGGCGGATACACGCCCGGCACCGTCACCGCCTTTCTCGTCGGGCCCCTCGGCTTTCTGCTCGCGCGCGAGCTGCGTCGGCGCGATCGGCGCATGGCAGGCGCAGGCGCGGTGTCCGGTGTTGATCAGCGCTCCGTGGACAGGTCTTGAAGTGCAAGACCTGTCCCCGCCTGAGGCGCGACCGCTCTTTGGCGCGCCCGCACCCCGGCGGCGCTGAGCAATACCGGACCAAGCGCCGAGCACCGATGACTGCGCCGTCTGGCGGCGTCGCGATAGACTCCCTTCGTGAACTGGTACTGGATTGGCGTCGCCGCGACGGTGCCGCTCGCGCTCGGGTTCCTCGTGGCCTGGCCGATGTGGCGCCGAGGTTTGACGACGTTCGGGAGCAGCGCGGGCGCGGGCGTCATCTTCATGGCGGGCGCGGCGCTGATCGGCCGCGAGTTCACCGAGCTCGAGCGAATGACCGAGGCGTGCCTCGAGGCCACCGGGTACGACTGCGTGTTCTCGCCCAGCGCTTTCGCACGCTTCGCGATCTACGCGGGCATCGCCCTGGTCCAGGTCTTCATCCTGTTCGACGCCAGCATCGCGGCCGACCGCCGCCACTACCGCAGGCAGTTTCCCAGCGAGTGGAACTAATCGGGGCACTTCCCCGTGATAATGGGCGAATGGCTCCCGCGACCTCCCCGGCCGCGCCCCCGCGCCGCGCCGCCCGCGACCTGACCGACGCCGTCGTCGAGAACATGCGCGAGAACCTCGAGGAGTTGAAGTACTCGACGCTCGCGCCAAGCCGGTTCGTCGTCTACCTGCACCCGGCCGAGCACACGCGCCTGGCGGGCGTGCTGCCCGTCGTGGAGCGCGAAACCGTGCGCGCGCTCGATGAGGCGCTTCAAAACCTGAATCACGGATCGCTTTTCCGGCGAGTGCTCGACGGCCTGCTGCTCAGCTCGTCGGCGGGCCGCGCGCTTCACAGGCTGCTGGGCCAGGGCGGCGAGCCCGCGGTGCAGCGCGCGGGCGAATGGCACGTCGAGTTTCTGCCCGACCCCGGCGGCGAGCTGCATGACGAGGGCGACATTCTGGTCTCGTCCGATCTGGCCCTGCCGGCGCAGCCCGAGCTCGGCGTCGGCGAGCGGACGCGCCGCTTCACGACGTCACGCATGGGAACTCAGACGTCGAGTACCGCGTCGGTATCGGAGAAGGCGCCGGCGGCGCCCGCCGCCGTGCGCGGCCGGCTGCGCTACGCAGACGCAGGAGGATCGAAGACGTTCGACATCACGCGCGACTCCATCACCATCGGACGCGGAGGGCTCGCCTATCCGGTCGACGTGCGCATCGAAACGTCGCCCGACGTGTCGCGCGAGCACCTGCGCATCCGCCGCGATCCGGCCACGGGCACGTTCTTCGTGATCGACCTCAGCTCACTGGGCACTTCGCTCGACAGCCGGCGTCTGCCCAAAGGCTACAGCGACGAGGGCGGCACCAAGCGCGAGAACGGCGTCGAGACACCGCTGCCGGCGCGCGCCACGCTCCGCCTTGCCGATCTCGTCACGGTCGAGTTCGAAGCCACGGGATCATGAAGCGCGTCAGCACTGGCATCCGAGCCGCCGGCCGCAGCGATCCGGGACGGCAGCGCGAGAACAACGAAGACCGCTTCCACGAAGACACCGCGCGCGGCCTGTTCATGGTCGTCGACGGCGTCGGCGGCCACGCGGCAGGCGAAAAGGCCGCGGAGATCGCCGTCACCATGCTGCGCGCGCGGCTCGAGCGCGAAACCGGCGCGGTCGAGGACCGCGTGCGCGAGGCCATCACCGTCGCCAACAACGAAGTGCGCCGCGTGGCGTCGCTCAACGAGCAATGGCGCGGCATGGGCTGCGTGCTCACAGTCGCGGTGCTCGACGGCGCCGACGCCGTCGTGGGCCACGTGGGCGACACGCGGTTCTACAAGATCCGCGGCGGCCGCATCCAGAAGATCACGCGCGACCACTCGCCGGTCGGCGAGCGCGAGGATGCCGGCGAGCTCTCGGAAGTCGAGGCGATGCGGCACCCGCGCCGCAACGAGGTCTTCCGCGACGTGGGCTCGACCGAGCGGCAGGCGTTCGACGAGGGGTTCATCGACATCACGCGCGTGCCGTTCGAGAGCGACGCGGCACTGCTGCTCTGCAGCGACGGCCTGACCGACGGCGTTACCTCTGCCGCCATCCTCGACATCGTGCACCAGCACGCGGGCCGTCCCGACGACGTGGCCGCCGGCCTGATCGCCGCGGCCAACGCCGCGGGAGGCAAGGACAACGTCACGGTCGTCTACGCGGAGGGACCGCGCTTCGTGACCGGCGCCGACACCGGGCCGCTCACACCCGCGAAGCCCGCGGCATCCGCGCCGCCCGCGCCGCGCACGCATCCGCTGCCGCC
>DATKDT010000125.1:0-13307 GCA_035512575.1 Vicinamibacterales bacterium | reverse complement strand
CGGCGCTCGTAGATGGCGTATGCCCGCTCGGCGATGCGCGCCATCCGCGACTCGGGGGTCTGTGGCGTCGACGTGGCCGCGATCGGCTCAGTCGGGGCCTTGGGGATCGCCGCGCTCGGTGATTGCCGTCGTGCACGAGGTGCCATGTTGATGTGCTCCTTCCCTGGGATCTCCGGTACGGCCGAGAAAGCAAGAAGCACGCCCGGAATCTGATACCCCGGAATCTGATACGTTGGGGGCCACACCCCAGGAGATATCGATGTCATACCGCCGCGTCGCCACGCTCGCCATCGCGCTGTTCGTCGCCGTACCGTCCGGAATCGAACTCAGGGCCGGACAGGCCCTGCCGGCGGCGACCGGTCAGGCCATCACGGAACAGGAACTGCGCGAGCATCTGACGTACATCGCATCGGACGCGCTCGAAGGACGTGCGACGTACAGCGAGGGGCTCGGCCTCGCCGCCGCGTACATCGCGCGGCATCTCGAGCAGTGGGGCGTGCAGCCCGGCGGCGACAACGGCACGTACTTCCAGCGCGTGCCGAGCCTCGGCGTGAGGACCACGCGGCGGTCGACGGTCACGGTGACGGCAGGCGGCCAGACGCGCACGTTCAAGGACGCCGACGGCTTCCTGCTTCCGGCCAATCAGGGCGCGGCACAGAGCCTGACGTTCGGCGCCGTGGAGTTCGTCGGCTACGGCCTCAGCCTGCCGGGCGCGGACCATGACGACTATGCCGGGGCCGATGTGAAGGGAAAACTGGTGCTGTTCACCGGCCGGACGCCCGCGGCGCTCGCGTCTGGGCAGTACGGACGTCTGCTCAACGCCCGCGGGCGCCTGGCTGTGGAGCAAGGCGCGGCGGCCGTGATTCAGGCGACCGGCTGGACGGCTCCTGCGGCTGCGGCCCCTCCTGTTCCTGCAGGCCGCGGCGGCCGCGGCGCCGCGCCGCCGGCCCCCGATTTCACCACCGCCGAGCCGCTCGATCGGCACGTGGCGCCCGTCGTCAATGCGGGTGACGCGCTTGCCGCGTTCCTCCTGAGCGCCGCGCCTGTCGGCGCCGCAGAGATCCAGCGCAGGGCCGCCGCGGGCGAGCCGCTTGCGCGCGTCACGATTCCCGCGGCCGTCCGCATCGACGTGGCGCCCGAGTACCAGATCGTCCGCACCCAGTACTCCCGCAACGTCATCGGGATCGTGCCGGGCGCCGATCCCGCGCTGAGCCGGACCTACGTCGCGTTCGGCGCGCACTACGATCACGTCGGTGTGCTCGAAGGCGCGCCGCGCGGCAACAATCCGCGCGCGCGCCCTGACGACCGCATCTTCAACGGCGCCGACGATGACGGGTCGGGGACGGTGGCGTTGATGGCGCTGGCGAACGCGTTCGCGCGGGGCGAGCGGACGAAGCGGTCGCTGATGTTCGTCTGGCACACGGCGGAGGAGGGCGGGCTGCGCGGGTCGCGCTTCAACGCGCAGCAGGTCGATCCGGACGCCGTCGTGGCCGTGCTGAACATGGACATGATCGGCCGCAACGCCAACGACGATCCCGCGAATGCCAATCAGCTGTTCATCATCGGGGCCGATCGCATCAGCACCGATCTGCACAACATCAACGAGGACGCCAACGCCGCGCTGGCCGCGCCGCTCGCGCTCGACTACGCGCTGAACGATCCGGCCGATCCGGAGTCGCTGTACACGCGCAGCGACCACTACAGCTATGCGGCGCGCGGGATCCCCATCGTTTTCTTCTTCACCGGGCTCCATCCCGACTATCACCAGGTGAGCGACGAGGTGGACAAGATCAACTTCCCGAAGCTGGCCGGCATCACGCGGCTGGTCCATGAAACGGGCCGCCGCGTGGCGAACCGCGACCGGGCGCCGGCGCGCGACCACAAGGGGCCGCGGGCGGGGAAGGGGTTCAAGGGAAAGCTGAGGTAAAGCGCCGCTTGCCACCCGTCGGCCGCGCTCGGCGTGGCCCGGCCGAATGCACCACCTTGCAGCATGCGCTCGGCCTCTAACTGGTGTACCGCATACTGTTAGCCCCCTTTTCGTACCCACTCCAGGCGCCCTGTTTCGTGTGCGAGGCGAAGGCCCATCCTGAGGAAAACCGCGCAAAAATGGCGATTTTTTGCGAATTTGGCGTTGCCGGAAGCGTCCACTTTCGATACAATGACTGGTGCTGCTAGCGGCGTCTCACCCTTACTACATCGCGCCTTACTCGTTGGGGGCCACGTGACATTTCAGCTCGGTGACAAGGTCATTTACCCGAATCATGGACTCGGAGTCGTTGAGAGAATCGAAACCAAGACCATCATGGGCACGACCTGCGGCTTTTACACGCTCCGCATGGTCGCAAACGACACCACGGTGCTCGTGCCCGTCGACAACGTCGACAGCGTGGGCCTGCGCCGCGCCATTGAAGACGCCGAAGTCGAGCGTCTCTATGTGAAGCTCGGCGACGGCAAGATCGACAACCATCAGAACTGGAAAGGCCGTTTCAAGGACAACTCCGACAAGATGCGGACGGGCTCGATTCACGACGTCGTCGACGTGCTCAAGAGCCTGACGTTCCTGGCGAAGTCGAAAAACCTCTCGTTCCGCGAGAAGCGCATGCTCGACCGGGCGCGCTTCCTCGTGACGTCGGAGATTTCCTCGGTCATCGGCGAGCAGATGCTGATGGTCGAAGAGAAGGTCGACAAGGCGCTCGAGCGCTGCTTCATGACCCGCGCCCGCGCCGTCGCGCGCGCGAAGGCCCCGAAGCCGGCCGCCAAGGCGACCACGCGTGTCAGCGCGCGCCGCACCGCCCGCGCGTCGTAGCGCTCGGCAAACCGGATGTGAGACAGGCCTGCTGCCAGCCAGCAGGCCTGTTTCGTTTAAGATGCACGCGTGAGCTTCATCGCCGCCGTCCGCACGATCGTCACCTACGTCGTGGTGGCGGTGTACATCCTCGTGGCGGGCGTGCCGTTCGTCCTGCTCTCGCTCATCACGCGGAACCCGCGGCCGCTCTTTGCGGTGGGCCTGCTCGGCGTGCGGATCGGGCTGGCGCTTGCCGGGATTCGGTGGAAGGCTGCCGGCACGGAGCACATTCAGCGCGGCCGCGCCGCGGTGTACGCCATCAATCACAGCAGCAACGTGGAGCCGCCGATCATCTTTGCCGTGCTGCACGAGCTGATGCCCCGCCTGCGGGTGCTCTACAAGGCCGAGCTGCGGAAGCTGCCGGTGCTCGTGCGCGCGTTCGACATCGCCGGCTTCGTGCCGCTCGAGCGCGGCAACCGCGACCAGAGCCTTCCGGCCATCGACATGGCCGCGGCGGCGCTCCAGGCCGGCAACTCCTTCCTCATCTTTCCCGAAGGCACCCGCAGCCGCACCGGCGAGCTCCTGCCGTTCAAGAAGGGCGGGTTCATCATGGCCCTGCGGGCCCAGGCGCCGATCGTCCCGGTCGCGATCATCGGCGCCCGCGACGCCATGCGGAAGGGCAGCCCCTGGATCTACCCCGTGAGCGTCACCGTCCGCCTCGGCGCGCCCGTTGAAACGGCGGGCCGTGGCGTCGACGACCGGGACCAGCTCGTGCAGGAGGTCAGAGGCAGCGTGGCGGCGCTGCTCGCGGAAGGGCCGGTGAGCTGAATGGAAACGATCGAAACGCTCGGCCGCGCGATGGGGTTCGCATTCGCGGCGGGCCTCAATCTCTATGCGGCGGTCGCCATCCTCGGTCTCGCGGCGCGCTTCGGATGGGTGCAGCTGCCGCCGCAGTTCGACGTCTTCAACAACGACTGGGTCATCGGCGCCGCGCTGGTGATGTACGTCGTCGAGTTCATCGCCGACAAGGTGCCCTGGATCGACTCGATGTGGGATTCCGTGCACACGGCCATCAGGCCGGTGGGCGGCGCCCTGATTGCGATGACGGCCATTGGCGACGCCTCGCCTGCCGTCGAAGGGCTCGCGGCGCTGCTCGGGGGCAGCCTGGCCGCCGGCACGCATCTGACGAAGGCCGGCACCCGCGCCGTCGCCAACACGAGCCCCGAGCCGTTCAGCAACTGGGCGCTCAGTTTCGGCGAGGACTTCTTCGTGATCGGCCTCGCCTGGCTCGCGCTTCAGTATCCGGTCGCCGCCTTCGTGGTGGTTGTCGTGCTCACCGCGCTCATCGTGCTGTTCATCGGACTGATCGTGCGATGGGCCAGGAGGAGATGGACCAGACGTTCACCCCAAACGTAAATGGTAAATCGTAGATAGCATTGATTATCGGTCTATTGAGGGTCTCTTGCCCAAGAGAGAGCCGCTGGTCGAAAGGCCCGAAGCGGGCCGTCGTGGCGGATACCGATCACGGTCAGAGCGCCATGGGCTTGGGCATTTTCAGTTACGTGGGCTGCCGTGATGAAAACACCAGGTCCGATGTAGTTCGCGAGGCGACCAAAATCGTTCTTACAGTTGACGAGGCGCGTCCATCGGAGCGATGGCCGATGCTATTTACAATTTACCCTTTACGTTGCACGCGAACGCGTTAGCGCCCAGTCGTGAAGCTGATGCGCGCGGGCTTCATCGCCACCCCATCGGTGGCCGTGATTTCGTTGCCGAAGGCGACGATGACGGGCGTGAAGGATGCGAGCGGCTGGTCGAAGCGGACCTCGACCGCGCGGTTGGCGGCGCGGTAGGTGATGCCCGCGGCCGGCGCCGGGCCGGGCGATGCGCCGTCCGGCCGCATGCCGTATGCCACGGCGATCTGGCCTGTCAGCGATTCCGGATCGATGTCGCGCGAGAACTGCACGCGCAGCACGACATTCGTCGCGACGTCCGTTTCGCCGTCGAGCGGCGCGCTGAACACAATCTCGGGCGCCGGTCCGGGCGGCAGCGGCGCGGGCTCCGGCTCCGCGGCGTCCTCGCGTCCCGGCTTCGCGAGGTCGATGCTCTTACCCTCCACCCACACCAGCGGCGGCGCGTGCCGGATCACGCCGGTGACGCGCACCCATTCGCGCGTGTCGCGCCGCGAGTCGGGGTCCAGGGTGAAGCCGCGGCCGCGCGGCCGCAGTCCGCTGATCCACAGCGACGCGTCGGCGACGCGAATCACGTACTCATGAGGCGACTTGGCGGGTGACACGGGCTGATCGCCCAGCAGGTTCCTGCCGCGGAACCGTCCGGAGACCGTCACTTCCTTCCCGGCGTAGCGCGCCGGGTCGAGCGCGATGGCGCGGACGTCGGGCTGCACCTCGGGCTCGTACGTCTCGGACCGCGCGGCGGTCAGCAGGAACACCTCTTCGCGGCCGGGCCAGCGGCCCTCGTTGACGGCATCCAGAATCTTTTCGGCGTCGATGCTGTTCAGGCGCGGGTCGTTGTGCTCGAGGCGCCCGAGATCCAGGAACGTCCCCCGCACCAGCGTCTGGCCCTCGGCCCGCTGCGGGGACTGCCAGAGCAGGACCACCCGCTGCTTCGCTCCGATGGGCGCCACGTCGACGCCCGCGACGCCGGTCACGTTCGCGAGGAACGACACCTGAGACCCGTGGAAGAAATGTCCGTACCGGGACAGCGCGTGCGCGGTCGTCACGTGCCGCTGCTCGGTCGGGGTCTGCGACTGCGCGGGCGCGTGCGCGTGCGCGCCGAAGACGGCGAGGACGGCGAGCGCGGCGGCGGCAAGGCGCGGCACGATTCGATGGTAGCATTTCGAGCTTGTGAAAGAGCCCGAGCAGGTCCCCGAGCTGACCACCAACCGCCTGTCGGTGTATCTCCGCTGCCTCAATACGCTCGATACCGCGGGCGTGAAAACGATCTCCTCGAAGGCGCTGGCGGAGCAGTTCCACCTCAACGCGGCGCAGATCCGGAAGGATCTCGCCTACTTCGGCGAGTTCGGCGTGCGCGGCGTCGGCTACACGGTCAAGGAGCTCAAGCGGCACCTCCGGCAGATCCTCGGACTCGACCGCCGCGTGCGCGTGGCGGTGATCGGCGCCGGCAACCTCGGGCTCGCGCTGGCCGACTATCCCGGCTTCCGGCAGGAAGGGTTCTCGATCATGGCGCTGTTCGACACCGAGCGCGCCAAGATCGGCCAGAAGTCGAAGACGGGCGTCCGCATCCTCAACATCGACGACCTGCCGAAGGTGGCGAAAAAAGAGACGATCGACATCGCGGTCATCGCCGTGCCCGCCGAGGCGGCCCAGGCCGTGGTCAACATGGCCGTCGCGGTCGGCATCAAAGCCATCCTCAATTTCTCGCCCGGCACGCTGCGGACGCCGCCCGACGTGAAACTGAAGCACGTGGATCTCACCGTGTCGCTCGAGAGCCTGTCGTTTTTCCTGGCGCGGGAAGAGCAGCACCATGACTAAGCGGACGCCATCGCTGTCGCACGTCGATCGGAGCGGCCGCGCGCGGATGGTCGACGTCTCGGCGAAGCCGCCGACGGCGCGGCAGGCTGTCGCGAAGGGGCACATCGCGCTGAGCGCGGCGGCCCGCACCGCCATTCGCGGCACGCGGCTGAAGAAGGGCGATCCCCTGGCCGCGGCCCGGCTCGCCGGCGTCATGGCCGCGAAGCGGACCTCCGAGCTCATCCCGCTCTGTCATCCGCTGGCGCTCACGCATGTCGACGTCGCGCTCGAAGCCGTGAAGGACGGCTACGACATCACCGCGACCGTCCGGACGACCGGTCCCACCGGCGTGGAGATGGAGGCGCTCACGGCGGTCGCCGTTGCGGCGCTCACGATCTACGACATGGTCAAGGCGGTGGATCAAAGAATGACGATTGGAAAGATCCACTTGATCGAGAAGACCGGCGGCAAGCGGGACTTCAGGCGGTGATCGTCGCGGTCGGCATTTATTCGCCGTCCATCTGGACGCTGCCGGCGGAACACGTCGATCGGCTGCGGGCGCGCTTTCCGGACGTGCAGTTCGTTGAGGCGCGCACCCACGCCGAGCTCGCCGATGCCATCGAGGACGCCGAGGTGGCGTTCAGCTCCCTCGTACGCGAAGACGTCTACGCCCGCGCGCAGAAGCTCCGGTGGATTCACTCGTCGGCGGCCGGCGTCGGCGGCACGCTCTTTCCAGCGCTCGTGGAAAGCGACGTCGTGCTCACCAATTCGCGCGGCATTCAGTCGGCGTCGATCGCCGAGCACATCCTCGCGATGGTCCTGGCGTGGCGCCGCGGCATTCACGTGGCCGTGCGCCGGCAGACCCAGGGCACCTGGGCCCAGGACGAGCTCACGTCGCTTGCGCCGACCCCGCTGGGCGAGACACGCGTGCTGATCGTCGGCATGGGCTCGATCGGCGAAGCCACGGCGGCGCTCTTCCGCGGCCTCGGGATGCAGGTCGAGGGCGTGCGGCGCCGCGCACGCGACGGCCAGCCGGGCGCGGAGAGCCTTCCCGACCTTCTCCCGCGCGCCGACATCGTCGCGATCACGCTGCCACACACGCCCGAGACCAACCGGCTGTTCGACGCGGCCATGCTGGCGCGCATGAAGCCGGGCTCGCTGCTCGTCAATATCGGCCGGGGCCGCCTCATCGACGAAGCCGCTCTGATAGAAGGCCTGAAGGCCGGGCGGCCCGGCGCCGCCGCGCTCGACGTGTTCGAGCGGGAGCCGCTCAGCCCCGGCAGTTCGCTCTGGGGCATGGAGAACGTCATCGTCAGCCCGCACGTCGCCGGCTTCGGCGCGGACTTCTGGCAGAGCGTCGTCGACCTCTTCGCGCGCAACCTCGACCGCTGGCGCAGCGGCCAGCCGCTCGAGAACGTGGTCGACAAGCGGTTAGGGTATTAGAATCCTCCCCACATGGACGCACGCCGCCAGGACCTCGAGGGATTTCCGTCCACGCTCGCCGGCCTGCCCGAGTGGATTGCCGGCCGGCATCCGAAGCCGCTCAGCGTCGGCCGCGTCGCCAACGGCCAGGTGTCGGGCCTCGGCGGACGCGAGCTGCGCGATCACGTGCGCGACATCGCGCTCGGCCTTGGCCGGCTCGGCCTGAAGCGCGGCGACCGGCTCGCGATCATCTCCGAGAGCCGCCCGGAATGGGTGCACGTCGATCTCGCCGCGCAGACGCTCGGCGTCGTCGACGTGCCGGTGTATCCGACGCTGCCGCCCTCGCAGACCGAATACATCCTGCGCGACTGCAGCGCGCGCTGCGCGGTCGTGTCGTCGGCCGACCAGCTCGCAAAAGTCCGCGAAGTTGCGCCCCGCCTTCCGCTGCTGACGACGGTCATTGTCATGGACACCGGATGGCAGGCCGATCCGGCGGACCGGCTGGCGACGCTCTCGCTCGCGCAGGTGGCCGAGCAGGGCAGCACCCGCATCCGCGAAGGCTGGGGCGTCGTCAAGGAGTACAACGACGCGTCGAAGCGGGTGCAGCCGGGCGACCTGGCGACCATCATCTACACCTCGGGGACGACCGGCGAGCCCAAGGGCGTGATGCTGACGCACGACAACCTGGTGACGAACCTGATTGCCGCCGCGGATCTGCTCCAGGTCGATCACACCGACACCGCGCTGTCGTTTCTGCCGCTCAGTCATTCGTTCGAGCGCCTGGCGTCGTACCTGTATCTGGGCGTCGGCGTCACCATCGTCTTTGCCGAAAACATGGAGACGGTCGCGCGCGATCTGCAGATCGTCAAGCCGACCGTGATCACCGGCGTGCCGCGCGTCTATGAAAAGCTCTACGCGCGCGTGCTCGAGAAGGGCGCGGCGGCAACGGGAATCCGGAAGAAGCTCTTTCAATGGGCCGTGAGGCTCGCCGAAGAACGCGGGCGCACACTACCGGCCGCCGGGAAGCCGGCGCACGTGTTCGAGGGCGTTCGCGCGAAGCTTGCCGACAAGCTGGTGCTGTCGAAGGTTCGCGAGGCCGTGGGCGGCCGCGTGCGCTTCATGGTGTCGGGCAGCGCCGCGCTGCCGAAGCACATCGGCGAGTTCTTCTATGGATGCGGCCTGACGGTGATGGAAGGCTACGGCCTGACCGAAACGTCGCCCGTGCTCACGGTCACGCCGCACACCGCGGTGCGCTTCGGGGCCGTCGGAAAGGCGATCACCGGCGTGGACTTGCGCATCGCTGAGGACGGCGAGATTCTGGCGCGCGGCCCGAACATCATGCAGGGCTATTACAACAAGCCCGCCGAGACGGCCGACGTGCTGAAGGACGGCTGGTTCCACACGGGCGACATCGGTTCGATCGACGCCGACGGCTACCTGCACATCACCGATCGCAAGAAGGATCTGATCGTCACGGCCGGCGGCAAGAAGATCGCGCCGCAGCCGCTGGAGTCGCGGCTCAAGTCGCACCCCGTCGTCGCCGAGGCCATCGTCATCGGCGAAGGCCGCAAGTTTCCGGCCGCCCTGTTCGTGCCCGACGGGCCCGCGCTGGCCGCGGCGCTCGGCGAACCGGCCGGGACGGATGCAGCCGTGCTGCTGAAGCGGCCGGAGGCGCAGGCGCTGTTTCAGGCCGCGCTCGACGACATCAACCGCGAGCTGGGCCAGTTCGAGAAGCTGAAGAAGTTCGGCTTCCTGCCGAGACCGCTCACGCAGGCCGACAACGAGCTCACGCCGACCCTGAAGGTGCGGCGAAAGGTCATTGAGTCGCGTTACCGCGACGTCATCGAGCAGCTGTACGCCCCGTAGATCAATAGATCAACAGATCAACAAATGTCTTTTGGCGGGGGCTCAATGTGAATAATGACGTCGGCCAGCTCGGGATACTTCTCGAGCAGCCGATCCTTCACGACGTGCGACAGGGCATGCGCCTCTTCCAGCCGCAGGTCGCCCGGCGCCCAGACGTGCAGGTCGAGAAAGGCGTGGTCGGCCGAGCCGCGCGTCCGGATGTGATGGCACCCGAGCACGCCCGGCACGCTCATGACAACGCGCTCGACGTCGGCCTCGCTGAGCACGGTGGCGTCCGACAGCACGCGTGAGGCCTCACGCGCGATCAGCCAGCCGCTCCAGCCGATGAACCCCGCCACCAGCAGCGCCGCCAGCGGGTCGAGGATCGGATAACCCAGCTTCACGCCCGCCAGCGCGCCGATCACCGACAACGACGTGAAGACGTCGCTGCGCGTGTGGTGCGAATCGGCCATCAGCAGCTCGCTCTTGTGCCGCCGCGCGGCCGACGATTCGTATGCGACCACGCCAAGGTTGATCGCAAGCGTGATGCCCATCAGCACGAAGCTCGCCGCCGACACGTCGGGCGTGCCGCCGCTCTGAAAACGGCCGAGGGCCGTGCGCAGCACTTCGATGAGCACCAGCAGCAGGAAGAAGAAGATGGCCGCCGACGCCAGCGTCTCGAACTTGCGGTGGCCGTACGGATGGTTCTCGTCGGGCGGCTGCCGCGCCATGCGGATGCCGACCAGCGCGACGACGTTCGACGCCGAGTCGGTCAGTGAATGGAACCCGTCGGAAATGATGCTGACCGCGCCGGTCGCATAGCCGAAGATCAGCTTCGCGAGGGCCACGCCAACGTTGAGGACGAGAACCTGCCAGAGAACGCGTGAGACCGAGGAATAACGGTCAGTTCCAGTTCCAGTTCCAGTTCGCAGTTCTGTCACGACTGAGTTGGGTTCTGGTTCTTCTGGTTCCTGACGCGCAGTCCGGCGTTCCGCATGGCGGCCGGCGACATCAGGTAGCGCATGAGTAGGAGATGTTCCTGCACTTCGTCCAGTGAGCTTCTCGCAATTCCCACGAAATGCGCAAATTCACGGGGGCCGTACCGGCCGAAGCCTTCAGCGAGGTTGGCGCACGCGGACTGCGCCGCGCGCCGTAGTTGATCGCAGATACGGCGATCGTTCGAGAGGGGAGAGCGTGCAGTTATGGTCAGCACCCCGTCTCGCAATTGGGCTGCGTGCTGCCAGGCCTTGAGATCTTGATAGCGGCGGGCGGAGGGCATGCATGTCCAGTTCCAGTTCCAGTTCCAGTTCTCAGTTCGCTGAGGAACCGGGACAAGGAGGCAGCGAACAGAACTGCGAACTGGAACTGGAACTGGATGGGCCAACGCAAGCGTTGACTAGAAGACGCGAGCCGTACTCAGCGGCCACCAGCGGAGCTGGACGCGGCCGATGATGTATTTCTTGGGCACGTAATTCCAGTGCCGGCTGTCGAGGCTGTTGTTCCGGTGATCGCCCATTACGAAGTAGTAGCCTTCGGGCACCGTCTGCGGGCCCCAGTCGTCGTGACTCTGGTATTGCGGCGGGATGTGCGCGTCGTCGACGAGCACGTCATTGACGAAAACCTGGCCGTCTTCGATGCGGACTTCGTCGAATTCCTCGGCGATCACGCGCTTGACGAACGACTTTTCAGGATTGACCGGGTAGTAGAGCATCACGATGTCGCCCACCTTCGGATCGTCGAGCCGGTAGGCGAGCTTATTGACGATCAGCCGGTCCTGGTCCTCCAGCGTCGGCGCCATGCTCTGGCCTTCGACGCGCGCCACCTGAAAGCCGAACGTGACAATCAGGGTCGCGTAGACGAGCGCCGACACCAGCGTCTTGAACCAGGTGACGAATTCCTCGCCGACGCGCGCGAGCGCGGCGGAGCGGCGGTCGATCGTGAGCCGGGCGCGGTCCTCCGGCGAGCCGGTCAGCGCGTGCACCCTTTCGGCAGGCGGCAGCGCGCGGCCGGGTGCGGCTACAGCCTCAGGTAGTCCCGCAGCCGGCGCGTCTGCGCGCGGCTCACCGGAATCTCCGTGGCCTTCGGGTCTTTCATCTTCAGGATGTAATTCCTGCTGAACCAGGGCACTATCTCCTTGATCTTGGTGATGTTGACCAGGTGCGAACGATGCACCCGCCAGAACACCGACGGGTCGAGCCGCGCCGACAATTCGTCGAGCGTCCGATAGTTAGACGTCCCCGACGCCGTATTCGTTACCACCACGATGGCGTCGTCGACCATCGAGGCGTGGACAATCTCGTCCGCCGACACCAGCAGGAACCGCTCGCCGGTCCTGATGGCGAACTGATCGTGCCGGGGCGCCCCCTTGGGCGCCTCCGAGACCGCACGCAGCACACGCTCGAGCTCCTCGCGCCCGATCGCCGCCTTCGCCCGGTGGTCGGCATCGACCCGCTGCCGCACTCGCGCCAGTGTCTCGTCCAGCCGCTCGGCGTCCACCGGCTTGAGCAGGTAGTCGACCGCATGCACCTTGAACGCGTCGAGGGCATATTGGTCGTATGCCGTGACGAAGACAAGATGGGGCAAGCGCGCGGCGTCGAGCAGGCGGTGCGCTACCTCGAAGCCGTTCAGGCCCGGCATCTGGACGTCCAGCAGCAGCAGATCCGGCTGCTGCGCGCCCACGAGCCTGAGCCCGTCGACGCCGTTGGCCGCCTGGCCGACAATTTCAATCCCGCCGGCCCGGGCCAGCAGGAAGCACAGTTCCTCGCGCGCCAGCTGCTCGTCGTCGACGACCACCGCTCTGAGCGTCATGTGCTCTCAGCCGCACGGGGCGCCGTTACGGCCAGCTCGGGGATTTCGACGCGCGCGCAGGTGCCCTGGCCGGGCACGCTCTCGAGCTTGAGCTGGTAATTCGCGCCGTAAATCACGCGTAGCCGCTCGTCCACGTTCCTGAGCCCGATCCCCGTGCCGGTGCGCGGGTCGAGCTGCCTGGCCGCCATTCCCACTCCATTATCCACGACCTCGATGATCACGTGCCCGTCGCGCCGGGTGCTGCGGATGGTGATCCGGCCCTCCCCGAGCTTTCTGGCCAGCCCATGCTTGATGGAGTTCTCGACCAGCGGCTGCAGCAGCATGCTGGGCACGATGATGTCCAGGGTGTCGGCCTCCACGTCCTTTTCGACCTGGAGCGAGGGCCCGAAACGCACGGTTTCGATATCCAGGTACTCGTCGACGGCCTCGAGCTCCTCCCTGAGCGTCACGAAATGCTCCTGCGCCCGCAGCAGCCGGCGGAGCAGTCCCGACAGCTTGACGATGAGCATGCGGGCGGTTTCGGGCTCGGAGCGGATGAGCGAGCTGATGGACGTCAGCGTGTTGAAGAGAAAGTGCGGGTTGATCTGGCTGGCCAGCGCCTCGACCCGGGCCGCCATCAGCAGCTTTTCCTGCTCCTGCAGGCGGTGCTCGATGCGCGCGGTGTTCCAGATCTTGATCGGGATGACCACGCACATCACGGCCGACAGCAGCACGAGCAGCCAGAGCCACCAGTTGGACGGCGGCAGATGGAACAGCCGGTGGACGCCGAAGCGGTGCCCGAGCGCCTGCCGCAGGAGCTCCAGGCCGAGCGGTGCCGTGAGCAGGATGATCTGCCAGTCGATCGCGAAGCGCCGGATGAAGCCCCAGGCGCCCCGATGGAGCGTCATGAAGAAGAGCGGCGACACGCCCCAGATGGCCGCTTTCGGGCAGATCTCGCGCAGGCCGCCGCCGGCGAA
>DATKDT010000124.1:0-33243 GCA_035512575.1 Vicinamibacterales bacterium | reverse complement strand
ACGTAGCCTCCCTCGCCCTGCACCGGCTCGACGACGATCGCCGCGACTTCCTCGGGCGACACCAGGTGCGCGAGGATCTGATCCTCCAGATAGGCAATCGCGGCGTCGGCCGAGGCTTCGCCCGGCTCGCCCACCACGGGCCGGTAGGGATTGGCGTACGGCGTGTGGAACACGCCGGGCATCATCGGGCCGAAGCCGGTGCGCTGCAGCGCCTTGCTCGACGTCAGCGCGAGCGATCCGAGCGTGCGGCCGTGGAACGAGCCGAGAAACGCGATGATGTTGTGCCGCTTCGAGTGATGGCGCGCCAGCTTCACGCACGCCTCGATCGCCTCGGTGCCCGAGTTGCCGAAGAACGCCTTGACCGGCCCCTCGATCGGCGTGATGCGCCCGATCTCTTCCGCGAGCTTCACCTGCAGCTCGTAGTAGAAATCGGTGCCCGACATGTGCAGGAACTTCTGCGCCTGATCGGTAATGGCCTTCACGACGTCGGGATGCGCGTGGCCGGTGCCCGTCACGGCAATGCCGGCCGCGAGGTCGATGAACAGATTGCCGTCGACGTCCTCCACGACCGCGCCTTCGCCGCGGGCGATGACCAGCGGATAGTCACGTGTATAGGAGGGCGAGACGGCGGCGCTGTCGCGTTCGACGAAGGCCTTTGCTTTGGGGCCCGGCAGAGGCGTCTTGATGTCCGGCGCACGCATAATTTGTGATCTGTTGATTTGTTGACTTGTTGATTTGGCCTACCGGCGCTTCCACTGTGTACCGGCAGCTGTGTCCTCCAGCAGTATCCCCTTTTTCTCGAGCTCGGCGCGAATGCCGTCGGCGGCGGCGAAGTCGCGCGCGGTCCGGGCCTCGCGGCGCGCCTCGATCGCCTGCTCGATCTCGTCGAGCGGAATCGGCGGCGCCGCGTCTTCCCTGCGGCGCAGCGCCATGACGCCGAGCACGAGGTCGAACTCGTCGAACAGCGCGCGAATCTGCTGCGCGGCGGCGGCGTCCACCTCGCCTGCGTCGATCTTCGCGTTGAGCACGCGCACGAGATCGAACATCGCGCCGAGCGCGCCGGCGGTGTTCAGGTCCGCCGCGATGTGCGAGCGGAATGCTTCGCGTGCGCTCGCGAGCGCCGCCGCCAGACCGGCTCCAGGCTCCAGGCTCCCGGCTCCAGGTACTGCATCCAGGCGGCCGAGGAAGTCCGACAGCCGCTTCAGCGCTTCTTCCGCCTGCGCGATCGTGTCCCAGTTGAACTTCAGCTGCTTGCGGTAATGCGACGACAGCAGCACGTAGCGCAGCGCCGACGCGCGGTGGCCGCGCTCGAGCACATCGCGCACCGTGAAGATGTTGCCGACCGACTTCGACATCTTTTCGTTGTCGAGGTTCAGGAACTCGACGTGGAACCAGAAGCGCACGAACGGCTTCTTCGTGGCGCCTTCGGCCTGCGCAATCTCGTTCTCGTGGTGCGGAAAGATCAGATCGACGCCGCCGGTGTGCAGATCGATCGGCGGCTCCCCCAGCAGCCGCAGCGCCATCGCCGAGCACTCGATGTGCCACCCCGGCCGGCCCGGACCGCAGCCGTAGTCCCACATCGGCTCGCCCGGCTTCGTGGCCTTCCACAGCACGAAGTCGCGCGGGTCGTCCTTGTCGTACTGGTCGCTGTCGACGCGCGCGCCCGCCTCCATGCCCTGCACGTCGAGCCGCGCCAGCTTGCCGTAATCAGGCAGCGTCGCGATTCTGAAGTAGGTCGCCCCCTCGGTCTCGTAGGTGTGCCCGTTGCGGCCGAGCGCGAGAATCATGTCGGCCATCGCGCGCAGGTTCGGCTCGTCGGTGGCGCGCGGCGTCTCTTCCGGCCGCTCGAGGCCGAGCGCGTCGGCATCCTCCCAGAACCCCTCGACGAAGCGCGTCGTGTACTCGCGCAGCGGCACGCCCGCCTTCTCCGCCTCGGCAATCGTCTTGTCGTCGACGTCGGTGAAGTTCATGACGTGACGCATGTCGAAGCCTTCCTGATGCCGCAAGGCGCGCCGCAGCACGTCGACGCACACGAACGACCGGAAGTTGCCGATGTGCCCGCGCGCATACACCGTCAGGCCGCAGGTGTACATCCGGACGGTCCTGCCGTCGGCGGGCGTGAACTCCTCTTCGGTGCGGGTAAGGGTGTTGTAGAGGCGCATCGCAGCGCTCGCGGGATTCTCTATGTGCTCTTCACGCCGGCCAGGCTGCGCGAAAGCGTGGAGGACTCATCGCCGCCGGTGACGGTGACCTCGAGCTGATCGCCGTCGCGATGCACCTCGATGCTGACGTCGCCCCCGGCTCCGGCGCCGGTCGCCAGATCAACGGCCTCCTGCGCCGACGCGGCCAGCGCGCCCGCCTCGTCGGCCGGCAGCCCCAGCGTCTCGCCGTACTTCCCCGCCGCCTCGGCGGCCAGCGGCCGGAACGCCGGATCGGACGGCACCGACAGCGCGAAAGCCAGGTCCTTCAATCGCCACATCTTATAGCGAAACCTGACCGAACAGCGCGCGCGCGGCATCGATGTCGGCGCGGATCTGCGCCGTCAGCGCGCCGGGGCCGTCGAACGTCCGCTCGTCGCGCACGCGCTGCACGAACAGCAGGCGCATGGTCTGCCCATACAAGTCCGGTTGCCGGGCTGTCTGGGGCATGTCCAGCAGATGGGTCTCAACGTGCACGGCCGTGCTGTCGCCGCCGAAGGTGGGGCGCACGCCGATGTTCGTCACCGCCGGATACGCGACGCGCTCGGCGCCGCTCCTGCCCGACGGACTGAGCAGCGCATAGGTGGCATAGACGCCGTTGCCCGGCAGCAGCTCGTTTGCCGTGCGGAGGTTCGCCGTCGGCACGCCGATCTGCCGTCCCCGGCCCTCACCGGCCACGATCACGCCGTCGACGAAATGGTGATGGCCGAGCAGCGCCGCCGCCTCGTCGACACGGCCCTCGCTGATGAGCCGCCGCACGCGCGTGCTCGACACGACGAAGTCCTTGTAGCGCACCGGATCGATCTTCTCGGCGCGGAAGCCGTGCTGCTCGCCGAGCATCCGCAGCAGCGAGAAGTTGCCCGCGCGATCGTGCCCGAACAGGAAGTTCGCGCCGACCCACACTTCACTGGCCCGCAGCCACTCCACCAGCACGGTCTCCACGAACCGATCCGGCGGCCACCGCGACATGTCGGGCGTGAACGCGACGATGGCCACGCCCTGCATGCCGGCGCGGTCGAACGCCTCGAGCTTCTGCTCCAGCGTCATGATGAGCGCCGGCGCCTTGTCGGGCCGGACGACGCGCGGCGGATGGGGATCGAACGTCATCGCCACCGCGGTGCCGGCGCGCTCGGCCGCGCGGCGCCGCACGCGATCGATGATCTTCATGTGCCCGCGGTGCAGTCCGTCGAAATTGCCCAGCGCCACGACCGGCTCGCGCCAGCGCAGCGGCTGCCCGTCGCCGGGGAAACGCACTATCTGCACGCGATCACCAGTCCATCGTAGGCCAGCGAGACGCCGTCCGGCAGCGCGGCACACGTCGCCGCGTGCGGCAGGTCGTGGCACATGTGCGTGAAATAGGTCTGCGCCGGCCGCAGCCGCTCCGCCATCGCGACGGCCTGCGCCAGCGTGAAGTGCGTGGGATGGGCCTTGTGGCGCAGCGCATCGAGCACGAGCACGTCGAGCCCCTCCAGCAGCGCCATCGAGGCGTCCGGAATCGCGTTGCAGTCGGTGACGTACGCGAAGCGCCCGATCCGCAGGCCGTTGACGCGCGACGTGCCGTGCCGCACCGGGACGGGGGTGATGTCGTGCCCGCCGATCCCGAACGGGCCCGCGACCGGACACAGCCTGACGTCGGGCACGCCGCCGCCTTTCGGCGCGCCCGGATCGTACGCATAACCGAACGTGCGCTCGATCGCCGCAAGCGTGTCCTGGTCGCCGTAGGCGGCCAGCGGCCGGCGCGTCAGGTGATTGAAGCGCCGCAGCTCGTCGAAGCCGAAGATGTGATCGGCGTGCGGATGCGTGTAGAAGATGGCGTCGATCCGATCGAGGCCGTGGCGCAGCGCCTGCGCGCGCAGATCCGTCGACGTGTCGACCAGGAGGTTGAACCCGTTCGACTCGGCGCTCCGCGCCTGGCTGAGGGCAGGCAGTTCGATCAGGATCGATGGCCGCGTGCGCCGGTCGCGCGGGTCGTCCGACCGGCAGACCGCGCAGCGGCAGCCGATCATCGGCACGCCGTGCGACGTGCCGGTGCCCAGAAAAGTGATTCGCAAGTCAGGTCTTCCCGGTGGCGAGCTGCACGAAGCGCGTCCTGAGCTCGACCAGCACCTGCGCCAGCACCTGCCGCTCATCGTCGGTCAGGTTGCCCGTGGTCTTGTCCTCCAGGATCGCGAGCAGATCGATCGCGTGGCGCGCGGCCGGCAGATTGGCGGGCTGTTTCTCGCCGGTGACCGGATCGCCGAGGTCGCCGAAATGGACGGCGGCCGACGTGGCCAGCGAAATGACGAGCGCGGTAAACGAGACTTCCGGAGGCATCTGAAGGATATTAACAGGTTCATGGCGGCGACACGCTCGAAAGCCGCCGTGGCGAAAGCCGCGGCGGCACGATTCCAGACGCTCGTGGAGATCATGCAGGCGCTGCGGGCGCCGGGCGGCTGCCCGTGGGACCGGAAGCAGACGTACGCGTCACTGCGGCCGTTCGTGCTCGAGGAAACCTACGAGGTGCTCGAGGCGATCGACCGCGGCGACATCGACGCGCTTGCCGGCGAGCTCGGCGACTTCCTGTTCGAGGCGGTATTTCTCGCCCAGATCGCAGCCGACGAGGGGCGCTTCACCATCGCCGACGCGATCGACGCCATCAACGCGAAGCTGATTCGCCGGCATCCGCACGTCTTCGGCGAGGAGGCCGCGGCGGCCGCGATGACCGGGGCGACGCGTGCCACGCGCGGTCGCCGCGCGCGCGCGCCGAAGGCCAGCGCCAGCACCATCCGCACGGCCGGCAAGGTGCTCGAGCAATGGGAACAGATCAAGGCGCGCGAGCAGAAGCAGGCCGGCGAGCAGCAGTCGCTGCTACGCGGCGTGCCGCGCGCGCTGCCGTCGCTGCTGCGCTCGCACGAGATCGGCACCCGCGTGGCCTCGGTCGGCTTCGAATGGCCGACGCCCGCCGACGTCGTCCTGAAAATCGAAGAAGAAGTGCGCGAGCTGCGCGAGGCGATCGACAAGGGCGACCGCCGTCACGCGCACGAGGAGATGGGCGACCTGCTCTTCTCCATCGCGAATCTCGCGCGCAAGCTGGGCATCGAGCCCGAGTCGGCGCTGCGCGAGGCGAACGAGAAATTCACGCGCCGCTTCCAGGCGCTCGAGCGGCAGTTCGAGGAGGACCGGCGGCCGCTGTCGAGGGCGACGCTCGAAGAGATGGAAGACGTATGGAGAACAGTTAAGACGAAAGACGGAAGACTGAAGACGAAAGAGAGGAACGCGAAAGCGAAAGACCGGTCAAATCCGGCCCGCGCGAATCGCCAGCGGCCAGCGCGTCGCGCGCCGAAGCGCCGGGTCGCCCCATAACGGCGCCACGGCCGCCACGAGCGCGGGCACCGGGTCTTCGCCGCGCGCGGCGCGGTACCGCTCGGTCGCCGACCACGTGCCGACATAGCCCGCCAGCGCGCCCAGATCCATGTCGACGTCGATCGCCATCGCCGGAGCCGCCACCGGCGTGAACGGCAGATGGAGATCGCGATACTGCCGCTCGATCAGCCGCCGCTGTGGCGGCCAGTACTGGCCCACGACCTCCTTGTAGAACCGGTCGATCACGGCGTCGATCTCCGGCTCGATTTGCAGTGTCCAGTAGGTCCACACCGCCACGAGCGCACCCGGCCTGCCGACACGCGCGGCCTCGGCCGCAAATTGCGGAATATCGAACCAGTGCACGGCCTGGGCGACGGCAATGGCGTCCATCGACTGCGCCGCAAGCCCCGAGGCTTCGGCCGCCGAACGCACATAGCGCACGCCGGGGATCGACGCGGCCTCGGCAAGCTGCGCGCGGCTCGCGTCGGTGGCCACCACCAGATCGAAATGCGCCGCAAGGCCGCGCGCCGCCTGCCCGGTGCCCGTCGCGCAGTCCCACGCTCGCGCGCGGCCGGGGCTCTCGCCGGCAATCCACTCGAAGAGCGCGGAGGGATACGCCGGGCGGAATCTCGCGTAGCCGGCGGAGGTGGTCGAGAAGTGGTCGCGGAAGGTCGTCATGCTCGAGCTTGGTTATCGGTTCGGTATGGTACACTCCGCACAGTCCCCGGTCTCACGGCTCCCCCTAGCCCTGGGAGATCGATGCTGCATCAAGACGGGTTTCGGCGCACGCCGAAAACCTCGCGGCACCGGCTGGACACCATGGACGACGCTCCGATGCGCGTGCTCGTCATCGACGACGACCACGACGCGCTCGCGCTCCTCAAAGCCCGTCTCGAAGGCACCGGCCGCTTCCGCGTAACGACCGCCGACAGCGGCGAGACCGGCATCGATCTCGCGCGCGAGATCGAGCCCGATCTCATCGTCTGCGACATCTACATGCCCGGCCTCGACGGCGCGGAAGTCGCCGCCGCCCTCGCCGCCGACGAGGTGCTGCGCGACGTGCCGCTGCTGTTCCTGTCGGCGCTCGTGAAGCCGGATGACGTGCGCGTGCATGGCGGCCGCATCGGCGGATGGCCGATGGCGTCGAAACAGGAACCGATCGACTCGATCGTCAGGCGCATCGACGGCCTGCTGCACCGCAGCCGCGGGCGCTAGCGTGCGCGCGCGGCAATCGCCCAGCGCCGGCCGCTGAACGTCCTGATCTCCACTTCGCGGCCGTCGGTCACGAGATCGACCTGGCCGTCCCGATCCGTCCGGAACGTCTCGACGTTCGCCGCGCGCAGCCGCGCGAGCACCACCGGCGACGGATGCCCGTAGACATTCCCGCGCCCCGCGCTGATGAGCGCGGCGGCGGGCCGCGCGGCCTCGAGGAACGCCTGCGACGTGGACGTACGGCTGCCATGGTGGCCCACTTTCAGGATGCGCAGCCGCGCGGGCGCGAGCTCGGCGGCGATGGCCGGCTCCACGGCAGTGCCGGCGTCGCCCGTCAGCAGGATCGAGACGGCGCCGAACAGCACTTCAATCACCACCGAGTCGTCGTTGCGCACGCGCTGACGCTCCCAGTCGGGCGGCGGAGGGTGCAGCACGCGCAGCAGCACGCCGTCGCGCATCAGGCTGCCGCCGGCACGCAGCGATTCCACGGATGCGCCGATCCGGAGCGCGGCGGCGGCGAGCCGGTTGCGCTCGGGATGCAGCGGCGGCGCGATGCCTTCGACGAGGCGCGCCGGGCGCAGATCGGCAACCACGGCCAGCGCGCCTCCCAGGTGGTCGACGTCGGGATGCGTGAGCGCGAGCATGTCGAGCCGCGTGACGCCGCGCGCGAGCAGCGCCGGCACCAGGACGCGATCGCCGATGTCGAAGCGGCCGGCGGTTCCCGCGGCGTCGACGAGCAGGCTGCGCCCCGACGGCAGGCGCAGCGCAATCGCCTCGGCCTGCCCGACATCGAACATGGTCAGCCGCAGCCGCCCGTCGGGCCACTGCCGCGCGGCCGCGGAAAGCGCGATTGCCGCGGCCGCCACCGCGGCGATCGCCGACAGGCCGATGCGCAGGCGCGGCCAGCGGCGCCATGCCAGCAGACTGCAGGGAGTCGCGTACGCCGCGATGAGCCACGAGGGAGGCGCGGCCACGCGCCAGGTCAACACGGGCAGCAGATCGACGATCGCGGCGGAGTCGATGAGCGCGCGCGCGCCGAGGCGCGCAATCATGGCGGCGGGCGACGTCAGCGCCGCCACGTCTGCCAGATCGCACGCGACCACCGCCATGCCGCCCACCTGCACGACGGCCATGGCCGGAATCGCGACGAAATTGAGCGCGAGGCCGGCAAGCGTCAACCGCTGAAACGCCGCCGCCTGCACGGGCAGCAGCGCGATTTCGGCCGCGATCGTCGCCGCGAGCAGTCCGCACGCCGCAAGCGCCGCGCGCACGAGCCACCGGCTGCGCACGGCGGCGCGCAGCCGCGCGTCCGCCGCGGCGAGCCATCCCGGCACGGCCAGCAGAATGCCCGCGGTGGCGCCGAACGAGAGCAGAAATCCGAGATCGGCCAGCACGAGCGGATCCCACAACAGAAAAAGAATGCCGACGAGCGCGATGACGTTGAGCGGCGGCGCGCGCTGATCGATGAGCGTCGCGCCCAGAAGCAGCAGCGCGGCCGTGACGGCGCGGCCGACCGAGGCGCCTGTGCCGACCAGCAGCCCGTAGACCGCCACGATCAGCATGGCGGCCGCGAGCGCGAGACGCCGAGACCGCAGCAGCGTGCGCGAGGCCGCCCACGCCAGCGCGGCGAACAGCGCGACGTTGCCGCCCGAGATGGCGATGACGTGGTACGTGCCGGCGCGCTGCATGCGCCGCTCGACCTCGTCCGTGAGACCGGCGCGGTCGCCAATGAGAATCGCGGTGATCACCCCGGCGGCTTCGGGATCCGCGGGCGACGCGCGCGCAATGGCGGCGCGGACGCGGCGGCGCGCGCGCGCCAGCAGCTCCTCCCCTCGACTCGCGCGCGCGACCACGTCGACCAGCGCCGGACTCTTGATGGTGCCGACCAGCGCCATGCCTCTGCGAAGCGACGCCCGTTCCGCGTCCGCAACGCCGTCGTTCAGGTACCGCGACGGCCGCCGCAGCAGCACCGGCGCGCGGATGCGCCGGCCGCGCGTCCATTCGCGCGCGCGCGCCGCGTCGGGCGCGCCGCCAACCGAAACCGCGATGGTGCCTGCCAGCTCGATGTCGGCCCGGCCCCACCGCACGCGATCGACGCGGACGCGCAGACGCGTGCCGTCGGCCGATGTGGACGCGTCCTCGGTGAGCAGGCCTTCGAGGATCACCGGTTCCGCGCTCGCCGGATTCGCGCGGGAGTCAGGCGCCAGCACGCGAATCGGCGCATGCGCGCGCTGCCAGTCCGTGCGCTGGGCCGACGCGGCCGCCGACAACGCGAGCGACGCGAGCGCCGCCGCCGCGCACAGCGGCGCGCGCGATGCCGCCACCGCCACGATCGCCACCTGCCAGGCCGCCACGGCGCCAGCCGCCAGCCAGGGTCCGGACGCAGGCGGCAGGACCATCCCGGAAAGCGCGCCGCTCACCAGGGCGAGGAAGACCGGAACCGCGGGATATCGCACGGCGCCTCCGTAGTGCAGGGTGCAGACCGCGCGTGGCTCAATGACTTACGGAAAAATGGCGCGGAATCAGCACTGCCGCCGCGGCCCTGGATGTGGAAGAACTGCTTACGCTCTTACACCGCGTGCGTGATATTCCTGCAGCGACTTCACGGTCAGCGTCGATGAGGTGAGCGAGCGAATCGCGCTCACGGTCGCGGCCGCGCCGGTCAGCGTCGTGATCGCGGCCACGCCCTGCAGCATCGCCACGCGGCGCACGCTGCGGTCGTCGAAGAACGACTCGCGGCCGAGCGGCGTGTTGATCACGAGCGACACGCGCTTGTTGAGCAGCTCGTCGCCGACGTGCGGCCGGCCCTCGTTGATCTTGAACACGATCTCGGCGTCCACGCCGTGCGCGCGCAGGTACGCGGCGGTGCCGCGGGTGGCCAGCAGCGTGAAGCCGAGGCTCACCAGATCCCGCGCAATCGGCACGACGCCGGCCTTGTCCTGGTTGTTCACGCTGATGAAGGCCGTGCCGCCCGACGGCAGCGGATGGCCCGCCGCAATCATCGCCTTGGCGTAGGCCGTGCCGAACGTGTCGGCGCCGCCCATCACCTCGCCGGTCGACTTCATCTCGGGCCCGAGCAACGTGTCGACGCCGGGGAACCGCACGAACGGGAAGACGGGCGACTTCACGAAGACGCCCGACACCTCGAGGTCGTCGGTGAGCCCCTGATCGGCAAGCGTCCTGCCGATCATCACGCGCGCGGCCACCTTCGCCAGGGGCACGCCGGTGGCCTTCGAGAGGTACGGCACGGTGCGCGACGCACGCGGGTTCACTTCGAGCACGTAAATCGTGTCGTCCTTGATGGCGAACTGGATGTTCATCAGGCCGACGACCTTCAGCGCGCGCGCGAGGCGCCGCGTGTAGTCGCGGATCGCCGCGACGTGGCGCTCGGCCATCTCGTAGGGCGGCACGACGCACGAGCTGTCGCCGGAATGGATGCCCGCCTCCTCGATGTGCTCCATGATGCCGCCGATGACGACCGCGCCGGTGGCGTCGGCCACCGCGTCGACGTCGATCTCGGTGGCGTTCTCGAGGAACTTGTCGATGAGGACCGGATGCTCGGGCGAGGCCTGCACGGCCGTGCGCATGTAGCGGTCGAGCGCGCCCATGTCGTACACGATCTGCATCGCGCGGCCGCCGAGCACGTAGGAGGGCCGCACCACCAGCGGGAAGCCGATCTCGGCGGCGACCGTGCGCGCCTCCTCCGCCGACGTGGCGGTGCCGCTCTGCGCCTGCGGGATGGCGAGCTCCCACAGCAGCTTCGAGAACCGCTCGCGGTCCTCCGCCAGATCGATCGAATCGGGCGACGTGCCGATGATGCGCACGCCCGCCTCCTGCAGCGCCAGCGCCAGCTTGAGCGGCGTCTGCCCGCCGTACTGCACGACGCACGCGACATCCCCGCCGGCCGACCGCTCGCGCTCGATGATCGCCGACACGTCCTCGAACGTCAGCGGCTCGAAGTAGAGCCGGTCCACCGAGTCGTAGTCGGTCGACACCGTCTCGGGGTTGCAGTTGATCATCACCGTCTCGAAGCCCTCGTCGCGCAGCGCGAACGCGGCGTGGCAGCAGCAGTAGTCGAACTCGATGCCCTGCCCGATGCGGTTGGGCCCGCTGCCCAGGATGACGACCTTGTTCCTCGGCGTGGGATTCGACTCGTCCTCGCGCTCGTACGTGCCGTACAGGTACGGCGTGAACGACTCGAACTCCGCCGCGCACGTGTCGATGCGCTTGTAGGCGGGCACGAGGCCGGCCTCGAGGCGCCGCGCGCGCACGTCCTCCTCGTGCACGCCCAGCACGTGCGCGAGCTCCGCGTCGCCGAATCCCGCCCGCTTCAGCGTGCGCAGCAGATCGGCCGACAGATCCCTCGCGCCCACCAGCTCCGCCGACCGCTTCAGCTCGACGAGCTGCGCGAACTGGGTCAGGAACCACGGGTCGATCTTCGTCAGCCGCTGCAGCGTCGCGACGTCCCAGCCGCGCTCGAAGGCGCGGAACACCGCCCACATGCGCCGGTGCGTCGGCACCGAGACGGCGCGCTGCAGCTGCGCGTCGGTCTCGAGATCGCCCGCCACCTGCGGTGGCGTGGTGTGATGCCCGCCCGGCGGCGGCTGGTTGAACAGCCGCGCGTCCTTCGACGTCAGCTCGAGCGAGCGGAAGGCCTTGAGGAACGCCTCCTTGAAGGTGCGCCCGATCGCCATCGCCTCGCCCACCGACTTCATCTGCGTGGTCAGCGTGGTGTCGGCCTGCGGAAACTTCTCGAAAGCCCATCGCGGCACCTTGACCACGATGTAGTCGATGGCCGGCTCGAACGAGGCGGGCGTGAGCCGCGTGATGTCATTCGGGATTTCGTCGAGCCGGTACCCGAGCGCGAGCTTCGCGGCAATCTTCGCAATCGGGAAGCCGGTCGCCTTCGAGGCCAGCGCCGACGAGCGCGACACGCGCGGGTTCATCTCGATCGCGACCATGCGACCGGTGTCGGGATTGATCGCGAACTGGATGTTCGACCCGCCCGTCTCGACGCCCACCTTGCGGATGATCCGCCGCGCGGCGTCGCGCATGCGCTGATATTCCTTGTCGGTCAGCGTCAGCGCCGGCGCGACGGTGATGCTGTCGCCGGTGTGCACGCCCATCGGGTCGATGTTCTCGATCGAGCAGATGACGACGAAGTTGTCGGCGCAGTCGCGCATGACCTCGAGCTCGAACTCCTTCCAGCCGATGATCGATTCCTCGACGAGAATCTCGTGCACCGGACTGAGCTCGAGCCCGCGCTCGACCATCTCGCGGAACTCCTCGATGTTGTACGCGATGCCGCCGCCGACGCCGCCCATCGTGAAGGACGGACGAATGATTGCCGGAAAGCCCGTCGTCTCGATCGCGCCGAGCGCATCGTCCAGCGATTTCGCGTAGATGCTGAGCGGCGTCTCGATGCCGATCTCGCGCATCGCGTCCTTGAACTCGAGGCGATCCTCGGCAAGCTTGATGGCCTTGATCGACGCGCCGATCAGCTCCACACCGTATTTCTCGAGGATGCCGAGCTCGCCGAGCTGGATGGCGAGGTTGAGCGCCGTCTGTCCGCCGACCGTCGGCAGGATCGCGTCGGGCTTCTCGCGCGCGATGATCTGCTCGAGCATCTCGGGCGTGAGCGGCTCGACGTACGTGCGGTCGGCCGTCTCGGGGTCGGTCATGATCGTCGCGGGATTGCTGTTGACGAGAATGACCTCGAGCCCCTCGGCCCGCAGCGCCTTGCAGGCCTGCGTGCCCGAGTAGTCGAACTCGCACGCCTGGCCGATGACGATCGGGCCCGACCCAATCACGAGCACCCGCTTCAGATCCGTCCGCTTCGGCAAGGCTTACCGCTTCTCCATTTCGTCGAGGAACTGCCGGAACAGGTAGTCCGCGTCGTGCGGGCCTGGGGCCGCTTCGGGATGGTACTGCACGCAGAAGACGGGCTTGTCGACGTGCCGCACGCCTTCGATCGTGTTGTCGTACAGATTCAGGTGCGTCACGCGCAGCGTCGACGGCAGCGTGTCGGCATCGACCGCGAAGCCGTGGTTCTGGGAGGTGATCTCGACACGGCCCGACTCGAGCTCGCGCACGGGATGATTACCGCCGCGGTGGCCGAACTTCAGCTTGTAGGTCTCGGCGCCCATCGCGAGCGAGAGAATCTGGTGGCCGAGGCAGATGCCGAACACCGGCCGGTTGGAAGCCACCAGCGTCTTCGCGTTGTCGATCGCGTAGTCGAGCGGCGCGGGGTCGCCCGGGCCGTTGCTGAGGAACACGCCGTCGGGATCCATGGCCAGCAAGTCGGCCGCCGGCGCGGTGGCCGGGAACACCCGCACCTCGCAGTTGTGCGCGGCGAACCGGCGCAGGATGTTCCACTTCATGCCGAAGTCGTACGCGGCAATCCGCAGCGGCCGCTTCGCGCGGCGTTCAGGCGCGACGGTGAACTCGTCGCTGTCGCCCGGCCGCCAGTCGAACGGCGACGCGCACGTGACGTCCTTGACGAGATCGGAGCCTTCCATCGACGGCGCCTGCCGCGCCCGCGCCACCAGCTCGTCGGGATCGAGCTCGCGCCCGGTCGCGATCACGCCGCGCATCACGCCAGACGACCGCAGCACCCGCGTCAGCGCGCGCGTGTCGATGTCGGCGATGGCGACGATGTGGTGGCGGAGGAGGTAGTCGCGGAGCGTCTCGCTCGCGCGCCAGTTGCTGGCTACCGGCGACGCGTCGCGCATGACGAACCCGGCCACCTGCGGCGCGCGCGACTCGCCATCTTCATCCGAGACGCCGTAGTTGCCGATCTCGGGCGCGGTCATCGTGACGATCTGGCCGGCGTACGAGGGATCGGTGAGGATCTCCTGGTACCCGCTCATGCTGGTGTTGAAGACGACTTCGCCGGCGGCGCTGCCCTCGGCGCCCGCAGCTTCGCCCTCGAACCACTGCCCGTTTTCAAGTGCGAGAATGGCTTTCAGTGTCTCTTACCTCTGCGGAACGAGCGGAGCCGCGACGCGCGCATCCTGGCCGCCGACCACGCGCACCGTGGTCGACCAGGGCTGGTATCCCTCGAGCTCGACTCTGACCGTGTGCGCTCCCGGTGTGATGCCGGGGACCTTCGCCGGCGTCGTGCCGACGAAGCGGCCGTCGACGAGCACGCGCGCGCCGGCCGGACGTGACGTCACCGTCAGCGATACGTCTGCCGCGGGCGCGGGCGTGCCGGCCGGCGGCGCCGTCTCGCGCGCGGGCGCGGGCGTCTGGCCCCTCGCTCTCGCGCGCTGCAATTCGAACATCATCTCGCGCGACGCGTTGTCGGGCGTGATCGTGATCCGCTGGTTGATCGGCTCGTAGCCCTCGAGCACCACGCGCACCGTATGCGTGCCGAACGTCATGTCGCGCTTGGTGAGCGGCGTACGTCCGGTCCAGACACCGTCGATCACGACCATCGCATTGCCGGGCGTGGAGCGCACGAGCAGACGGCCGCTCGTCGGCGCCGCGGGCGCGGCGGCGTTCGCGGGCGTCGACGGCGACGTCGCGGGCTCGCTCGGCGCGGGCACCGGCACTTCGGTCAGCGGCGGCGGCTCGGCAACGGGCGGGCTGCTTTCAGCCTGCGGGGCCGGATCCTCACTCGCGACCTCGGCGCCGCCGCGGCCCCAGATGGCATATCCGAGCAGAAGTCCGAGCGCAAGCGCGCCGGCGCCCCACAACAGGGCCGTGCTGAGATTCCGGGCCGGCACGTCGTGCACGACTGTCGCAGATGGCCGCCAGGTGTCGACGCGGGAGGCGGCCGCGGGGACGGCGGGCTCGTCGCCGCGCCAGGCCTGCGGCTGCGCCTCGTCCTCTTCCACCGAGGTGTCGTAGTCGAACGACTGCGCGGCCGCGAGTGCGGCGGATTGATCGATCGGAGACGGCTCGACGGCAGCAGGAACAGGCTCGACGCGATTCAGATCGAGATCGAAGTCGCCGAGCGCCTCGTCC
Source organism: Vicinamibacterales bacterium (assembly GCA_035512575.1). Lineage (GTDB taxonomy): Bacteria > Acidobacteriota > Vicinamibacteria > Vicinamibacterales > SCN-69-37 > JALYRV01. The sequence continues at coordinate 18,523 of DATKDT010000124.1, read as the reverse complement.
GCCTCCTTCTCGCTCGTGATGTCCAGATCGCCGGTGGCGAAGCCGGGCGGGGGCCACACATCTGGTTCCGCGGGTTCCTGGTCGGGTTCTTCGACATCGCTCGTGTCTTCGACGTCGTCGATCGTTTCGATGGGCTCGTCGTCCGCCGGTTTGTCGGGCACCGCGGGCGGCTCGGCGGGCGATTCGTCCGGCTCGATGGGCTCGGGGGCGCCTGCGGCATCGGCGTCCGCTTCGGCGTCGTCGGTGTCGAACAGCGACGGGGCGGCCGCGACGGCGGCGGCCGCGGCAGCCCGAGCCGCCGATGCGGCGGCGGATGCCCCGGCCGGATCGACCCGCTGCCCTTCCGACGCGGCTTCGAGCGCGTCAACGAACGCGGCGGCCGACTCGAAGCGCGCGGACGGATCCTCGGCCAGCGCGCGCGCGAGCACCTCGCGCAGGCGGGCCCGGTGCTCGGCCGGCACGTCGGCGCCAAAGGAACCATCCTGCTCGCCCGGCCCGGCAGGCCGGCGCCCGGTGAGCAGCTCGTGCGCGATGGCGCCGAGCGAAAAGACGTCGGCCTCGGCGCCCCACTCGTCGCCGCTCACGCGCTCCGGTGCGGTGTACGGACGGCGCGTCGGCGCGCGGAAGCCGATGTTCTCGATCGCCTGCACGATGCCGAAGCCGGTGGCGCGCGCCTCGTCGGTCGTCAGGAACACGTCGCGCGGGTGCAGCGCGCCGTGCAGGATGCCGGCACCCGCGGCCGCGTCGAGGGCGCCCGCGACCTGCCGCAGGAACGGCATCACCCGCGCCGGATTCGCCGGCGCGTAGTGCTTCATCGCCATGTCGAGCGACTCGGCCGCGACGTACTCCTGAGCCAGGTACGGCAGATGCCCTTCCATGCCCGCCGCGACGGGCTGGACGATGCCCGGATGCGTCAGGCCGGCGTCGACGATGCGCTGCAGCTCGGTGGCGAGCAGCGACGATTGTTCGGGAAGCAGATCGATGCGGAAGGCCTTGACGGCAATGAGCCGATCGCGCTCCGGCTCGTACGTGCGAAAAACGGGTCCGAGAACGCCGCTGCCGATTTGATGCAGGACGCGAAAGGGGCCGAACGCAGCCGGCGGCGAAAACGAGCTCGGATCGTCGTGATTCAGCTCAGAAGCTCCTCGGCAAAAGTCTGCACATCCTAACACGCGATCGCGCGCAACTGCGCCGTATTTCGCGGGCGATTCCGGGCTCTGCTAGAGTACCCGGACAGTGACCGGCCCCTCCGATACGTCGACTGTTGCGGACATCGTGCGTGCCGCGCTCGACGTCAGGGATTTTCCCGGCAGCTCGCCGTTCGTGCGCGCCTACACGCGCGCGTTCGATTCGGTCTCGCCGCTGTTCGCCGGCAACCCGGCCGATCCGTCGGCCTGGCGCGCGGCGATCCGCCGCGCGCACGCGGCGCAGCGCGACCCCAAGGCCATTGCGGGTGTGCTTACCGCGCAGCTCGAGCGCCGCGGAGCCGTGCCAGAAGCATGCGCCATGGCCGCGCGGCTCGCCGATCCCAACGCCGTGACGATCGTCACCGGCCAGCAGTCGGGCGCCTTCGGCGGACCGCTCTACACGCTGCTCAAGGCCATCACGACCCTGCAGCTCGCGCGGCAGGTCGAAGCGCAGCATGGCGTGCCGGTGGTTCCGATCTTCTGGGCCGACGGCGAGGATCACGACTGGCAGGAGATTCGCGCGACGTCGGTCATCACCGGCGGCGGCGAGCTCGCCGAGATCGCGATGCCGCACTTCGACGGCGCGGGCGAGCGGCGGAGCGGCGACATCGTGCTGGACGAGCGCATCGCCGGGGTCGTCGACGCGCTGTTCGCCGCGCTGCCGTCCACGGAGTTCAGCGCCGGGCTCAGGGCCGCGGTCGCGCGATGTTACGAGCCCGGGCGATCGATGGCCGAGGCCTATGCGCGGCTCATCGAACATCTGCTCGGGCGTCACGGACTCGTCGTCTTCGAGTCGGCCGATGCGGCGGCCAAGCCCCTGGCGCGCGAGCTGTTCGCCGGCGAGCTGCGGCATCCGGGGCGATCGAGCCGGCTGGCGGCGGCCGCGGGCGACCGGTCCCGCGCGCTCGGCTTCCCTCCCCAGGTCGTGCCGGTCGAAGGCTCGCCCGCGCTGTTCCAGCTGACGCCGGCGCGCGAGGCGATCCGCGTGCCGTTCGACGGCGCGGCGCTGGCCGGGGACGCGCTGGCGCATCCCGAGCGCTTCAGCCCCAACGTGCTCCTCCGCCCCGTGGTGCAGGACTGGATCTTCCCGAACATCGCCTACGTCGCCGGGCCCGGCGAGCTCGCGTATCACGGCCAGCTCGAAGGCATCTACAAGGCGCTCGGCGTGCCGCGGCCGCTCGTCTATCCGCGCGCGTCGGCGTCGATCATGGATGCGCAATCGCTGCGGTTCCTCGATCGCCACGCCATGCCGCTGGCGTCGCTCGCGCCGCCCGGCGAGACGGCGCTCAATCAGCTGATCGACGCGTCGCTGCCCGGCGAGGCGCGAGCAGCGCTGGTCGACGCCGCCGCGGCGATCGGCGAGCGCTGGAACGCGCTCGCGGAGGCGCTGCCGCGGATCGACCCGACGCTGGAAGGCGCGGCGCGCGGGTCGCTCAAGCGGCTGCAGCACGAGATCGACACGCTGCAGTGGAAGACGGTGCGCGCCGTCAAGCGCCGCGAGGCCGACATGCGCCGGCAGTTCCGCCACGCGCAGCAGCTGGCGTTTCCGCGCGGCACACCCCAGGAGCGCGTCCTCGGCGTCGTCTACTTCGCGAATCAGTACGGCCCCGCGCTCGTCGACAAGCTGATCGCGGAGCTGCCGGCGGAGATGGGCAGCCACTGGGTGGTGACCATCTGAACGGCGCCGCCTGAACCCTGCGGACAGGACGGACGACATGGCACACGACGACATCAAGTCCATCGTCGGCAAGATCAACGACGCATGGCTGAACAGCCGGTTCGACGAGCTCCACGAATACTTCGACGAGAACGTCGTCCTCGCGCATCCCGGGTTCGAGAAACGGACGGCCGGACGCACGGCCTTGATCGACAGCTACGCCGAGTTCGCCCGCGCGGCCACGATTCACCATTTCAACGCGCAGGAACCGACGGTCGACATCTCAGGCGATGCGGCAATTACGACAACGCCGTGGGAGATGCGCTACACGTATGCCGGCCAGACGCTCGAAGAGCGCGGATGGGACATGCTGGTGTTCCGCAAGACATCCGGCGCCTGGCGTGTGGTCTGGCGCACGGTGATGCTCAACACGATGGCGGCAGAATGACTGAGGCCGGCGGGCGCTACGCGCCGACCTTCCGCGTCGCCAGCACCTCGTCGTAGTACGCCTCGTATTTCGGCACGACCTCGTCGGCGCAGAACGTCGTCTCGACCAGCCGGCGTCCGGCGCGCGCAATCCGCTGGTGCAGCGCGTCGTCGGTCAGCAACCGCAGCGCGCTGGCGGCCATGCCGTCGAGATCCTCGGGCTGGTGCAGGAAGCCGGTTTCGCCGTCGGTAATCACTTCGGGCAGACCGCCGACGCGTGAGGCGACCACGGGCACTTCGCACGCCATCGCCTCGAGCGCCGCCAGGCCGAAGCTTTCCTGCTCCGACGGCAGCAGCAGCACGTCCGAGATCGACAGCAGCGCCTGCACCTGGTCCTGCTCGCCCAGCGCCTCGACGCGATCGCCCACGCCGGCCTCGCGCGCGGTGCGGAGCGCCCGGTCGAGATCCGGCCCCTCGCCCACCAGCAGCAGCCGCGCGGGCATCTGCTCGTTGATCTTCCTGAAGATGCCAATCACGGCGTCGGCCCGCTTCACCGGCCGGAAGTTGGAGACGTGAATCACGATCTTCTCCGGCTGCCCGTGGCAGAACCGCTGGCGCAGCCCATCGCTGACCGGCACCCGGTGATGCGCGGAGCAGTCCAGGAAGTTCGGGATGACGCGGATGTCGCTTCGCACGCGCAGCGCTCGGTACGTGTCGGCCTTCAGGCTTTCCGAGACCGCGGTGACGCCGTCCGACGCGTCGATCGAGAACGCGACCGTCTCGCTGTACGACGTGTCGTTGCCGAGCAGCGTGATGTCGGTGCCGTGCAGCGTCGTGATGATCTTGGGCACGCGCGACGGCGGCCCGCTCGACAGGATCTGCTTGGCCAGAAACGCCGCGGTGGCATGCGGCACCGCGTAGTGCGCGTGCACGATGTCCAGATTGAACTCGCGCACCAGCTGGACGATGCGGTTGGTCAGCGACAGCAGGTACTGCGGCTCGCGGAACAGCGGATAGGACGGCGTCGTGACGCGGTGGAACGCGAGGCCCGCCTGGTAGTCGCCCAGCCGGAACGGCGTCTCGCTGCTGACCAGGTGCACCTCGTGCCCGCGCGACGCCAGCGCCTTCCCCAGCTCGGTGGCGACGATGCCGCTGCCGCCGACCGACGCGTAACACACGATCCCGATATTCACTTGAGCAAACCCTCGCGGACGACCGGCTCGCGGACGACGACGCCTTCGGCGAACGCCACGCCGGCCAGGGCGCCGAACTGCGCGTCGCGGCTTTCGATCAGCTGCGCGAAACGGGGGGAAGTCAGCCGCGTCTCGACCGACCCGGGCGACGCCGGCGTGAACTGCGACGCGTAGCAGGCCAGCGCCCGCCGCTTGATCTCGTAGTGCGCGCTGACGTCGATGACAAACGACACCGGCGAGGCGTCGTTGATGAAGTAGTAGCAGACCCACGCGGGCCGCCAGGGCTTGCCGTCGGCGTCGAAGCGCCGCAGGCCGGCGTTGAACAGCGCGCGGGTCAGCGTTTCGCTCGCCGCGAGATGGTCGGGGTGCCGGTCGTGCCAGTGCGGGATGGCCACCGCGCGCGGGCGGTGACGGCGGATGTACGAGGCCGCGTCGCGCACGTGCGCGTCATTGCTGGCGGGGCTGGCGGGGCCGATGCCGCCGTCGGGCCAGCCGAGATTCTCGCGGAACGCCGCGCCGAGCACCTGGCGGGCCGCTTCGCCCTCGGCGGCACGCTCCTCGACGGTGCCGTTGCTGCCCAGCTCCCCGCGCGTCAGGTCGCAGAGACCGACCCGGTGCCCTGCCGCCGCATGTTTCGCGATGGATCCGCCGAGGCCGATCTCGATGTCGTCGGGGTGGGGGCCGAAAACCAGGAGGTCCAGCCGATCTGCCGCGGTCATTCGTCTAACACTGTAACCCGTACTACAATTCATCCCACCCATGCCCGGTCTGCCCAAGAAAAGCTCCCGAAAGGCAGCGGCTCCCGCGGCCAGGGCGAAGCCGCGCCGCCGGTGGCTCCGCGCCGTGCTCTTCGTGGTGGGCGTGCCGGCCGTGGCGCTCGGGCTCCTCTTCATCTATTACTGGGTCGCGTTCTCGCGCATCCTCGACGAGCGCTTCTCGGCCGACCCGAAGCCGGCGCCGCGCCTGTTCGCCAGGCCGATGGTGATCCGCGACGGCCAGTCGCTGTCGGCGCGCCAGCTCGTCGAGCGGCTCAACGACCTCGGCTACGCGCAGCGCACCCTGGCCGACGCTCCTGGTCAATTCGCCCTGATGAATGGCGGCATCGTCCTCGTGCCGCGCGACGACAAGACGGGGGCGGTGCGCGTCACGTTTTCTCCGGGCGCCGGCACGCGGGTGGAGACGATCGAGCGCATTGCAGCCCGCGAGGCGGTGCCTTATGTCACGCTCGAGGCGCCGCTCATCACGGCGCTGGTCTCGGGCGAGCGCGAAAAGCGCCGCCACGTGAAGCTGTCGGCCATCCCGGCGCGGATGATTCAGGCCGTGCTGGCCATCGAAGACCGGCGCTTCTACGAGCATCCGGGCCTCGACCCGATCGGCATTGCGGGCGCCGCGCTCAGCAACTTCCGCGGCACGAAACGCTATTTGAGCGGCGGCAGCACGATCACGCAGCAGTTCCTGAAGAACACGCTGCTGACGCCCGAGAAGACGCCGGCGCGCAAGGCGCAGGAGGCGATGCTTTCGCTCGTGCTCGAGACGCGCCTCTCGAAGGACGAGATCCTCGAGCTCTATCTGAACGACGTCGACCTTGGCCAGCGCGGGTCGTACACCGTTCGCGGCGTCGCCGAGGCCGCGCGCCTTTTCTTCGGCAAGGACGTCAGCAACCTCTCGCTCGCCGAGGCGGCAACCATTGCCGGCGTCATCCAGGCGCCGTCGCGCCACTCGCCGTTCCGCAATCCCGAGCGCGCGAAGGATCGCCGCAACGTCGTGCTCGGCGCCATGGCCGACGCCGGCTACATCTCGTCCGACGCCGCCACACGCGCCGCCCGCGAGCCGCTCATGGTGGTGCCGCGCGCGCTCGACGCCGAGGCGCCCTACTTCGTCGACTACGTCACGGAGCAGCTCGAGAGCCGGTATGCGGGGCTGCTGCGCCCGAACACGAACAGCGATGTCTACACGACGCTGGATCTTCATCTGCAGCGCGTGGCGCAGGACTCGCTCCGCGAGGGGCTGGCGCGCATCGACGAGCTGCTCAAGCGGCGCCGGCGCACGGCCCGCGCCGAGGGCGCCGTCGTCGTCATCAACCCGAAGACGGGCGAGATCCTGGCGATGGCCGGCGGACGCAACTACAGCCAGTCGCAGTACAACCGCGCCGTCAGCGCGAAGCGCCAGCCGGGATCGATCTTCAAGCCGTTCGTGTACCTGGCGGCGTTCGAGCGCGGCCTCGAGGAAGGCCGCACCGACTTCACGCCCGCCTCGACGGTGCTCGACGAGCCGACGACGTTCTTCTTCAACAACCAGGAGTACGCGCCCGGCAACTACGGCGACGAATACGACGGCCGCGTCACGTGGCGCCGCGCGCTGGCCATGTCGCGCAACGTCGCCGCGGTGAAGGTGGCGGAAGCCGCCGGCTTCGACCGCGTCGCCGCGATGTGGCGATCGACCGGCGCCAGCACCCCCGCGCGGCCGTATCCGTCCATCGCGCTCGGCGTGTTCGAGGCGTCGCCCCTCGAGATCGCGCAGGCCTATACGCCGTTCGCGAATCTCGGCGTGCTGCGCCCGCTCACGCCGCTCGTCGGCGTCGAGGAAAACGGGCGGCGCATCGAACCGCCTGTCGTCCCCGCCGTGGCCATCGCGCGGCCCGAGACGGCGTATCTCGTCACGAGCATGATGCGCAGCGTCATGAACGAAGGCACCGGCGCGTCGGCGCGCGCGAGCTTCACGCTCGACGCCGCGGGCAAGTCGGGCACGACCAACGATTTGCGCGACGCGTGGTTCGTCGGCTTCACGCCCGAGCTGCTGACCGTGGTGTGGGTCGGCTTCGACGACAACCAGCCGATCGGACTCAGCGGCACGCAGGCGGCGCTGCCGATCTGGACCGCGTTCATGACGCGCGCGCTCGCCGGCCACGCGAATCAGCCGTTCCAGGCGCCGGACGGGATCGTGTACGTCGAGGTCGATCGGACGACCGGACTGCCGGCCGGGCCGTTCTGCTCGCGCGTGATGCGCGAAGCGTTCATCGCGGGCACCGAGCCGTGGGAGACGTGCAACGCGCACACGGTTCCGATAGTCTGGCGGTAATGCGAGGGAGCGGAGCGGGGCGTTGGGGCCCCGCGAGCGACCGAGCCAGGCGGGGTGCAGGGGACCCCGCCGGAGAGCTAGTGCGAAGCAAAGTGAATCTCCCGATCGGCCTTGCCAGCGTCCTGCTGCTCTCCATGTCGGTTGCCGCCTGCCGCGGCTGCCGCGAACCCTCGACCGACGATGCGGCCGCCGCGCCCGCGGCGGGCGCCGCGCCGGCTGCCGCGGACGCCTCGGCGGCGCCGAGCACGGCGGCCGCGGCGGCCGCCGCGCCCAAACCCGTGCCCGTGGTGCTGCCGCCGCTGGTGGCCCGCGTGAACGACGAGGAGATCCTGCGGGCCGATCTCGAGCGCGCGGTCCGCGGCGTCGAAACGCAGCTCAATCAGCGCGTACCCGCCGACAAGCGTGACGGGGTCGTGCGCGGCGTGCTCGATCGGCTGATCAACTATCGCCTGCTGCTGCAGGAAGCACGCAGGCGCGGCATCGAGGTGCCGGCGGCTGAAATCGACGCGCAGGTCCGGGCGCTGGCGGCTCAGTTCCGCACCGAGGAGGACCTTCGCGCCGCCCTCATCCGGCGCGGCGTCACGATCGACATGCTGCGCGACGACGCCAGGCGCGACCTGCGCGTGGCGAAGCTGGTGAGCCAGGAGGCCGGCAAGGACGTCGCGGTGCCCGTCGAGGACGTCCGCGCGTTCTACGATGCCAATCTCGAGCGCTTCCGGCAGCCGGAGGCCGCGCGCGCCTCGCACGTGTTCGTGCGCGTGCCCGAAGGCGCCGACGACAAGGCCCGCAACGCCATGCGCGTGCGCGCCGAGGCCATCATGCGCCTCGCCCAGCGCGGCGACGACTTCGCGGCGCTCGCGCGCAACTACTCCGAGGACCGCACCACGGGCGTCAACGGCGGCGAACTCGGATGGTTCGACCGCGGCGCCACGCCGAAGGAATTCGACGCAGTGGTCTTCGGGCTGCAGACCGGCCAGGTCGGCGGCCTCGCCGCCACGCCCGACGGCTTCCACATCGTGAAGGTCACCGGGCGCCGCCCGTCGCGCATCCAGCCCTTCGAGGACATCCAGGCGGATCTGGCCGCCTATCTGCTCCGCGAGCTTCAGGATCGACTCACCGTGAACCTGATCAACCAGCTGCGCGAGAAGGCGAGAATCGAAATTCTCTTTTGAGCACGCTCATCACCAACGCCGCCGTCGTGACCATGAACGACGCGCACGAGATCGTGCGCGGGTCGGTGGGCATCGTCGATGGCCGCGTCGCTTTCGTGGGCGACGTGCCGCCCGCGCATGCCCGCACCCGGTTCGAGGAATCGGTTGACGCGGCCGGCGCCTACCTGCTGCCCGGATTCATCCAGACGCACATTCATCTCTGCCAGACGCTGTTCCGAACGATGGCCGACGATCTGCCGCTGCTCGACTGGCTGCGCGCGCGCGTGTGGCCGCTCGAAGCCGCGCACGATCCCGCGACGTTGAGGGTCTCGGCGCGCCTCGCGGCCGCCGAGCTGCTCAAGGGCGGCACCACCAGCGTGCTGACCATGGAGACGGTGCACGACACCGATGCGGTGTTCGAGGCCATCGAGCCGACGGGGCTGCGGGCGACGATCGGCAAGTGCCTGATGGACGCCGACGATCTGGCGCCGGCGCGGCTGCAGCAGGAGGCGGTGGCGTCGATCGACGAGAGCCTGGCGCTGCATGCGCGGTGGCATGGCGCGGCCGGAGGCCGGCTGCGCGTGACGCTGGCGCCGCGGTTCGCCGTGTCGTGCTCGCGCGAGCTGCTCGAGCGCGTGGCGCAGGCGGCGGATGCGCACGGCCTGCTCGTGCACACGCACGCGTCGGAGAACCGGGAGGAAGTCGCGCTGGTCGCGCGCCTCACGGGCATGAGCAACCTCGATTATCTGGCGTCGACCGGCCTTGCGACCCGCCGGCTGTGCGCGGCGCACTGCGTGTGGGCGACCGACGCCGAGCAGGGCATGATGGCCGAGCGCGGCGTGAAGGTGCTGCACTGTCCGGGCTCGAACCTGAAGCTGGGATCGGGGATCGCGCCGGTGGCGGAGATGCGCCGCCGCGGCATTGTCGTGTCGCTCGGAGCCGACGGCGCGGCCTGCAACAACACCCTCGACATGTTCCAGGAGATGCGGCTCGCGGCGACGCTGCAGGCGGTGACGGCGGGGCCCGGCGCGCTGACGGCGCGCGAGGCGCTGTGGATGGCGACGCGCGGCGGCGCGCGCACGCTGGGCCTCGAGGCCGAGCTCGGATCGGTGGAGCCCGGCAAGCGCGCCGACCTGGCGCTGCTGGCGCCGTCGCCGCTGCACACGCTGCCCGACCGCGATCCGTACTCGACGATCGTGTACGGCGCGCGCGCGTCGGACGTGCGGGCGGCGTGGGTCGACGGGACGTGCCTGGTGCGTGAGGGCCGGCTCGTCCGTGAGGACGAATCGGGCCTGGCGGCCGAGGCGCGCGAGGCCGCTGAGCTGCTCGTCCGCCGCGCCTTGCTATAATTGCCGTTAGCACTCTCAATGAACGACTGCTAATGAGCACCCCACGACTCGACCTTACCGACCGTCAGCGCCGGATTCTTGCCCGGCTGGTTGCCGAGTTCATCGAGCAGGGCGAGCCTGTGTCGTCATTGTGGCTGGCGGAGCGTTCGGGTCTCGGGCTCTCGTCGGCAACCGTGCGCAACATCCTGGCGCGGCTCGAGGAGCTGGGCCTGGTCAAGCAGCCGCACACCTCGGCCGGGCGCGTCCCCACCGATCAGGGCTATCGCACCTACGTCGACCTCCTGATGGAGAACCGCCGGCGCATGAAGCCTTCGGCCGACGTGGAGGCGCGCCTGCGGAAGGCCGGCTCGCTCGACGCGATGCTCGACAACGCGTCGCAGGAGCTGTCGCGCGCGTCGCACCACATCGGCTTCGCCGTGGCGATGGCGGCCTCGGACGCCGTGCTGCAGCACATCGACTTCGTGCCGCTGGACAGCCGCAAGATGCTGGTGGTGGTCGTGTCGGCGGGCGGGCAGGTGACGCACAAGATGGTGGAGTACGGCGAGGGCGTCAACCCGGTCGTGCTGCGCCAGGCCGCCAACTACGTCAACGCCGAGTTCGCGGGCCTGCGCATCAGCGAGGCGCGCGAGGCGCTGCTCGCGCGGCTGCAGGAAGAGCGCACGCTCTATGACGAGCTGCTGCAGCGCGCGCTCGAGCTTGCGCAGTCGGGGCTCGAGGAGGTCGACGCCATCACGCCCGGCGTGTCGCTCTTCATCCAGGGCGCGTCGACGCTGTTCGAAGGCGCGACGGCGTACGACGAGCGGCTCTCGCTCGACACACTGCGCTCGCTCTTCCGCATGATCGAGGAGAAGCACCGGCTCGTCGAGCTGCTGACGCAGTACATCGAGGCGCCGGGCGTCACCGTCGTGATCGGCACCGAGAATCCCTCGCCGGATCTGCACCCGTTCAGCGTGGTGGCGTCGACCTATCAGGAAGGCGACCGCATCGGCGCGGTCGGCGTGATTGGCCCGACGCGGATGCGGTACCAGAAATCCATCAACGTCGTGGACGGCGTCGCGCAGGTCGTGACGCGTGTTTTCGATACGGACATTTCCCAGCGATGACAGACGACAAGCGACAGGAACCGTTCGACGAGGTGCTCGAGCCGGCGTCGGACGGGGGCACGGACGAGGCCGCCATGCCGACCGAGCGTCCGGAGGATGCGGCGGCGGAGCTCGACACGGGCGGGCCGGACCTGGAGAAGGAGCGCGACGCGTACCGCGATCAGGCGCTGCGCGCGCGCGCGGAGTTCGACAACTTCCGCAAGCGGATGGAGCGCGAGCGCCTGCAGATGTCGGCGCGGGCCACCGAAGACGCCGTCAAGGACTTCCTGCCCATCGTCGACGACCTCGAGCGCGCGCTGGCGGCCGATCCGGGCGACGCGAACGGCAGCTTTCACCAGGGCGTGCAGATGATTCACCGGCAGATGGTCAAGATGCTCCGCCGCCGCGGCGTCGAGCCGATCGACTCGATCGGCCAGGACTTCGATCCCAACATTCATGAAGCCGTCGCGTACGAGCCGGCCAAGGGCCGCCGCGAGGGCGAGATCATCGGCGAGCTGCGCCGCGGCTATCGCATCGGCGATCGCCTCGTGCGGCCGGCGATGGTGCGCGTGGCGCAGGAACTCGATTCGTGAAGCGTGACTACTATGAGGTCCTTGGCGTAGAGCGCGGTGCTTCCGAAGCCGACATCAAGAGCGCCTATCGCCGGCAGGCGCTGAAGTACCACCCCGATCGCAATCCCGGCGACCACAAGGCGGAAGAGCGGTTCAAGGAAGCGGCCGAGGCCTATTCGGTGCTCGCCGACACGGACAAGCGCGCGCGCTACGACCGCTTCGGCCATCAGGGCGTGAGCGCCGGCGGCGCGCAGGGCTTCGACCCGACGATCTTCGCCGACTTCGGCGACCTGTTCTCGAACCTCGGCGACGTGTTCGGCTTCGGCGACGTCTTCAGCGGCCGCGGCCGCCGCGGCGGGCCGCAGCGCGGCTCCGATCTGCGCTACGACCTCGAGATCGCGTTCGACGAGTCGTTCACGGGCACCGAGAGCGCCATCCAGATTCCGCGCGACGAGACGTGCGAGACCTGCACCGGCACCGGCGCCGCGGAAGGCACGGCGCCCGAGACGTGCAAGGAGTGCGCAGGCCGCGGGCAGCTGCGGTATCAGCAGGGCTTCTTCACCGTCGCGCGGCCATGCCCGCACTGCCGAGGCACCGGCCGCTTCATCGCCAATCCGTGCGCGGCATGCGCCGGGCAGGGCCGCGTGTCGCAGGAGCGGACGCTCAAGATCAAGATTCCGGCCGGCATCGCCAACGGCCAGCAGATTCGTCTGTACGGCGAGGGCGAGCACGGCCTGGCGGGCGGCCCGGCCGGCGACCTCTACGTGGTCGTCCACGTCGCGGATCATGCGTTCTTCCAGCGCGAAGGCGACGACCTCTATCTGCAGATGCCGGTGACCTTCCCGGCGCTCGCGCTCGGCACGCGCCTCGCCGTGCCGACGCCGTCGGGCGCCGACGCCACCGTCGACGTGCCGCCGGGGACCGCCTCGGGCACGCGCCTGCGCGTCCGCGGCAAGGGCATGCCGAGCGTGCAGGGCCGCGGCAAGGGCGACCTCTACGTGCAGGTGGCGGTGCAGGTGCCGAAGAAACTGACGAAGGAACAGCGCGCCGCGCTCGAAGCGCTGGCCGAGACGATGCCGATGGGCAAGCCCGTGCCGGCCGATCTCGATCGCGACGAAGATCGCTCGGTGTTCGACAAGGTCAAAGACCTCTTCGGGTAGCGCAGACCTTAAAATCCTCGTCCGCCACCCTCACCACCGCTCCTGAGTACGGCCACTGCTTCCATCCATCGACAAGCCCCGCCCGCACAGGATTCGCCAGGGTGTAGCACACATGGCGCTCGATGCTCTCGTCGTCGCGAATGATGTGATCGAACCAGCCCGTCTGCCACAACGGCATCCCGTACCGTTGCGCATGCCAGCACCCGGACCGCCGCTTCGCGTCGTGAACGAAGCCCACCAGGTCTGCATCCCGCGCGGTTCCCATCAGGACGAGATGCAGGTGATCGGGCATGTAGCAATGTGCGAGAAACTGAAACGCCCAGCGCGCCGACGCGTCTCGGAAAAGTCGATCCGTCTCGGCGACGACGCGCGGGTCCCTGAACCGCTCACGCCGCGCAAATGTGCACAGCGTAAGGAGATAGGCAAACACTCCCTTGTACGCGAACCCCGGAAGACGCCCGATTCGCTTGCGGTGCATGCCAGGCGTGCAGCAAACCACCGGCCGGATTGCCGGGCGCAGTCTGCTGAACCATGATGTCCGTCATGCGAACCTACCCCGCACTTCGCGTGCGTCCGGCTGTCCCCAATCCGGAGTTTGCAGACCTCGTCGCGGCAGCGCTCGACGACTTCGGTGTCATTGCCCTGCAGGAGAGCGAAGAGGACGACGCGGTAGTCGCATTCTTCGGTGACGCAGGGGTTCGCGGGAGGGCGACAGCCGCCCTGAGGGCCGCGCTGCCAGGGGTGGACGTCGCGTCCCTGGATGTCCCTGACGAGAACTGGGCAGAAAGAAGTCAGGCGGCCTTGCGTGCGATTCGGGCCGGGGCTTTGACCGTCGCACCGCCGTGGGACGTCCCACGAGACCACGGGTCCGACACCATTGTCATCGTCCCTTCAACGGGCTTCGGCACCGGTCATCACGCCACGACGCGCCTCTGCCTCGAGGCACTGCAGACGCTCTCTCTGGACGGCACGGCCGTCATGGACGTGGGCACCGGATCCGGCGTCCTCGCGATCGCCGCGTCCAGACTCGGCGCGGCACGTGTGGTGGCGATCGACAACGATCAGGATGCGGTCGACAACGCCGCGGACAACGCGGCGGCGAATGGCGTCGCGCTCGATCTCCGCTGCGCGTCGATTGAAGACGCGGGCGTCGGCGCCGCGGGCCCATTCGACATCGTCACTGCCAATCTGACCGGCGCGGCGTTGTCGAGGTACGCCGCCACGCTCGAGGCGCTGACGCGGCTGGGCGGCACGATCATCCTGAGTGGACTGCGTGAGGACGAGGACGCGGCGGTGAGGGACGCGTTCGGCCGGCTCGAGGTGATCGGACGCCGGGCCGAGGACGGGTGGGCGTGTCTGGTGATGACACGCTCGCAGGCCTGACCGGCTGCGCTACCTCTTCATTCGCGCTCCCAGGCCGCGGTCAGCACGGCAAGCGCGGCGATCGTCGCGCGCTCGGCGGTGATCGTCCGGCGGCCGATGCGCACGGCCGTCAGCGCGCGCTCCTTGAACAGCTGCAGCTCCGCCGGCGACCAGCCGCCTTCGGGCCCGAGCAGCACGAGCGCCGACACGGGAGCAACGAGTGTGAGCGGATCGGTCGCGAGCATGTCGGCCGACGGCTCGACGAACACGACGCGTGCGGCCGACGCGTCGCTCGACAGCAGCTGGTCGAGCGTGACCGGCGCCTCGACGCGCGGCAGCACGGCGCGCCCCGACTGCTTCGTCGCCGCGAGCGCCACGCGCTGCCAGCGATCCTCCCTCGCCTCGCGCGGCTTCACCACGGTCCGCTCGGTCAGCACCGGCCGCACGACGGCGGCGCCCATCATCACCGCGTCGCGCACGATCTCGTCGAACCCGTCGCCCTTGACAAGCGACGGCGCGACGACGAATGCGACGGGCGATTCGGCGGCGGCCTCTTCGGGATGGCCGACGCGCACGCGCACCGACGCGCGCCGCGCCTCCAGGATCTCGGCGGCGAACGCCGCGCCCCGCCCGTCGAACACGCGCACGGCGTCGCCCGGCCCCAGCCGCAGCACGCGCGTGAGGTACGCGCCTTCCTCCTCGGACAACAGCACATCCTGACCTTCGGCCGCATCCGGCGCATAGGCCCGTGGTTCGCTCATGCGGGTCATGATGCCATGCTATTCTTGGGCCGCCTGCCCCGCGCGAGGCGCCGGCGAGGCTCGGCCCGAGCCGAAGGGCTCGCTCCCCCAAATGCTCTTCCGCGGACAAACACTCGGAAAATACCGCATCGTCGCACCGCTCGGCAGCGGCGGATTCGGCACGGTCTATCTGGCCGAGGACACCTGGATCGACAAGAAGGTCGCCATCAAGGTGCCGCACCGCCAGACCACCGATTTCGGCGAGCTGCTGAAAGAGCCGCGCCTGCTGGCGGCGCTCGGCCATCCCAACATCGTCGGGATCATCACGGCGGAGAAACAGGACAACGTCTTCTTCATCGTCATGGAGTACATCCCCGGCGAGACGCTGGAGAACATCATCGCGCGCGAGGGCGCGCTCGAGCTCAGCCGGGCGCTCGACTACACGTGCCAGATTGCCAACGCCGTCGACCACGCGCACCGGCAGGGAGTGATCCACCGCGACCTGCGGCCGGCCAACGTGCTCGTCTCCGACAACGACGTGCTGAAGGTCGCCGACTTCGGCACGTCGCGGTTTCTCGAAATCGCCGCGCACGGGACGACCGTCATCGGCAGCCCGCCCTATATGGCGCCGGAGCAGTTCCAGGGCAAGGCGGTGTTCGCCTCGGACATCTATTCGGTGGGCATCACGATGTATCAGATGCTGACGGGCGTGCTGCCGTACGAGACGCCGTCGCCGGCCGACATGGAGCGGCTGATGCGTGGCGACCTCGTCGAGCCGCCGCGCGCCCGCAATGCCGCGGTGCCGGCGCCGATCAACGACATCGTGATGAAGGCGCTGGCGCCCGACGTGGCGAAGCGCTATCAGCGCGCGGGCGATCTGCTCGAGGCCATCCTCGGCGCGCGCAAGCTGATTCGGCGCGCGCCGGTGCCGGACGGCCAGGCGCGCGGCGCGCGCGGCGACGGCGCGCAGGCCGTGATTTCACGCGCGCGCCACCGCGCGGACGCTCCGGCCGCGCGGTTCTGCTGGCAGTGCCGGAAGCCGCTGCATGCGCGGGCCGACCGGTGCCCCTTCTGCGGCGAGAAGCAGTGATACTATTCAGTCCGTCAGGCCATTCTCCCCGGGAGTGCCTTTTAAGGAGTCGCTAGATGAGTTTTTCCAGCGCCGGCAAAGTCTGGATGAACGGATCGCTCGTCGACTGGGACAACGCGAAGATCCACATCGCGTCCCACGTCATCCACTACGGCAGTGCGGTGTTCGAGGGCGCGCGGTGCTACAACACCCCGAAAGGCCCGGCCTGCTTCCGCATCGAAGACCACATGCGGCGCCTGTATGACTCCGCCAAGATCTACCGCATGGAGTATGAGCTCGATCAGGACGCGCTGACCGCGGCCGTGATCGACACGATACGCGCCAACAAGCTCGACGCCTGCTACATCCGGCCCGTGATCTACCGCGGCTACAACAAGCTGGGCGTCGATCCGTTCCCCTGCCCCGTCGACGCGGCGGTGCTCGTGTGGGAGTGGGGCACGTATCTCGGCAAGGGCGCGCTCGAGCAGGGTGTCGACGTGCGCATCAGCTCGTGGCGGCGCATGGCGCCGAGCACGCTGCCGGCCATGGCCAAGAGCTCGGCGAACTACGGCAACTCGATCCTGATCAAGATGGAGGCGCTCGCCGAGGGCTACAGCGAAGGCATCGCGCTCGATCCCGAAGGCCACGTGAGCGAAGGCAGCGGCCAGAACGTGTTCGTCGTCCGCGACGGTGTCGTGTACACGCCGCCGCTGTCGGCGTCGGTGCTGCCGGGCATCACGCGCGACTCGATCATCACGATCGCCCGCGAGTTCGGCCTGCGCGTCGTCGAACAGCACGTGCCGCGCGAGATGCTCTACATCGCCGACGAGGTGTTCTTCGCGGGCACGGCCGTCGAGGTGACGCCGATCCGATCGGTCGACAAGATTCCGGTCGGCAACGGCGAGCGCGGGCCCATCACCGCCGCCATTCAGAAGGGCTACTTCGACATCATCAACTGCGCCGCGCCCGACCGGCACGGCTGGCTGCGATTCCTTCAGCCGCAGGAGACGGCGCAGGCGACGGCCGCGCGGCAGGCGGGATGAAGCTCGACGATCTCCTGCGCACGGCAACCGCCGCGTCGGCGTCCGACCTTCACGTGAAGGCCGGCAGCTACCCGATGATGCGCGTCAACGGCACGCTCGTGCCCGCGTCGGAAGAGCGCCGCCTCGAGCGCGAAGACACCGAGGCGATGGTCAACCAGATGCTGTCGCCCGCGCAGCAGGAGCAGTTCAAGGAGCGGCTCGATCTCGACCTCGCCTACTCGGTGGCCGGGCTCGGCCGCTTCCGCTGCAACGTGTTCCAGCAGCGCGGCACGGTCGGCTTCGTGCTGCGCGTCATCTCCACGCGCATCATGACGATCGACGAGCTCGGGCTGCCGCCGGTGCTCAAGAGGGTGGCCGAGGAGGAGCGCGGCCTGGTGCTCGTCACGGGCACCACCGGCAGCGGCAAGAGCACGACGCTGGCCGCGATGATCGACCACGTCAACAACACGCGCTCGGCGCACATCATGACGATCGAGGATCCGGTCGAGTACCTGCACCGCGACCACCGCTCCATCGTCAATCAGCGCGAAGTCACGGTCGACACGCTGGGGTTCGCGTCGGCGCTGCGTGCCGCGCTGCGGCAGGACCCGGACGTCATCCTGGTCGGCGAGATGCGCGACCACGAGACGGTGGAGACGGCCCTGTCGGCCGCCGAAACCGGTCACCTGGTCTTCTCCACGCTGCACACGCTCGACGCCACCGAGACGATCAACCGCATCATCGCGGTGTTTCCGCCGCACCAGCAGCGCCAGGTGCGTCTGCAGCTCGCCAGCGTGCTCAAGGCCGCGATCTCGCAGCGCCTGATCCCCAAGGCCGATGGCGTCGGCCGCGCCGCGGCCGTCGAGGTGATGCTCGCCACGCCCTTCATCCGCGACTGCATCGTCGACAAGGAAAAGACGAGCATGATTCCGGGCGC
Organism: Vicinamibacterales bacterium; assembly: GCA_035512575.1. GTDB lineage: Bacteria > Acidobacteriota > Vicinamibacteria > Vicinamibacterales > SCN-69-37 > JALYRV01. Next base: position 538 of record DATKDT010000124.1, on the reverse strand, counting down.
GATTGCCGCGGGCACGTCGCAGTACGGCATGCAGACGTTCGACCAGTCGATCTTCGGCCTCTACCAGCGCGGCGACATCACGCTCGACGAGGCGATGCGCTGGGCGTCGAACGTCGACGAATTCAAGCTGAAGGTCGCCGGCATCTCGACGACGTCCGAGATGGCGCGCGACGAGATGGCGCGCTCCGCGAACGAACCGACGAAGACGACGGTGAACCCCAACATCGAGAGATTTGGCGGCTGACCTCAAGACCACGGCCCTGAACATGCTGGGGCGGCGCGAGAACACGCGCGCGCAGCTCCGGCGCAAACTCCTCCAGCGCAAGTTCGACCCCGCCGACATCGACCGCGTCCTCGACGATCTCATCACCGCCGGATTTCTGGACGATGCGCGCGCGGCGAAGACCTTCGCGCGCCACGCCACGCACATCAAGGGACAGGGGCGGATGCGCATTGCCCGCGAGCTGGCGATGAAGGGCGTGGATCCGGAGCTGGTGGCGCAGACGCTCGACGCGCAGATCGATCCGGAGGAGGAAGC
>DATKDT010000123.1:0-4478 GCA_035512575.1 Vicinamibacterales bacterium | reverse complement strand
CGGGCGCGAGGGGTGTGCCGGCTGTGACGGGCGCCCCGGCAGCGGGCGGCCCGCCGACGCGGCCGCCTTGCGATCCTGTTTCGCGCGGGCCCGCGCGCGCTCCTCGGCCTTCCGCGCCCGAATCTCCGCGATGCGCTGCGCGTGCGGCACCTCGAGCCGCGCGCCCTGCGATTTGTAGTCGAAGTCGGGCAGCGTCACGCGCGGCAGGCCCTTGCCGATCGCGCGCTCGATCTGCCGCAGGTCGCTTTCCTCGTCGGGCGCGACGAACGTGAAGGCCTCGCCGGTCAGCTCGGCGCGACCGGTGCGGCCCACGCGGTGGATGTAGTCGAGCGGCGCCAGAGGCACGTCGAAGTTGACGACGTGTGTCAGCGCCTCCACGTCGATGCCGCGCGCGGCAATGTCGGTCGCGACCAGCACGGGATACTTGCCGCTCTTGAATCCGGCAAGCGCGTCCGTGCGCTGGCCCTGCGAGCGGTTGCCGTGGATGCGCTCGGCCGACACGCGGTTGGCCACGAGGAACGCGTGCAGCCGGTTGGCGCGGTGCTTCGTGCGCGTGAAGACGAGCGCCTGCTTCATGATGCCCCGCTTGAGCAGCTCGAGAAACAGCTGCGCCTTCAGGTGCTGTGGCACCGGATAGACGGCCTGCGTGATGCCAATGGCCGGCGCCGACTGCCGCTGCAGCGCGATCTGCACCGGCTGCTTCAGCATCTCGTTCGCCAGCGCGCCGATCGGGCCCGGCATCGTCGCGCTGAAGAAGAGCGTCTGGCGCTTCGTGGGAATGTGCCGGAGGATCCTCTTGATGTCGGGCAGGAAGCCCATGTCGAGCATGCGGTCCGCCTCGTCGAGCACGAGGTATTCGATGCCCGACAGCTTCGCGTACGGCGACCGCATGTGATCGAGCAGGCGTCCCGGCGTGGCGACGATGATGTCGACGCCGCTGCGGAAGGCATGCTCCTGCGGGCCCATGCTGACGCCGCCGAAGACGGCCGCGCCGGTCAGCGGCGTGTGCACCGCGAAGGCGTTGAAGTCCTCCACGATCTGCGCCGCGAGCTCACGCGTGGGCGTGAGGATCAGCGCGCGCGTGGTGCGCCGCGGCTGGTCCATCATGCGGTGCATGATTGGCAGCAGGAAGGCCGCGGTCTTGCCGCTGCCCGTCTGTGCGCACGCGAGAAGATCCCGCCCTTCGAGCGCCGGCGGTACGGCCTCGTCCTGGATGGGTGTCGGCTTCACGAAGCCAAGCTCCTTGATGCCTTTCTGAAGTGAGGGGTGCAGCTTAAGTTTGGCGAAGGGCATTGAGGGCTTTCGTCCAGCGGGCGAGCTCGTCGAGCATCGCCGCGGCTGACTTGTCATGTTTCTCGTCGGCGTTGAACGTGCCGTTCTCGACGAGTTTCGCAATGGAGGGTATCGCCACGGCTTCGACGAGGGGAACGATCTTGAGTGTGGTGAGCAGCGTCTTCGTCATCTGCACGGAGCGGATGCCGCCCGACATGCCGCCGTAGCTCACGAAGCCGGCGGACTTGTAGTTCCATTCCTTGTAGAGATAGTGCAGCGCGTTGACCAGCGCCGGCGGCGACGCGAAGTTGTACTCCGGCGTCACGATGACGAACGCGTCGGCGGCCGCGACGGCCGCGCTCCACCGCTTCGTCTTGTCCTGCGTGTATTTCTGGAGGCGCGGGTGGTTCGGCTCGCTCAGCAGCGGCAGATCCCACGCCTTGAGGTCCATGAGCTCGACGTCGAAGCCGCCGTGGCGCTTCGCCGCCTCGAGAAACCACTGCGCGACCGGCCAGCCGTTGCGGCCTTCGCGCACGCTGGCCACGATGACGCCGAGTTTCATGCTCTTCCCGCGAACTCGCGCGTTTCGGTGGCGACCTTGATCTTCTCGCCCGCCTTGATGAACAGCGGCACGCGAATCTCCATGCCGGTCTCGAGCGTGGCCACCTTCGTCACCGATCCGCTGGCCGTGTCGCCGCGCGCGCCCTGCTCGGTGTCCTTCACCGTCAGCTCGACGTGCGTGGGGAAGCTCAGGCCGATCGGATTGCCGTTGAACTTCTGCACGTCGATGATCACGTTGTCGACGAGCAGGTCCTTGCCGTCGCCAACCATCTCGGGCCTCAGCGTCAACGTGTCGTAGGTCTGCTGGTCCATGAAGTGATAGCCGTCGCTGTCGGCATACAGATAGGACGCGGTCACCGTCTCGAGGTCGGGCTCGCTGAACTTCTCGCCGGCCTTGAAGGTCTTGTCGAACACGGCGCGCGTCAGCAGGTTGCGCATCTTGATGCGGACCAGGGTCTGGCCGCCCCGCGCGGTCGGACGGGAAATCTCGACGTCGAGCGCGTGGTAGGGGGCCCCCTCGTGCTCGAAGAACATCTTCCGCTTGATAGTGATTGCCTCGATCAGGGCTGCCATAAACCTCCATCTTAGCCGTTTGGCCGGTCGACAGGGAACCGGCGCCGCGCCACAGCCGTAAGGCTGCGTATGACAGCCCTGCGCCAGGATCTCGCCTACGCCTTCCGCGCCTTCGTCAAGGCGCCTGGCTTCACCGCGATTGCCGTCCTCGTGCTCGGCATCGGGATTGGCGCCAACACCGCCATTTTCAGCATCGTCAACGAGCTGCTCTTCAAGCCGCTGTCGGGCCGCGCCGGCGAGCTGGTGGGGCTGTACAGCCGCAGCGGTGTCGAGCGTGGCTCCTACCGGGCATTCTCCTATCCGAACTACGTCGACATCCGCGACGAAAGCGGCGTCTTCGACGAGCTGATGGCGCACACGTTCGCGATGGCCGGCGTGCAGGACGGCGACACGACCCGCCGCACGTTCGTCGACGTCGTGTCGGCCAACTACTTCGAAACGCTGGGCGTGCAGCTGGCGGCCGGGCGGCCGTTCACGCAGGCGGAAGAGCGGCCGGGCGCGCGCATTCCGGTGGCGATCGTGCCCTATGGCCGCCGGCACGAGGTGGGGCAGACCATCCGGATCAACGCGCAGGACTTCACGATCGTGGGCGCCGCGCCCGAAGGCTTCACCGGTACGATGGTGTTCGTCGGGCCGGATCTGTATCTGCCGCTCGGCGTCTTCGACAACATCGTCAACGACACGTTCAAGAACAACCGCCTGTCGCTGGCCGACCGCGCCAATCCCACGCTTGTCGCGGCGGGGCGGTTCAAGGAAGGCATCTCGCCGGAGCTTGCCGCGGAGCGGCTCGAGGCGTTCTCGCGGCACCACGCCGAGGCCTATCCGGCCGAAAACAAGGATCAGCTGCTGACGACGAACCCCCTGTCGCGCCTCGCGACGAGCACGTCGCCGCAGAGCGACACCGCGCTCATGGCCTTCTCGGCCCTGCTGATGGGGCTGTCGGGCGTCGTGCTGATCATCGCGTGCCTCAACATCGCCAACATGCTGCTCGCCCGCGGCACGGCGCGGGCGAAGGAGATCGCGCTGCGGCTCGCGCTCGGCGCGGGCCGGACGCGCGTGATCCGCCAGCTGCTCACCGAGGGCATCGTCCTGGCGGCGGCCGGAGGCGCCTGCGGCCTGCTTCTGAGCTATCTCGCCACGCGCGCGTTCGCGTCGTCGATCACCGCGGCCCTGCCGCTGCGCGTGACGTTCAGCCCGACGCCCGATGTCCGCGTGCTTGCCGTGACGATGGCGCTCGCGGCGATTGCAACGGTGGCGTTCGGGCTCGGCCCGGCGCTGCGCCTGTCGCGCCGCGATCTCGTCCGGGATTTGAAGGAGCGCGGCACCGACGGCGCCGCGAGCCGGCGCCGCTTCAGCGCCCGCAACATCATGGTGGTCGCGCAGGTGTCGCTGTCGCTCGCGCTGCTCACGGCCGGCGGCATTTTCGCGCGCACGTCCATGACGGCCGCGCAGGGAAATCCCGGTCATTCGTACGAGAACATGGTCGTGGCCAGCCTCGACGGCAGCCTCGCCGGCTATGAGGAACCGGGCACGCGCGCGGTGTACCGGACGGTGCTCGAGCGCGTGCGGCGCGCGCCGGGCGTGATGGCCGCCGGCCTGGCCTCGTCGATGCCGTTTGGCGACACGCACGAGAGCGCCTCAATCGAGCGTGTCGGCGTCCCGGACACGAAGTTCGGCGCGGGCGAATACCGCATCATCGGCTCGGACTATTTCGCGGCACTGGGACTGCGCATGGTGCGCGGCCGCGAGTTCACGCGCGCGGAGGAGGAATCGACCGGCGCCCCTCGCGTCGTCATCATCGACGAGATTCTGGCGCGCCGCATGTTCGGCGGCGACGATCCGATTGGTCAGATGATTCGCGTTGCTCCTCAAGGGGGGGAGCCGCTCTCCGAACGCGAGGAGCCCATGCAGATCGTCGGGATAGCGCCGCCGCTGCGATCCGAGTTGCTGCAGGCCGGCCCGATTGCGCACATGTTCGTGCCGTTCGGCCGTCACTTCCGCGCCGGCATGTTCCTGCAGGCGCGCTTCGCGCCGGGCGCCGGCGGCCTCGCGGGCGTCGAAACGGCGCGCCG